>JBIKVR010000037.1:0-22019 GCA_044356735.1 Prochlorococcaceae cyanobacterium
AGGCTCGCCAGGCCCACCCAAAACGCTGGAGCCAATCCACTCGCTGCTGGCGCCAACCAGTAGTGGTGTGGATCAACAAGCCACCAGATGGCCACCAATTTAATCAGGCGCTACCATCTATCCAAGCTCCCTGAAAGGCAGCCAAGTAGTGACACCTTTCCTGAAAGTCACCGCGCGCAGGCGCTCGCCGGCATCACGCCGCCGCAGCGTTGTGCTCATGCCTTCCATCTTCCAGCGGCCCCGACGCTGTTGTGGTAGTTGCCGGAGCTGGGAGACAAGGTGCTGGGCCGCTGCGATGACAGCAGCGGAATGATCGGTGACATCTTCCGCGAGGCCTTCTGCCACAACGGCTATGGGGTGTTTGACAATGTGATCCAGCAGCTGGCCGAGCCACACTGTCCGGTGGGTCTGGAGGCGCTCAAGCGGCAGTTCCAACAGCTTGGCCAGCAGCTGGTGCCGCCAAGGGAGGAGTGGCAGCAGGTGTCCTACGGATCCGGCGGCCCCACCTACACCCACGAACCGGAAGAGAGTTCACGCCATCTGATCGTGATGCTGCTTCCGACACATTTATGGGCACCTCGAAAAATTCGGGTTCCGCGCGGGTCAACTAGCGAAACCCACTGCGGCAACAGGAGTGGATGGAGCCTAAGGCCACGTCAGGGCTAATTATTCGAAGTGCCCTTATGTCTAACGGTATATTTATGAGTATCGGTGCATTTGTTGCTGTCAGCATATTTGTGGCTATGAACTGTAGCAGCTTTCAACGGCTGCCGGCTTCCCGGCCAGTTCACCAGCTCTGAGCAGCTTGAACCAGCTGCAGTCCGCTGGGCTTGCCTTTTTCATGAAGCCCCAATAAGCATATGGTTAAGCCAGCGCGAACTAGCCACGATTGGTCTTGGAAACATGTGTAAAGAATGTCATTTGACTAGCTAACTAACTGGCTAGCTAGCAGGTTGGTTGGCTCGTCGGTTAGCTAGTTATCTGGTTGGTTAGGGAGAACTCTGAAAGGCCGCGATTTTGCTGACCCAGCCAGCTAAGAGCTATTGCGGTATGATAATTTCATTGGCCGTGTATCGGGTTTTCACAGATCGGCCTTATTCCTTATTCTTTTTCTTAGATGTTTGCCAATGGGGCAAGTTTAACGAATCACTCAAGATTTTATTAACTGAAAATCTAATTCATAATTTCGACGTTCGGCTTGTAATTGCAACTCATCGGTATCGGAGTGTTCCAGGGGCAAGTCAAACCAAAAAGTAGTACCAATCCCAACTTCGCTGGCCATCCTTACCTGGCTGCCATGCTTATTCAAGATGCCCTTGACAATTGAAAGGCCTAGGCCTGTGCCCGCTTCGGTGTGAACAGTGTTTTCGACACGGTAGAAGCGCTCGAATATACGGTCTTGCTCTATGGCGGAAATACCGCAGCCGCTATCGGCAATTTCGATGCGCAACCTAGGTAGTGGTGAACTTAGGTCACAGGCTGGATTGCCGTTGGCGGCAACTGCAGGTTCTATGGGGCAATGATCAGGCCAGGGATAGGCCCTAAACACCAGACAGCCACCGGCGGCTGTGAATTTAAGCGCATTGCCCACCAGATTGTCGAAAACCTGCAACAGCAAATCCCAGTTGGCAAGCACCCGGGGCAACTGTGGGTCGGCTTCCATTATTAGTTGCACCCCCTTTTCATCGGCATTTAATCTATAAGTGCGCAGCGTCTGCTCCATGGCGGGTGCAATGGAAATAGGCTCAAATTTCCATTTGCCGTCGGATTCCAGCCGCGATAAATCCAGCACATCATTCACCAATCGAGTCAGTCGATCGGTTTCGGCATTGGCGATGCCAAGGAATTCTTGTTTTTCTGTTTCGCTGAGTTGATCACCTAGGTCATGAAGGGTTTCCACATAGCTTTTGATATTAGATAGTGGTGTGCGCAACTCGTGGGATACATTGCTAATGAAGCGGGCCTGGGCCGCATTTAGCTCCACTTCCCGGGTGAGGTCTTGGATGGTCATGGCGATACCCTTTAGCGATTCACCGTTTGTATCGCTAACTGATTGCAAGACGATGCGGAGGGTGCGGGCTGGCTCGCCAAAGCTGTAGCGCACATCGGCTGATTCCCGCTCCAGGCTCTGCAAGCTCTCCAGGGGTGCCTGCAATTCCATCGACAGCAAGTCCGGCAATTCTGCGATTAGCATGTTGCCATCTAAACTGCGACCCTCCCAGCGAAATAGCCGCCGGGCGGTGGGATTCACCAGCACAATTCTGCCCTCTGCATCTAGTAATACCGCCCCATCGGCCATGGTGGCAATCAAGGACTGCTGTTTAACCTGGGCAGCTGTGAGCTCTTCAATGTTTGCCGCCTTATAAGCCTCAAGTTGGGAGGCCATCGTGTTAAAGCCCTGCAGCAATTCTCCGAGCTCTCCCCCCACCGGCAGGCTGATGCGAGTCTCGAAGTAGCCGCCAGCCACCTGTCTCACCCCCTGCAGTAATTCCTTGACTGGACGGGTAATTGTAAGCGCATTAAATACAGCTCCAAGAATCACCAAGGCCCATATGGAGATGAACACCGCCACGGTGACCTCACGGGTTAAGGCGGCACTGGCAAGTAGGGTTTCATTGGGGTTGATTCCCAATGCCAGCACGCCTAAATAATTGCCATCGCTTACCATCGGCACAAACACATCTGTCACCTGGCCATTGGGGGTGAGGTGTTGCCTGACCAACGGATTTTCCGGGTGTTGACGCAGATCGGCGGGCAATTCCAGCCGGCGACTCAGCAGCAGTTCGCTGCTACCAGAGTTAGCGCCGATCGGGATGCCAAGGTAAATAACTCCATTGGGATCGGCAAAAAATATATAGCGAAGGCTGGAGCTGTACTGCCAAAACTTTTCGGCCACAGCGGCCAGTTCTCGATCCTTGCCCTCGGCCACCAGCGGCGTCACGTTGGCAGACAGCAGTATTCCCAGATCTCGGCCATAGCGGGTATCGCTGTTTCGGGCATCGCGCTGGATGCCATTGAGGGCCAGGAAAGTTATACCCGTCATCAATAGACTCACCACTAGGGTGGCTACGGCCAGCAATTTGGTCTGCAGGCTGAACTCAGCCCACCAACTTGCCAATAACTGGCGCCAATCAGAGCTGCGCTCCTCCACCTTGGGGATGGCCTGGGGGCTGTTTTGGTGGTGGTTCTGGTGGTGGTTCATCGACGGCGCACCTGATGACCGATGTCACGGCGGAAATTCATCCCCTCAAATTGCACCTGCTCCAGGCCCCCATAAACTCTTTCAAAGGCTGTATCAAAATCCTCCGCCTGGGCCACAACCGCCAGCACGCGGCCACCACTGCTGACGCAGCCGCCATCGGCTTGACGCTGGCTACCGGCGTGGAACAACTGCAGGTTATCGGAGCTAACCAGGCTGCTATGAATAGGATCGCCAGTGCGAATTTTGCCGGGGTAGCCGGCGGCGGCGGCGATCACGCAGGCGCTGCAGCCGGGGTCAATGGTGAGTGCTGGCGCTTGATCTAATTGGCCAACGGCACAGGCCAGCAGCACCGCGGCCAGTTCTGGCCCTAATAACGGCATCAAGGTTTCACATTCTGGATCGCCGAAGCGACAGTTGAATTCGATCACACTCGGCCCATTTTCGGTGAGCATCAGGCCGGCATAGATCACGCCTCGATAGTTGATGCCCCGCCGCCGTAACGCCTCCAGGGTGGGCTCCAGCACCAGCTGACGCACCAGCTCCAGCCCTGCCCCATCCAGCAGCGGTGCTGGCGCATAGGCTCCCATGCCGCCGGTGTTGGGGCCGGTGTCCCCCTCGCCAATGCGCTTGTGATCCTGGGCCGGCGGCAGCAGCAGCAGCCGCTCCCCGTCGGTGAGGGCGAAGACAGACACCTCGGGGCCGCTGGTGCGCTCCTCCAGCACCAAGGCGGCGCCCTCCGCTATTGCGAAGCGACCCGCAAATATTTCGGCGATGGCATCGCGGGCCTCCCGCATGGTTTCTGAGACGGTGACGCCCTTGCCCGCGGCCAGACCATCGGCCTTGACCACCAGGGGACGCCCCTGGGCCTCCAGGACCGCCAGCGCCTGCTCCAGGCTGGTGGCGGGCCAATAGCCGGCGGTGGGCACGCCCGCCTCCTGCATCAATGTTTTGGCCCAATGCTTGCTGGCCTCCAGCCGGGCGCCATCGGCTCCAGGTCCAAACACCGGCAGGCCAGCGGCCCGCAGCCGATCGGCCAGGCCGGCCGCCAGGGGCGCCTCAGGCCCCACCACCACCAATTCCACCGCCAATTCGCGGCAGGCCGCTAGCAGCCCCTCCTGGTCTGATTCGGCGATGGCCAGCTGCTGACAGCCCTCTAATTCCGGCGTGCCGCCATTGCCCGGCGCCACCCACACCTGCTCGACACCATGGCTGCGGGCCAGGGCCCAGGCCAGGGCGTTTTCGCGTCCGCCGCCGCCCACCACCAGAATTCGCGCCGGCGTTGACGAGGCAATCGAGACGGTGGTCATGGCCTGGTGGGAGCGAGGTGCCTGGGGCGGGTCTTCTAGGTTTAAGTCCGCGTAGCGGGCCGCCGTGCCCTCTTCTATACATGGCGGTAGCTCCAGGTAGATCTCCGCTGGCAGCTTTTTTGTTACAGGCCGCCAGGCGGCGGCGCTTGCTTGCATTGGTTCTGGTGGCGACCCTGGCGGCGAGCCCCGCCCAGGCCCGCAGGGGCAAGCCCCAGCCGAGCGAGGCCGAGAGGGCTTTTGCCGCCCTGCTGCGCGATGGCGGCCTCGACCAGTTGGCTGCCTCCTGTGCGCAGCTGCTGGACCGGGGCTCCCTGACCCAATTGCAACAGGTGCAAAGGCGCCTGCTCACGATCAAGCCCGCTCCCCAGCCCTTGGCGGTGGTGCTGGCCAATGCCGATGCGCTGATTGGTTGCCAGGCCCCCCAGGCGGCTCTGCAGGTGCTGGAGCGCTATGGACCGGCCGAGGGGGTAGAGCGCTATCAGTGGTTGCTGCTGGAGTGGCGGGCCGCCCATGCCGGGCTCGATCATTTTCGGGCGGCGGCGGCCCTGCGCCAGCTGGCCCAGGGAGAGCTTGCAAACCTGGAAACCCTGCTGTTGCCAGTGCAGCGCCATGGCGACGGCACTGTCACCAGTCGCCCGGCCCTAGACCTGCTGGCCGCTGAGCTGGAGTCTCTGGAGCAACCCCAGGCCGCCGCGGAGGTGTTGCTGGCCGGTCGCCAACCCGGCTTGGCCACCGCCGGCCGCATCAATCGCGCTGTGCAACTGATGCAGCAATTGCCGAGCGCTGAACGGGAGCGATTACTTGAGTTGGCCCTTGACCAGGCCGCAGCAGCCGGCGCCTGGTCTTTGGTGGCGGAGATTCTCGATCACCAACTGGCCCTGGCCCCCAGCGAAGCCAGCGCTAAGGCGCGGGCCCTGGCCGCCCAGCGACGGGCGCGGCTCAGCCCCCGTATCGACGACGCCTACGGTGAGTTGGGTTTGCGTCGCCAGGACCCAGCCGCTCTGCGGCGCGTCCAGGAGCTGGAGCTGCAGCTGCGCTCTCCCCGGGCTCCAGGTGGCCATGCCGCCTCCCCCTTGCCCGCCCCTCAGCCATGAGCGCCTACTCCCTCGGCCCCCTGCTGCATGAAGGGAAGGCCAAGCGCGTCTACGCCACCGACCAGACCGATCTGCTGGCGGTGGAATTCAAGGATGACGCCACCGCCTTCAATGCCCAGAAGCGTGCCCAGCTCAGCGGCAAGGGGGTTCTTAATTGCCAAATTTCAGCCCTGCTCTTCGAATATCTGGAATTGCAGGGCATCCCCACCCACTTCATGGGGCTGCCCGCCAACGCCACTGCCACCGCCCATGCCACTTCCACTGCCTCATCTGCCGTTGGCGAAGCGGGCGGCGAGGCCAGTGGCGAGGCCAGTGGCGAGGCTGGCGGCAACTGGATGCTGGTGCGACCGGTGCGGGTGGTGCCGCTGGAGGTGGTAATCCGCAATATCGCCGCCGGCTCCCTGTGTAAACAACTGCCCATCGCCCCCGGCACTCGCCTGGAGCAACCGCTGCTCGATTTTTACTACAAAGACGACGGCCTCGGCGATCCGCTGCTCAGCGAAGCCCGCCTGCGGCTGCTGGGCTTGGTGGACGACGCCCAGCGAATCGCCATCGAACAGCTGGCCTGGCGGGTAAACACCGCCCTGGGGCAGCTGTTCGCCGGCCTGGATCTGGAGTTGGTGGACTTCAAAATTGAGTTGGGCTACAGCGTTGACGGCCAGCTGCTGCTGGCCGATGAGATCAGTCCCGACAATTGCCGCCTCTGGGATCGCGGCATTGCCGACAGCCAGGCGCGGATTCTCGACAAGGATCGCTTTCGCCAGGATCTGGGCGGAGTTGTCGAGGCCTACGGGGAGGTTCTCAAACGGGTCCAGGGGGTCTGTCCGGAACCACGGGTCTACCGGTAAGGTCAGCCTCAAATGCGGCCGGGCCGCACCGTGATTTTGCAGATGGCCGGCTTGCGTTCAACAGGTTCTGTTCCAGCCCAGGTGCTGATCAGCTTGTGCGCCGCGGCCCTAACGGGGATAAGCCCAGCCCTGGCCCAGCCGGCAGTGCCAAAAGCCGCTGGCGCTGACACCCCGGCCTCCAGCCCGAGCCAGGGCGCCCCAGTCGCCCAGCCGACGCCAGCGGGTACCACTCCCGCCACTTCAGCCCCCGCTAAAGCAGCCCCCGCTAAAGCAGTCCCCGCTAAAGCAGTCCCCGCTAAACCAGCCCCAGCTAACCCAGCTCCATCTAAAGCAAGTCCCGCCAACAAAAATGAGGCGGCACCGGCCGCCACTCCGGCTGGTACTCCACCCGCTGCTGCCGCACCGGTTCCTGGCACACCGGCCGCTACCGCACCGGCTGCTACCGCCGAGCCGAGGGTATTGATCTCGGAGGTGGTGATCGAAGGTTTGGAAAACCACCCGGAGCGGGAACGGCTGGAGCTGGCCGCCTATGGGGCGATGGCAGCCACTCCTGGCACCAGGGTCAGCCGTAGTGAATTGCAGACCGACCTGTCGGCGATCTATGCCAGTGGCTGGTTTTCAGATGTGCGCATTCAGCCGGTAGACGGCCCGCTCGGGGTGCGCCTGGTGGTCAATGTGGTCGCCAACCCCGTGCTCAAAAAAGTCACTCTCGATCCGGTCCAAGCCAAGATCCCAGCCCAGGTGGTGACCGACAGCTTTGCCGCTGATTACGGCAGAACCCTGAATCTCAATACCCTGCAGAGTCGCATGCAGGACTTGCAGCGCTGGTACGCAGACCAGGGCTACTCCTTGGCCAGGGTCAGCGGCCCCCAGCGGGTGAATCCCGATGGAACGGTTGAATTGTTGGTGCGCGAGGGCACCGTGGCTGGGGTGGAAGTGAAATTCCTTAACAAGGAGGGGCAAGATAAGAATGCCAAAGATGAACCGATCAAGGGCAAGACCAAGCCTTGGGTGATCAGTCGAGAGGTCTCGATCAAGACCGGCCAGGTGTTCAATCGCCGCGAGCTGGAAGAGGATATCAAGCGCATCTACGGCACGGGACTGTTCAGCGACGTTAAAGTTACTCTTAAGCCCGTGGCGGCAGAGCCCGGTAATGTAGTCATTCAATTGGGCATCGTAGAGCAGTCCACCGGTAGCCTATCCGGTGGCTTGGGCTACAGCCAAAGCCAGGGTGTTTTCGGCCAGGTGCAACTGCAAGAAAGCAACCTCGCCGGTCGCGCTTGGGATGGATCGCTTAATTTTACCTACGGCCAATTCGGCGGCTTGGCCGATATCTCCTTCACTGACCCCTGGATCAAAGGGGATAAATACCGCACAGCGTTCCGGGCGAGACTTTTCCTGAGTAGAGATGTACCTCAAATTTATCAAAGCCAAGACAATGGCCAGTTTGTTACAGTAACGGACGTTTCTAGCGGCTTCTATTCGGCTCCATCTACCGCCTCTGCGTATAATATTTACTCCACCACCAACCCTTTGGGTAAAACTTTTGGGTCAATCAGTGAAGCCGTGGCGGCGGGTTCGGTGGCTGGCTTGGGGGCAAATAACAATTGGTTCGCCCTGGATGGTAACACCATCGCCATCCAACGCTTTGGCGGCAGTCTGCAACTGGTGCGCCCCCTCAATGGTGGCAATCCTTTCAAGCGCGCCCCCTGGAGCTTGGTGTTGGGGGTAAATGCCCAGGAGGTGACTCCGGTGAACTTTGCGGGCGACAAGACGCCCTATGCCGTTGGGCCCAATAATTTTAATGGTGGAACCACTTTGGTCAATAATGTAATCTGTATCGCCTATAACTGCGCCACCAGAAACCAGCTGGTTGGCGTGAGGATGGCTGCCACCATGAATACTCTTAACGATGCCCGCAATCCCACCGCCGGCAACTTCCTCAGCCTTGGCACCGAACAGTTCATCTCCGTAGGCCAGGATTCGCCCACCTTCAATCGTCTCCGGGGCAGTTTTACCCACTATATTCCTGTTAGTTGGCTAAAGATTTACAAGGGTTGCCGGCCCAAAAAGGGTGAGTCCGCTGACTGCAAGCAGGCCCTGGCCTTCCAGGTTTCCGCAGGCTCCAACATCGGCAGCATGACGAGCTATGAGGCCTTCTGCCTAGGCGGTGCCAACTCGGTGCGCGGTTATTACGATTGTGATTTAGGTGTTGGCAAAAGTTTCGGGGAGGCCACCCTGGAATACAGATTTCCGATCTTTAGAATCGTGAGCGGTGAATTATTCATCGATGGCGGCACCGCCTTCGGCACCCAGGCCAATGTGAGCGGCAATCCCGGTGGCCTGTTGAAAAAACCAGGAGATGGTTTTTCGGTGGGTACAGGCTTGATTTTGACCACCCCTGTGGGCCCGCTGCGGCTGGAAGTGGCCAGCAAGGATTTCAGCGGCGATTGGCGCTTCAACCTGGGTGTGGGCTGGAAATTCTGATGGCCAGCTGGCCCTTTGATTACTCCGGGGCCTGGACCCTGGCGCAAGCCGTGGAGCGCAGCGGCGTTGGCCTCCATAGCGGCGCCACCGGCCGCGTGCGGCTGCAGGCCAGTGAGCGCAGCGGCTATTGGGTGGGGCGCTTGGATCAACCCCAGCAGCCCCTGCAGCGCCTAGCACCCTGCCAGGTTTTTGACACCCAGCTATGCACCTGCCTGGCGCTCGATAGCGGTCGTCTGGCCACCGTGGAGCACCTATTGGCGGCTCTGGCCGGCGTCGGTGTCAACCAGGCTGAGATCTGGGTGAGCGGCGAGGAAATTCCGCTGCTGGATGGCTCGGCTCTGCCCTGGGTGGAGGCGATCGCCGAGGCCGGTCTGGTGGCCATGGGGCCACGGTTCATTGGCGCAGCCCTGGGTGAACCGATCACCCTGTGGCAGGGCAGCAGCTTCGTCACCGCCCTGCCTGCGGAGCGGCTTTCGATCGCTGCGGCGATTGAATTTCAGCAGCCGGCCATCGGCCGGCAATTGTTTTCGCTGCAATTGAGTCCAGAGCTGTTCGTAGAGCAGATTGCCCCGGCCCGCACCTTTGGCTTTCGCGAGCAGGTGGAGCAGCTGCGGGCGGCTGGCTTGATTCAAGGTGGCGCCCTGGACAATGCCCTGGTTTGCGACGGAGACCACTGGCTGAATCCCCCCCTGCGCTTCGCCGACGAACCAGTTCGCCATAAGCTGCTGGATCTGCTGGGGGACTTGGCCCTGGCAGGCTTGCCTCAGGCCGAGGTGTTCGCCTATCGCGGTTCCCACGGCCTGCACACGGCCCTGGCAGCTGCGCTCGCAAACAAAGACGCTGGTGGTCAGCCCCCTGTCCCAGGGGGCGTTGCCAGCTAAGCCCGCCCGTTATCCATTTCCTGTTTCCTTGTCCACCAGAGCCCCCTCCCCCCTAGTGCCGCTGCTCTCCAGCGAGCAAATCCAGGGACTCCTGCCGCATCGTTATCCCTTCGCGCTGGTGGATCGGGTGCTGGAGCACGAGCCCGGCAAGCGGGCGTTGGCGATCAAAAATGTCACCCTCAACGAACCCCAGTTCCAGGGCCATTTCCCTGGCCGTCCGCTGATGCCCGGCGTGTTGATCGTGGAGGCCATGGCCCAGGTGGGCGGCTTGATCGTCACCCAGATGCCCGATCTGCCCAAGGGCCTGTTCGTGTTTGCCGGCATCGATGGGGTGCGCTTCCGTCGGCCCGTGGTGCCAGGCGATCAGCTACTGATCAATTGCGAGCTGTTAAGCCTCAAACGCCGCCGCTTTGGCAAGGTCCATGCCGAGGCCAGCGTGGATGGTCAACTGGTCTGTGCCGGGGAACTGCTGTTCTCCTTGGTGGACTAAGAGGATGGGCAGCTCAGCAATGGCCATCAAGATTCATCCCACGGCAGTGGTCGATCCGGGCGCCCGCCTTGGCGCTGATGTGGAGATCGGTCCCTATGCCGTGATCGGCGCGGGCGTCGAACTCGGCGACGGCTGTCGCATCGGCCCCCATGTGGTGATCGATGGGGTGGTGCGGATGGGTCGGCGCAACAGGGTGTTTCCCGGGGCCTGCATCGGTTTGGATCCCCAGGATCTCAAGTACGCCGGTGATCCCACCGAGGTGGTGATCGGCGACGACAACAGCATTCGCGAGTGCGTCACCATCAATCGGGCAACCTCATGCCAGGAGCAGACCCGATTGGGCAACTCCAACCTGCTGATGGCCTATAGCCACATCGGCCACAACTGCCAGCTGGGTGATCGCATCGTGATCGCCAACGGCGTAGCCGTAGCTGGCCATGTGGTGATCGGTGATCGGGCCGTGATCGGCGGTGTGCTCGGCATTCACCAGTTTGTGCACATAGGCAGCATGGCGATGTTGGGTGGCATGAGCCGCATCGACCGCGACGTGCCCCCCTTCACCATGGTGGAGGGCCATCCCGGCCGGCTGCGGGGCCTGAATCGCCTCGGTATTCGCCGCAGTGGCCTGGCCGATCTCGATGACGGCGCCCAGCTGCGCCAGCTGCAGCAACTCTGGACCCTCCTCTACCGCAGCGATCGGGTGATGGCCTCAGCCTTGGCCGCTGCCCGCGAGCTGGATTTGCTGGAGGCAGGCGAACAGTTGGTGGCCTTCCTGGAGGCCTCCACCGGTCCGGGACGCCGCGGTCCCCTACCCGCCCAGCGCTGATGGTGCGCCTGCTGGTAAGTACCGGTGAAGTATCCGGGGATCTGCAGGGCAGTCTGTTGATTCGAGCTCTGCGCGGCGAAGCCAGCCAGCGGGGCTTGAGTCTGGAGCTGGTGGCTCTGGGGGGGGAGCGGATGCGCCAGGCCGGCGCGCAGCTGATCGCCGACACCGCATCGATGGGGGCCATCGGCCTCTGGGAGGCCCTGCCCCTGATCCTGCCAACGCTGAAGTTGCAGCGGCAGCTGCGCCGCTGGCTGGCCAGCAATCCCCCCGATGGCGTGGTGCTGATCGACTACATGGGCGCCAATATCAACCTGGGCCTGCGCCTCAAAAGTCTCTATCCCCAAGTACCGATCACCTATTACATAGCACCCCAGGAATGGGCATTCAGCATGGGGGATGGGGGCACCACAAGGCTGATCGGCTTTAGCGAC
This sequence comes from Prochlorococcaceae cyanobacterium, assembly GCA_044356735.1. Lineage (GTDB taxonomy): Bacteria > Cyanobacteriota > Cyanobacteriia > PCC-6307 > Cyanobiaceae > UBA5018. Next base: position 11,567 of record JBIKVR010000037.1, read on the forward strand.
AGGATTTTGGCGATCTTCCCGGAGGAAGCTCGTTTTTACGGCGAGCGCGGTGCCGCCGTTACCTGGGTGGGCCATCCCCTGCTGGACACCCTGGCCGAACTGCCCAGCCGCGACCAGGCTCGTAAGCGCTTGGGACTGGCTGACGAGGTACCGGTACTGCTGCTATTGCCGGCCTCGCGGCGCCAAGAGCTGCGCTATTTGCTGCCGGCCATGGCGGCGGCGGTGGCCGAGCTGCAGCGCCGCCAGCCACGGTTGGAGGTGCTGGTACCTTCTGGCCTCAGCGGCTTTGAAGCCGAACTCGGCGCCGTACTTACGAAGGCTGGGGTTAGAGCGCGGATCATTGCGGCCGGCGATGCCGACCGGCTCAAACCCGACCTCTGCGCCGCTGCCGATCTGGCGCTCGCCAAGTCGGGCACGGCCAATCTGGAATTGGCGCTGCGGGGGGTGCCCCAGGTGGTGGTCTATCGGGTGAGCCGGGTCACGGCCTTTGTGGCCAAACGCCTGCTGCGCTTCAACGTGCCCCATATCTCGCCGGTGAATTTGGTGCTGAATGAGCGGCTGGTGCCGGAACTGCTGCAGGATCAACTCAGCTGCGAGGCAATCGTGGCTGAGGCCGCACCGCTCCTCGATCCCACCAGTGGCGCCCGCCAGCGCATGTTGGAGGGTTATCAAAGATTGCGCCGCGCCTTGGGCGAGCCTGGGGTCACCAGCCGGGCCGCCTCTGCCATCCTTGATCTGGTGGTAACCGCAGGCGGCAATGGCTGAACAGATCACTAGGCCATCTCCGGCGGTCAGGGCCGGCTCAGCAAGCAGCGGCCTCACCCTTTTTGGCTGGCTAGCAACCCCCTTGCTGGCTGCTTTTCTGGTTTTGTTGCTCGGGCCCCTGCCGGTGATGGCAGCGCCGACCCAGGAAGCTGTGTTCGCAGGAGGCTGCTTCTGGTGTCTGGAACACGATTTAGAGATCCTGCCTGGCGTGTTATCAGCGGAGAGCGGCTACAGCGGCGGCAAGTTGGCCAATCCCAGCTATCAGCGAGTATCGGCTGGGGGCACGGGCCATCAAGAGAGTGTGCGGGTGCGCTTTGATCCCGATCGGCTTAGCTATGCGGCCCTGCTCAAGGCCTATTGGCGCAATATCGATCCCGTAGATGGCGGCGGTCAGTTTTGTGACCGGGGCGATTCCTATCGCCCGGTGATTTTTACCAGTGGCCAGCAGCAGGCCCTGCAGGCCCAGGCCAGTGCCGCGGCCATCGCCAAGCAGCTGGGCCGGGCCAGATCGGCGCTGGCTGTGCAGATCAAACCGCTGCAGCGGTTCTGGCCAGCCGAGGAATACCACCAAAACTATGCCGAGCGCCATGGGGCCCGCTACGGGTATTACCGCTGGGCTTGCGGCCGGGATCGCCGCCTCCAACAGGTGTGGGGTTCGACAAAAGCCGATGCCAATATCCCCGCCGGTAATCCCAACTCCTAGCCCTAGCCCTAGCGCTGAGGAAATCCAAGGAAATCCTTAAGATCTCAGGGGCACTCTTGTCTATGTGGGCCGTATCAGCAACGGTTTTGCTGCGCGAAACCGTTAGGCGGCAGGCTTAATGTGGATTCGCCTCTAGTCCAGCGGCGTATGTATCTGCTGACAATTCGTGACGGTCTGCAGACCAGGCATATCGGTCCCTACTCCAGCCCCAAGCAGGCCGCCGACGATCTGGATCGCCTGCTAAAGCTCTGCACTGAGCGGGCCCGCTGGCAGATCCACGCCCTGGAATCCCCAGATCAATTGCTGGCCAACCTGCGGCCAGCAGAGCTCCCAGCCGTCCTCGCCAAGCGGCAGCGAAGTGTTGTGGGAGCCGCCTGAGCCGAAGCCAAAGCCGCTGGAGCCAAATCCGAGGGTTTTGAGCCCGAGCCAAATGGGGTCAATGCCTAAGCTTTCGGCCAAAGCAGGCTATATATACTGTCCTTAAGTAATAGTTCCCAAAGTCCAAGTCCAAGTCCAAGTCCAAGTCCAAGTCCAAGTATAAGGGAACCGAGCTCAAGTAAAGGGGGCCAAAGCCATGGGGTCTAAGGGCTTGAAGGCCCGTGTAAATAGAGCCGCTGGTATTTATGGATCCATAAAGGAATTGCCAGCACTCAACCCTGGCCTGCTTCTGCCAAGACACCCCTCGATGGCCCAGGGTGGCAGGGTCGACGAGCTGGCGGTTTTCTAAAGTCTGCCTAACCCAAAAATCACTGGCGGCCGGGGTAGCCACGCAGCAGCCCACTTTCGATCATCAGGCCCACGCCTCCAGTGATCAGGATCAGGCCAAAACTGCCATACCAGAACCAGGGACCAGGGGCCCGCAGCAGGTTTAGTGATAGGGAATCGCCATTGGCTGCGGCCAGCTGGGCGCTGGAGGCCAGCTGCTCCATGCCCCTGCGGATAACCGCTTCGCCGAACAGGCAGAGACCAGCCGGCAACATCAATACACCGAGTTGGGCCTTTACGTACCAGCGGATTTTTTTGACAGCCATCGGCGCACCCCTAGCTGAGTCTCAACCTAGGCGCCAACTTGGCAGGGGGCACCGGCTATCAGCCAATTAACCAAGGTGCGCACCCCGAAGCCGGTGGCACCGGCGGGTTCGCTGCCGCGGCCCTTGTCGCTCCAGACGGTGCCGGCGATGTCCAGGTGGGCCCAGGGCAGATCCTTGCTGACAAAATCCTGCAGAAACAGGGCTGCGGTGATCGAGCCACCGGGCCTCGGCCCGGTGTTCTTCATGTCGGCGAATTGGCTTTTGAGGCCCTGCTTGTAGGACTTGCGCAGGGGCATGCGCCAGAGCTCTTCGCCGCCGCTGCTGCCGGCTTGCAACAGCGCCTCCGCCAGGCCATCGCTGCTCGACCAAAGACCGGCAATCTCCTCCCCCAGGGCGATCACACAGGCACCGGTGAGGGTGGCCAGGTCTACCACCACATCCGGTTCCAAGCGACAGGCATAGACCAGGGCATCGGCCAGGGTGAGGCGGCCTTCTGCGTCGGTGTTGTTGATCTCGATCGTTTTGCCATTGGAGGCGGTAACGATGTCGCCGGGATGCACCGCATCGCCATTGATCATGTTTTCGCAGGCCGCCACGATCACGTGGAGCTCCAGCCCATCCGGCCGGATCTGGCCGATGGCCCGGGCGGTGCCCAGCACCGCCGCGCTGCCGCCCATGTCGTATTTCATCATCTCGATCTGGGAGCCGGCCGTTTTGAGGTTGTAACCGCCGGAATCGAAGGTGAGGCCCTTGCCCACCAGGGCCACCTTGCGGGTCACCGGGCCCTCGGGGCGATAGATCAAGTGAATGAACTTGGGCGGCAGGGCCGACCCCTGGGCCACGGCCAGGTAAGCGCCCATCGCCAATGCGGCGCAGTCGTCGCGCTCCAGCAATTTCAGCTCCAGGTTGTGATGGCTGGCGATCTGGGCGGCGGTATCCGCCAGGTGCTGGGGGTTGGCCACATTGGGCGGCGCCGCCACCAGCTCCCGGGCCAGTTCAACGCCGGCGCAGATGGCGTCTATGCCAGCCAGCCCGGCGGCCGCCTGCTGCTGCAGACCCACCAGGGTGAGGTGCGCCAGCCGGGGCTTCGTTTGATCTGGCTCACTCTTGAAGCGCTGGTCGCTGTAGGTGGCCAGCCGCACGGCTTGGCCCAGGGCCGCCGCCGCCGTGGAGCCCTCGATGCCATCCAGCGGCATGGCCAGGCCCAAACTGGCGCAGCCGGCGGCCAGGGCCGTCGTGGCGGCGCTGGCGGCGGCGGCGCGCAGGGATGAAATAGCGAAACTGGCTGGATCGCCCAAACCCACCAAAATCACACTGCCGGGCAGCTCCCCCAGCAGTTCCAGACAGGCGGCATCCCCCAGTTGCCCCTTGAAGCGCCGCTGGGCTAGCCGCGCCAGCAACTCGGGGCCATAGCGATCGGTGAGGGCTTGGAGCAGAGGGTGGTCAGCGGGCGCGTCTTCGCCACCGGCGAATAAACCCACTGCCAGGGCTTGATCGCTCCAGCTCCCCAGGGCCGCCGTGAGGTCTTGGGGGAGGCAGCGAATTTCCATGCACCGAGACCTGATCGATTGGTAATGCTAGCCAGCCTGGCTGCCCCACCTGATTTTCGCTCCAGCCTCGCCCCCCTGGCTGCCCCCCCAGCTCTCCCTACTCCAAGTCGAGCTCGGCGGTGAACGGCGTGGCCCAGCGCTGGCGCGTTTCCTTGTTGAAGGGCGGCAGCCAGCGCCGAATCAGGGCCTGCTCCAGGGCCCGCCGGGGCTGGATGGTGGCGGGCACATCCAGCCAGAAGCGGATGCTGGGCCTGCCCTCCAGGGCCGCCTTGGCCAGGGCCTCGCCGTAGGCCGTCAAGTAGCGCTTGCAGTCGTGCTCCCCCTTCCAGCGCCGATCGGCCCGGCCGGTTTCGCCCACGTAGAGCAGCAGGGGCTGCTCTAGTGCCGGCGGGCGATCGATCACCAGGTAGATGGCCGCACCGCCCTGGGGCGCCTGGGGCCAGCGCCAAAAGCTCAGCGGCTGGGGTTGCAGCGCCAGCGGATCAAAAGCCGCCGCCCGGGCCTCGGCGGATGGGCTGGTGAGATCGAACAGGCTCGCCTGCATTGCTTGGCCGGCTCCGCCCGCGAACAGGGGCCCCTGGTGGCTGGCCACCAGTCGCTGCCAGGCCAGCAGTTGGTGGGCGAGCAGCGGCAACTCGCCGCCAGCGGCGCTGGTGTTTGAGCTGGCCGGCTGCAAGCCGGAAAACAGATCGCCTTGGCGCAAGGTTCAGGGGCGGCGGGGGGTGGAGGGCAGTACCGGGCCGCAGGGTCCCTGCCCGAAGCGCACCCGGCCAATCCAGCCCTCCACCAGCTCCGGCGGCAACTGCAAGCGCTGCTGCAGTTCGGCCAGGTCGAGGAAGGGGGCTCGGGCCCGCTCCCGCAACAGGCGACGAATGCGCTCCCGCGACAGGCCCAGGGCCAGCAGATCAAGGGGCCGGGCCCGGTTGAGATCCAGTGGTGGCGGCGAGGAGCTGGTGGGGGCTGTGCCATACCAGCGGAATTCCAGCAGCGGCAACCAGGCCTCCAGCTGGGATTGGCTGAGCTCCAACAAATTTTTGAGATCTTCCGGGCCGCTCAGCTGCACACCGCCGGCCTGGAGCCGCAGCAACAGGTCGAGCTGGGCGCTGCTCAGGCCCGGCAGCCGGCCCCAGTCGGCCCTGGTGGCCCGGTTCACATCCAGGCGCCAGCCGAGGGCGGCGGCATGGCGCACCTCGGCGGCATCGCGCAGACGCAGGGCTGGATTTTGGCTCAGCTTCAAGGCCAACAGCTCACGCTCCACCAGTTCGCGCTCGATCGCTTCGCGGTGCAGCGCTTGGGGATCCAATGGCTGCTGGACCAACGGCCGCTGATCGGGGTTGAGCTGGCCAAATGCCCCTGTCCCTGTCCCTGTAGCTGGTCCTGGGCCCGGGCCCTTGGCTGCGGCCGGGGTTGTCGGTGCCGTCGGCGCCGGTGATGACGCCGGTGGTGGCGCCAACTGACCGGTGGCCTGCAGCAGACGCCGCGCCAGGGGATCCAGCCAGTGCCGCTGAGCCATGCTGCGGAGAGCGCCTGGGTGCTGTGCAGCGAAGCTAGCGGGGATGCGTGGATCCGCACCCCACTTGCCCTCCATCGATCCCCAGAATCACATCAGTTTTTTGGCGCCGTATCGCCTGGCCCATGGCGTTCTTTGATTCCGAAATCGTTCAAGACGAGGCCAAGCATCTGTTTGGCGACTACCAGCAGCTGATGCAGTTGGGCAGTGACTACGGCAAATTCGATCGGGAGGGCAAGAAGCTCTACATCGAGCAGATGGAATCGATGATGGATCGTTATCGCGTGTTCATGAAGCGCTTCGAGCTATCGGAAGATTTCCAGGCCAAGCTCACTGTGGAACAGCTGCGCACCCAGCTGGGCCAGTTCGGGCTCACCCCCGAAACGATGTTCAATCAAATGCAGATCACCCTGGAGCGGATGAAGAGCCAGCTGGAGCCCCAGGGCTGAGCTGGGCCCGCCGCCAAGGGCTGGGCCTGCGCCAATGCCTACGATCCGCCCCAGACGCAGGGGCGCCGGGGGCCCGCAAGCACGATGGCCCAAGCCGCCTGGAATCTGCCCACCTGGCTGGAGAGGGGGGTGGCCGATCTGTTCCCCGCCGCCGAGCTGGGCGCAGACCAATCGCTAGCGGCCCGGCTGGCGGAGGCCGAGGCCGCCGGTCGGCCGCTGCGGGTGAAATTGGGCATCGACCCCACCGGCTCCGACATCCACCTGGGCCACTCGATCCTGTTCCGCAAGCTGCGGGCCTTCCAGGATGCGGGCCACACCGCAGTTCTCATTATTGGCGACTTCACTGCCCGCATCGGCGATCCCACCGGCAAGAGCGCCACCCGGGTGCAACTGAGCGCCGCCCAGGTGGAGGCCAACGCCGAAACCTATCTGGTGCAGCTGGGGCTGGGCCAGGATCCAAAGCGGGCGCTGTTGGATTTCCAAACCCCCGGTCGGCTGGAGGTGCGGCGCAATGGCGAATGGCTGGCGGGCATGAACCTGCCGGAGGTGATCGAGCTGCTGGGGATCAGCACCGTGGGCCAGATGCTGGCCAAGGAGGATTTTGCCAATCGCTACGGCGGCGGCACGCCAATTTCCCTACACGAATTTCTTTACCCGCTGCTGCAGGGCTATGACTCGGTGGCGGTGCAGGCGGATGTGGAGCTGGGCGGCACCGATCAAAAGTTCAACGTGGCCATGGGCCGCGATCTGCAGCGTCATTTTAACCAGCGGCCCCAATTTGGCATGTTGCTGCCGATCCTGCCGGGGCTCGATGGGGTGCAAAAGATGAGCAAGAGTCTGGGCAACACCGTGGGCCTCTCCGATGATGCGCTCACAATGTATTCAAAGTTGGAAAAAGTACCCGATGCAGCGGTGGAGGAATATCTAACGCTGCTCACGAATTTGGATTTAGCGGCCCTGCCCAGCAATCCGAGGCAGCGTCAAAAGGCGATGGCCTTGGCGGTAACCGCCAGCCGCCATGGCGAGTTGGCCGCCATCCAGGCCCAGGCGGATGCGGCCAATTTGGTGTTGCGGACCGATGCCGAAGGTGCAAGCTCCGGCGCAGATGCAGGCGGCGCGTCGGTGCCCGACGCCTACCTGGCGACGGTAAACTTCCCGGCCAAAGCCTTCTATCTGCTCAGCGCCCTGGGCATCTGCACCAGCAGTGAGGCCCGGCGGCAGATCCAGAACGGCGGCGTGCGGCTCGATGGCCAGAAGCTCACCGATGTCAACCAGCTGTTTAGCGACGCCAGCGAACTGGAGGGCAAGGTGCTGCAACTGGGCAAGAAGACATTTCGCCGGCTGGTGAATTAGACGTTTGCTGGTGAATTAGTCGTGTGGTTAAGGGCAGCCCAAGTGCTGCTGGGGTTGGCTGCTGGGGGCGCTGCTGGGGCCCACTCACCAGATGCCATTAGGGGATTTTTAGTAGCTGCCGTCAGGAGCCGCCCAGGAGCCGCCGTGGTTTGCTCCTGGAGCCTTTCTCCAGCTGCCGCTGGAGCCCCAGCGGCGTTCGGCGAGAATCAATGGAGGTCGAGATGAAGCCATGGCAGAGCTGTTGCCCACTGCTGCGGAGCGGCCACCCACTAATGCCGAGCGGCTGCCCCTTGCCGCGGAGCGGCTCACCGCTGCCGCCGAGCAGCTGATTGTGGCCCTCGACGGCATGGGAGCTCAGGAGGCGCTGGCTCTGGTTGCCGCCATTCCCGATTTGCGCTGGGTGAAGGTGGGGCTGGAGCTGTTCACCGCCGCCGGGCCGGAGGTGGTGAGCCAGTTGCGGCAGCAGGGCAAGCGGGTGTTTCTAGACCTGAAGTTCCACGACATCCCGGCCACCATGGCCGGCGCCTGCCGCAGCGCCAGCCGGTTGGGGGCCGAACTGATCACCGTGCATGCCGCAGCGGGCCGAGAAGCCCTCCAGGCCGGCCAGGAGGCCGCAATGGATGCCGCCAGCGTCGCCGGCCTGGAGCCGCCCACCCTGCTGGCCGTGACCGTGCTCACCAGCTGGGAGCAGGACCGCTTTGCCTCTGAACTGGCGATCGCCGAACCTCTTAGCAGCTATGTGCCCAGGCTGGCCGCCCTGGCCGCCAGCGCCGGCATCGGCGGCTGTGTTTGCTCCCCCTTGGAGGTGGCTGGATTGCGGGCGGCCCATCCGGCCCCCTTTGCGTTGGTGACGCCGGGGATTCGGCCGGCGGGGGCCAGCCCTGGCGATCAGCGGCGGGTGCTCACCCCGGCGGCGGCGATCGCCGCTGGGGCCAGCCAGTTGGTGATCGGTCGACCGATCACGGCCGCCAGCGACCCGGCAGCCGCTTTTTCAGCAATCTGCGCTGAGTTGGCAACAGCATGAACAGCTCAGTTACCGGAGTCGAGGATTTAGCACTTATCCCCTCGGCGCTTACTCCAATCGACACCGATCTGCTGGCGGCGGTTTGTGCGGCGGCGGCGGCCAGTCCGCGCCTGCGCAGCAACCACAACCTCCACGGCCTTGCTGATCTGGTGCAGCGCTTTCTCAATGCTCTGCAGCCGGGCACTTATGTAAGACCACACCGCCATCTACGCCAGGATCCGGCGGCGGGCTTTGAATTTGTGCTGGTGCTGCAGGGGTCCCTGGGCCTGCTGCTGCTGGATGCCAGCGGCGCGGTGATCGAGCGGCGAGTGATTGCTGCCGGCGGGCCCCTGCGGGGGGTGGAGTTGGCCACCGGCAGTTACCACACCCTGGTGGCACTGGAGCCAAACACGGTGGTATTTGAGCTCAAACAAGGCCCCTATCAACCTGCCAGCGACAAGGATTTCATGGCTGGTTTCCCCCTGGAGGGTACGCCGGAAGCCAGGCTGCAGGAGCAGGCCTGGCGGGCAATGTTTAGCTAAAGGCAAGCCTCAGCTGAAAGCAACACTCAGGTCACAATCAACCCTCAGGTCACAATCAATCCTCAAGCCACGGCCACCCTCAGGCCACCGCCACCAGCACCCGGTGGCGTGGATCGCAGGCCACTCGCCGCAACGAGTGGAAGCCGGCCGCTTGTAGGGCCGCGGCCATATCCAGGCTGAAGTATTGCTCCAGGTAGGGCTCGGTGCTCTTGAGCAGGGTGGCGATCGGGGCCGGCAGGCGGCGGATCAGCTCGGATTCCGGGTCTTGATCCACCATGGCCAGCACGCCGCCGGGCCGCAGCAACCGGTGGGCCTCTGAGAGCACGGCGGCGGTGGCGCTGCTGGGCAATTCATGGCAAACAAATTGCAGCGTGATCAGCTCATAGCTGGCGGTGGCCAGGCCAGTGGCTTCAGCGGCGGCGTGGTGCCAGGCGGCGATCGGCCGCGCTGGCGCAGCCTCCGCTTCTCTAGCCCTGGCTACGGCCAACATTTCGGGGGAAAGATCCAGACCTTCCACCCGCACATCGGCGGCTTCCCTCTCATCCAGCCAATCCTTGAGCGATCTGGTGCTCACCCCCACCGAACAGCCAAGATCGAGGGCCCGCCGCACCGGCAGGCTGAGGCTGGGGGCGATGGCGGCCATGATCGCGGCCCGCAGCCGTTGCTGGGCCTGGCTTGGGCTGAGCAATTCCGCTGGCCAAATGCGCAGGGCCATGGCATCGGTGGCCTGTTCCGCTTCGCAGGCCGCCTCCCAACAGAGGTTGCCCAGCTGGTAGGCGTGGAAGCGGGCCCGGTAGTAGCCAGGCGTGGAAGTAACTTGATCGCCACTGCTCTGCAGCAACGGTGCGGCCTGGGTGCGCAAATGTTCCCGCCTGGCCCGCCAATCGATGCCGCGGCGCTCGGCGGTGCGAATGATCAGCCGCCGGGCCTGCCAAAACAACAGCTGCCGCAACGGCTCCAGGGCCAGCAACCGCTCGATCAACCAGCCGATTGGATGGCCGCTGGCCACCCAGTTGGGCGGCGTCTGGCTAGGGCTGGGGCCAGTAGGTGAGCCAGTGGTGGTGGAGGTAGCTGGGGACAAGGCATTGCTGGGAGCTGACCCCCATTCTCCCGCTGCCCCTGGCCAGAGGAGCTATCGGATGGAGGCTTCAAATTGTGGGCTCAGCCCTGGGGCATAGTCCATAAGCCCAGCCGATAAGCCCAGCCCTAGAGCCCAGAGCATTAGCCCAGCAGAAAGGCCAATCGGTGTGGCTAATCAACTCTGAGCACTTGCCCGGACCCGGCTGGGTTACCCCAGCCAGCCAGCCTGGCTTAGCGAAGCTTTGGATAATCTGAGCCACAGCTAATGGAGCCCCGCTGCAGCATGGGTTTCCATGGGGAGGGTCGCAATACTGTCGGTTTTCCAGACCTGCCTTGGAGGCTCGCCAAGGTGGTGAAAACCGCGCAGCTATGAGCCCTCATAGCGTGAGGCACAACTCTTCGCGGTTGGCGCCTGAAGTGCTGGGGCCATAGATGCTGTCCAAGCCAAACTGCTCGCGGATGCGCAG
>JBIKVR010000002.1:0-63759 GCA_044356735.1 Prochlorococcaceae cyanobacterium
TAGTAGCAGCGCGCCATCGTCAACTGACACAATAAGCGGCAGCTCAAATGGTGACTCTAGAACTGTTATCGAGCAGCTGCGCAATGATCTGGAACAGCAAAAGCAAATCACTACAAAACTAAGGCAACAGTTGGAAGCTCTAATGACAAAAATAAAGTCATAATATCCAAGTCCAATGCTTGATCGGCAATATCCGAATGCAATAGGAAGAATGCTTCCTTCGCTAGGGATAAGCCATACTTACATTAAGTATAATCCTGACCGTGATCGCAGCCAGTGAAGTGATCTATTGGTTGAATTTTATGTTAATTGGGCATGCTGTTTTTTTGGGGGGAGGGGACGCTATTGATGGGATATTTTCTTTCTGGGCTTGACGTAATCTCAATAGCCTGCAAGTGCTGAATGGGCGCTTTGGCGCGGCATTGAATTTGAGGGCTGAATGTATCAATTAGCTGAAACGAATATCTAGGCTGCGTAAGTAGGTATGCAGCCCTGCGTCTTGAATAGGTAACAGATGGGCTGGCTTGCCCGTTGGGTTCACGTGGGCATGCCACTGACCTGGTGGGGTGACAAAAACGCAGCCACTCTGCCACTCTACCTTGGTAGGGTTGACTATGTTGCCATCGGCATCAATTTCAGAGCCGACGAGTGTATAGCATCCTGGCTCACATTCGATAATTAGATCTAGGGCTACAGACTGGTGTCGATGGGGTGGCTGGGTTGCCCCGGCGGGAACCTGTCCATACATGGCCCACAGCACATGGGTGACCGTACGGCTGGCGGGCAGGTCGCGGTTGCCTAGCAGCAAGCTGAGTCTGTTGCTACGCACACTGCTGGGATCAGCCGCCAAGGATTGCAGCTCAGCTTGAAGCCAGCTAGCTGGGTAATGGGTGGCTTGGAAGCGGGGCCGAGTTGGCTCAACGCCGAGATAGTGCAGCAGCGGTGCATCATGCACCCAGTACAAAACGCTGTCGCTATGCGCCCTTAGCTGCGGGCTAGCCCCAGTGGGCAGCACGAACAAGTCGCCCGCTCTCCAATCGATGGTTAGCCCAATACCTCCGATGGCTGCTTGGTCTGCCCCAGTCGTAGGCCGCTCACAGATGCCAGCACCGCTAAGCACAAAAAATAAGCTGCTGGTGGCAGATGCGGCAGCTTCAATTTCCTGGCCGGCCTCAATGCGCAGGAAATGGGCCGCCAAAGCTGGACTGGTGGCCGGTATGTCGGTGGCCAAGGAGGCACTTAGATCCAGAGGAATCACCCCAGTGGGGCCGCTGGCATGCAGTTGTGCTCCCCAGAACTGCAAAGGAATTGCTTCGGTGAGTCCCTTGCGGATCGGATTGGCCGCCTGACGGTAGTCAAACAGGATTGCCTTACTGGAAACACCGTGGCTGTCGATCCCAGGGCTGTCGCTCCCAAGGGTGCCGCTCATTGGCTGGAGAGGCATTGGAGACTGGGTTTGAGCGATCATTGTTTTGCTGCCAAGCTGCTGGGTGTTGGTGGAAGGTACTGGCCGTCGCTGCAGCCTATGCAGTTGGGCCCCTGAACTGTCTGAACCGATGCCTGAACCGATGATCGCCTGCCGCCCGGACCGGTTTGGTTGCTGTTGAACAGTTTTCTGGCTGAACAGTTTGTCGGAAATGATTCCGAAATTAACTTACAAGTGAACCACAGGGCTAGAAAACGTTGATTGAGGGGAAATCGATAGAAGTGAGGCGGTCTAAGTAAGATCTGGGAAATTCAGACAAAGCCAAGTGAGACCTGATGTTGTAAGGGTTCCCGGGGTGACAGGATCGCTGAAATGGCGGTTTTCAAGAGTCTAGCTAAATCATCTAAAATAACTGATGAGTGGGCGTTCGCCAGGTAAGCTGCTTAAGTGCTGACAAGATGTTGATCTTCAACCCTGCTCTATCCAGTTCTGTCGGATCATAGCTGGCAATGCCAGCCACCGCCTGCTCAAGCAAGCTGGCCTGGACAATATTTTGGTAGCTGTCAGGCACCACCATTTTAAAAAAGCTATAATAATCAGTCTACAGAAACAGCCATTCAGACTGCAGAAACAGCCATTCGGGCGGTAGCAGAAGTAAATCCGGCGGCAACAAAGGCAAGTCTGGTGCCAGTAAAGGCAAGTCCGGTGGGGGCAGAAGCCGGTGCCGTCTCGGCTAATATAGGCGGATGAGCCTATTTTAAACTGCCATACACAAATTTATTGGCTCTAAACAATAATCGAAGAAGATTGATGCTGTAAGAATCAGAATCAGGCAAATGTTAGATGGCTAAATAAGCAGTCTGATGGGCAACCTAGGCTCATCCGCCGGCAACGGCGGGGACGATGCTAACTTCGTCGCCATCGTTGAGCTGGGTTTCTTGATTGTTCAAAAATCGAATATCTTCGCTATTTACATAGAGATTTAGGAAGCGGCGCAGCTTGCCGTTCTCATCGCAAAGGCGACCCTTAAAGCCAGGGTAGATGGCATCTAGGGCGCCTATCAGGTCATCTATGCTGTTGGCTTCTACGCTTACACTGTCATCATTGTTGGTAAATTTTTGCAGGGGGGTGGGAATCAGGATTTTGATGGTCATGGCTGGGAAAAACAAAATTGAATTGTGGAAGCAAAAAATGCAAACAAGAATTGCGTATGATAGTGGAAATAGGCGGCAATGACTAGAAGTGTACAGGCGGCAGGAGGAGAATAGAATTGATAACTAAAGCGGTGATGGGTCAGCTAGTAATGATTGGCTTGCAATCGTGGCGACCCGGGCTATCGACCGAGCTCAATCGGAATGATCAAGCCTTGTTGGCGCGGGCTTGAGCCTGTTGCCAGGCGGCGGTGAAGCTGTCTAGTTTTGCTTCAATCGTGTAGGGCTGTCCGATGGCATCGGCAATTGCTTCAGTGGTTTTGAGGCCATTGCCAGTGATGTAGGCCACTGTGCATTCATCTGGATTGATCTTGCCCTGCTCCACCAGTTTCTTGAGCACGGCAATTGTGGTGCCGCCGGCGGTCTCGGTGAATACCCCCTCAGTTTCGGCCAATAATTTGATGCCATCAATGATCTCGGCGTCACTCACAGCCGCAATGCTGCCGTTGGTGCGATTGGCGATATCAATGGCATAGGGGCCATCGGCTGGATTGCCAATGGCAATCGACTTGGCAATGGTATTGGGCTTAACAGGGGTAATGAAATCGCGGCCTTCCGCGAATGCCTGGGCAATCGGTGAGCAGCCTTCGGCTTGGGCACCGCTAAAGCGCACGGGCTTCTCTTCCACCAGGCCCACCTTGATGAACTCGTCAAAACCCTTGCGGATCTTGGTGAACAGAGAGCCTGAGGCCAGGGGGGCCACGATGTGGTCGGGCAGTTGCCAGCCGAGCTGTTCAATCACCTCGTATCCGAGGGTCTTCGAACCTTCCGAGTAGTAAGGGCGGAGATTTATGTTGACAAACCCCCAGCCATAGGTGTTGGCAACTTCCGAACAAAGCCGATTTACCTGGTCGTAGTTGCCCTTCACCGCCATCAGCGTGGGGTTGTAGATCAAAGTGCCAAGCACCTTGCCCAACTCCAGGTCACTGGGGATGAACACACAGCAGTCCAGGCCAGCGTGGGCCGCGATAGCGGCGGTGGAATTGGCCAGATTGCCGGTGGAGGCGCAGCTCACCGTGGTGAAGCCCAATTCACGGGCCCTGGTCAGGGCGACGGACACCACCCGGTCCTTGAAGGACAGGGTGGGCATGTTGACGCCGTCATTTTTGATATAGAGCTGTTTGAGCCCCAGGCGGCGCGCCAGGTTGTTGGCCTTTAGCAGCGGGGTGAAGCCGGTGCCCACGTCGATGGGGTCACCTTCGATTGGCAGGAATTCCCGATAACGCCAGATCGAGGCGGGTCCAGCTTCGATGGTGGCTCGGCTGACCCGGCTACGAATCATTTCGTAGTCGTAGACCACCTCCAGCGGGCCAAAGCAAACGTCTTCACAGACGTGGCTGGCGGTGGCCTTGTAGGCATGGCCGCATTCCTTGCAGCGCAGGCCGGTGAAGGTGGAGCGGGAGAGAGTGGCCGTCACGGTCGCGCCCAGCGTTGCATTGAGGCTAACAGCGCCGACCAGCCCTGATCCAGAAATCCCGACCATTGGGATCGGAATTAATTTCGAGCAGTCGCTGCCTAGCCTTGGCCGGTGAATGAACGCCTGCCACTGTTGGCCTCCCGCTCGCTGCGAGCGCTGCAGCTGTTGGCCGTGGCTGGCGGTTTGCTGTTGCTGCTGCTGGCCGCCTCGCGCCTGACGATCGAATGGTTCTGGTTCGCTGAACTTCGCGCCCAGTCGATGGTGCTGCGCCGCTGGTTGCTGCAGCTCGGGGCCTTTGTGGTGGTGATGGGCCTGGGGGTGCCCCTGCAGTTGCAGCAACTACAGCGCTGCTGGAGGCTGCGCCAGCAGCTGGGCAGCAAGCAGGTACCGCCAGCTCCTTTGTTGAGGTTGGGCCAGGGGCCTTTGCTGGCGGTGCTGGCGCTACTGCTGCTGCTGTTGGCCGCTGCTCTCACCTACTTGATGGTGCAGGCCAAGGATTTGATCTCCGCCCCCTTCAGTGGCCAGGTGATCAGCGGCATCCCGGTGCTGGCAGACCTGCCGCCCGGCCTGTTGCTGGGGTTGGCCCTGGGTTTGCTGCCACCGTTGCTGCTATACCCGCTCACCACCCTGCGCATCACCTTGGCGACCGCCCTGGCAGGCTCGGCCACGGCCTTGGCCCGGGGTTGGAGTTTGTGGCTGCCCGCCCTGCTGGCGGTGCCCTTCGGCAGGGCAGATCCGCTTACCGGAGCGGATCTGAGCTTCACGGTGCTGCAACTGCCGGCCCTGCATCTGTTGCTCAGCTTGCTCGGAGCCCAGGTGGTGGTTGGGTTAGCCGCTTGTCTGTGGCTCACCCTCAGCGAGGGCAACAGCCTCAGCGAGCTGACCTATCCAGGCCTTAGCCGCGCCCAGCAGCGGTTGCTGCAGCCACAGCTGGCGGTGTTGGCGGTGGTGATGGCGATCAGCAATGCCCTGGCCCCCTGGGACTTGATGGTGCTGGGCAGCGGGGTGGCCAGCGGTGCCGGCTGGGTGGACCTGCATGTGCGCCTGCCCCTGAGGCTGGCGCTGGCTGCCCTGTTGGCGATCACGGCCCTGGGGTTTTTGGTGCCGCTACCGCGTCACTGGTTGCGGCGGGTAGCTCTAGTGCCGCTGGCCAGCTTTACTTTGCTGGTGCCCTTGGTGGAGTTGATCTTTGCTCCTCTGGTGCAGAGAATTTGGGTGCAACCCCGGGAACTGGCCTTAGAAACCGTTTATCTGAAGCGCAGTATTGAGGCCACCCGCCACGCCTTTGGCCTCCAGGCGATGCTGGTGAGCACGCTGCAGCCCAGCCAGCGGCTAACGGCTAAGGATTTGGCCCAGGCTGCCGGCACGGTGGCCAATATTCGTCTCTGGGACAGCCAGCCGCTGCTGGCTACCAATCGGCAGCTGCAACAACTACGCCTCTATTACCGCTTTGCTTCGGCGGCGGTGGATCGCTATCCCCTGTCGGCGGATCCGGCCCGCACGGGATCGCAGCAGGTGCTGATCTCAGCCCGCGAACTAGATACCTCCAGCCTGCCCAAGGGTTCAGCCACTTGGCTGAACCGCCATCTGGTCTTTACCCATGGCTATGGCTTCACAGTTTCGACTGTGAATGCCGCCGGACCCGATGGACTCCCCCTGTATTTCGTGAAAGATCTGGGCCGTAGCGGCAAGGTGCAGGGCATTGGCCAGCTCGGTATTAGTGACGCCCAGGTAAAGAAGATGCTGCCGGTGGGCAGACCAAGGCTTTATTTCTCCTCAGCCCCCGCTCCCTACGCCATAGCCCCATCGCAAGTGCGGGAATTTGACTATCCAGATGGCGATCTAAATGTTTACTCTCGCTACGATGGCAGTGGTGGAATTGTCATAGGCTCACCGCTCCTGCGCTTGATGGCTGCGGTGTATTTAAGAGAGCCGGTTTTGCTCACCAGTGGTTCGGTAAATTCTAACTCGCGTTTATTGATTCGCCGTCAGGTGAACCAGCGCCTGGCGGCGCTGATGCCATTCTTGCGGTTTGAGAGCCAGCCCTATCTGGTGACAGCCCGGGTAAGTTCGGGCTCTGGTTATAATGTTAAACAACATCAATACTGGATGCTCGATGGCTTTACCACCAGCGGTAGCTATCCCTACTCCGATGCGAATAAGGCGGGCATTCGATATTTTCGTAATCCGGTTAAAGCCTTGGTCGACGCCCATGACGGCAAGGTGTGGCTCTATGTGAGCGACAGTGGCGATCCGATCTTGCGCACCTGGCGGCGTGCCTTCCCTGAGCTGTTCCAGCCGCTCTCGGCGATGCCAAAGCCACTGCTTGCCCATATTCAAGTTCCCCAGAGCCAGTTCAGCATTCAGGCGGAGCGGTTGCTGCGCTATCACGTAACTGATGTGCGCACATTCTACAACGGCGATGATGTCTGGTCGATCCCTTTAGAGATCTACGGCTCCAGCAACACGCCCGTGCGTCCTTTTCATGTCACCGTGCAGTTGCCGGGCCAGAGCCGGCCGGAGTTCGTGTTGTTGTTGCCCTTTTCGCCCTTGAAGCGATCCAACATGGTGGGCTGGCTGGCAGCTCGCAATGATCCACCCTTTTACGGCCAGCTGCAGTTGGTGCGTTTCCCGCTCCAACGCCTATTGCTGGGCCCCCAGCAGGTGTCTGCCTTGATTGAACAGGATCCCGCAATCAGCTATCAGTTTGGCCTCTGGAACAGGGTGGGCTCTCGCCTGATCCACGGCAACATGCTGATCTTACCCGTGGGCCAGGGGATCCTCTATGTGGAGCCAATTTACCTGCAATCCAAGAACAACGATATTCCCACCTTGGCGCGGGTGGTGGTGAGCGACGGGGTCAGCTTCGTGATGGAAAAGGATCTCAACAAGGCCCTGGCCGAGCTGGTGGCCCGTAAGCGGGGAGTAGATGCGAAACAGCCCCTGGCCGCTTCGCCAGCCGACCCGGTGCCAGCATTGCCTGATGCGTCACCCTAAAGGCACTAAGTATTGCCCGAAAAGTAGTAAGCTCTGACCAGAAAGAAGTAAGCGTTGCCCTGGAGGAAGAAAAAATTTCCCATGGCAACTAAGCACTGCGCCTGGGCGAAATGTTCATCCTGAAAATACAGTTCAAAAAGGCCGCTTCAAATTTTTTTGATGCTCTTCTGATCTGAGATGCTTGTTAGTGTCGGAGAAGCCTGTTAGCACTACAGATTCCTGGTATTTCCGCAGATGAATTTTAACTCGCAGGCACTGGATGGTCGATTAACTTGGTGATTTTCAGGGGTGATAAGGCGGCCTTGGCCATTAAAAAGGGGCCCGATGGGCCCCGATAATGCTCAAGAAGAGCTGATTAAATTAGCTGTGTTTGGCCAGGGAATGTGGGTTTGACCAAATAAGCTGGCTTTGACCAAGTCAGGTGGGTTTGACTAGATCAAATGGGTTTGACCAAATCCGGCAGAGCCGGGCCAACCGTTTGCCAATGCCGATCTACTGATCAGGATGCTGATCAAGGTATTGATCAGGATACTTATCAGGCGGGGATGGCGGTTTTGGCATCCAGGGCGCCCTTGGCGTAGAGGGCGGCGTAGTAGTTGATGTCGCGCTGCTTGATCTTGCTGGCGTTGCCGGCACACCAGAACTGCTGGTAGCGATCCAGGCACACCTGCTTCATGTAGGCCCGGGCAGGCTTGTTGAAGTGGCGGGGATCAAAATTACTGGGATCCTTGGCGGCGGCTTCCCGGACAGCGGCGGTGAAGGCCAGGCGGTTATCGGTGTCGATATTCACCTTGCGCACGCCATTGCGGATGCCCTCCTGGATTTCCTCTACGGGCACGCCATAGGTCTCGGGGATGGCACCGCCGTACTTGTTGATCATGTCCAGCCATTCCTGGGGCACCGAAGAGGAGCCGTGCATCACCAGGTGGGTGTTGGGGATGGCCTTGTGGATCTCGGCGATGCGGCTGATGGCCAGCACCTCACCGGTGGGTTTGCGGGTGAACTTGTAGGCGCCGTGGCTGGTGCCGATGGCGATGGCCAGGGCGTCCACGTTGGTCTTGGCGACGAAGTCGGCGGCTTCGGCGGGATCGGTGAGCAGCTGGGAGTGGTCGAGGGTGCCCTCGAAGCCGTGGCCGTCTTCCGCTTCACCCTGGCCGGTTTCCAGGGAACCCAGGCAGCCCAGCTCGCCTTCAACGCTCACGCCAATGGCATGGGCCACATCCACCACTTCCTTGGTGACGCGGACGTTGTACTCGTAGCTGGCGGGGGTCTTGGCGTCGGCCTCCAAGGAGCCGTCCATCATCACCGAGGTGAAGCCGTTGGCGGCTGCGCCGAAGCAGGTGGCGGGGCTGTTGCCGTGGTCCTGGTGCATCACCACCGGGATGTCGGGATAGGTTTCCACGGCGGCCAGGATCAGGTGGCGCAGGAAGCTCTCGCCGGCGTACTGGCGGGCTCCGCGGGAAGCCTGCAGGATCACCGGGCTGTCGGTTTCATGGGCGGCCTCCATGATCGACTGCACCTGCTCGAGGTTGTTGACGTTGAAGGCGGGGATGCCGTAGCCGTTCTCGGCGGCGTGATCCAGCAGCAACCGAAGCGGAACGAGCGCCATGGGGACCTCTCGGGGCAGGAGATGGGACTGGCGGCGAGTTTAGGTGATGCGCAACTGGGCCCCACCGCGCTACTCAGGGGCCAGCTGCGGCGTTGCCGATCCAAGGCAATAGCAAAAAGCCCCGCCGGAAATACCGACGGGGCAGCAAAGCTGACGGCAATGGGCCGCGAGGTAATGGATCAGTCGATCAGTTGCTGCTTGCGCAGCGCTTGAACGCTGAAGCCGTACTGCTTGGCAGCGCGGCGAGCCTGTTCGGCCTGAAGGGCCATTTGCTTGGCCATGGTGATCGACATGGAAGTGCCTCCGAGTAAATCCGGGGACGGGTCCCGCGGGGTGGATGGCGCGTTGCTTCGGCCCATCCCCTTGCCGATCCAGTGGTCGCACCAGCTCAGGGACAGGGTCCTACTTCCGCCCACCGGACGCATCCGGGGGCCAACGATGAATAAACAGTAGCAACTGTTACCAGGGAATCTTGTTTACTGTGATACCAGGGCTTGGTATTGGGCGGTTGTCCGCCTGGTCTGGCTGCTGCGCCCGTCTCCCTGCTGCGCCCGTCTCCCTGGTGTGCCCGCCTGCCTGGGGCTGCTCGCGGGAATTGGCTGCAATATTCGCTCTTTATTAGATCGATCCGCGGGCCTGATCGCAGCAGCGTTGGCTGAGTACCGCCTCCGCCAGCCCTGGCAGCATCGGTTGGCCGGAGCGACAGGCCTCCGCCCACCAGCCCAGCAGCCGCTCCACCGGGGCGATGCGGCCGTCCTCCCAGGTGCGGCGAAAGGCCAGGCCGCCGTCCAGCTCCAGGGCCCGCAGGGGCTCGCCAGGCCGGGCGTACCAAAGCCCAAATCCATGCACGTAGTCGGCCTGATTGGAGGAGCCGAGCACCGCCGTGCCGCCACTGCCATAGAGCTCGATCCAGTAACCCCGGCCGGCGCGGGCCACCGAGGCCAGGCTCAGCTGGGCAGGCACCAGCCGACCAGCGGCGTCTTCCAATTGCAGCTGGGCCAGGGCGATGTCCTCGGCATCTACCACCGCCATGCCACCGCCGACCAGGGGCCGCTCCCCGATGGCCGTGCTCAGCTGGGCCTTCAGCTGCCGGGTGGGCCCCACCAACCAGTGGAGGGTGTCGAAGGCGTGGCTGCCCAGGGCGCCGAGCACACCACCGCCCTGCTCCTGTTGGGAGTACCAGCTCCAGGGGCGCGAGGCGTCGGCCCGACTGCTCATCAGCCAGTCGAGTTTGGCCAGCCACAGCTCCCCCAGGGCCCCGGAGGCCACCAGGGCCTTGAGCTGCTGAAACAGGGGCACGGCCCGGTATTCAAAATCCACCGCCACGGTGAGTCGCTGGCGGATGGCCAGGCGCTGCAGCTCCTCCACCTGCTCGGTGTGGAGTGCCACAGGCTTTTCCAGCAACAGGTGTTTGCCCGCCGCAAGGGCCCGAAGAGCCAGCTCGAAGCGAGCTGCCGGCGGCGTGGCGATCACCACCGCTTCCACTGCGGGATTGGCCAGCAGAGCATCGAAATCTTCATGGCCAGCTATGCCTGAGCCACTGCAGGCCGCCTGCAGTCGTTCGCGCCTGGGATGCCAGAGGGCCACGGCTTCTGTGTGGGCACAGGCGCGCAGGGCCGGCAGGTGCACCTTCTCGCCAAAACCAAGACCGGCGATGGCCACCCCTAGGGGGGCGGCACCGGGGGACAGGGCAGCCATGGGCTAACAGCAGCTGGAGATAGCTCTGGGTATACATGGTCTACTGGCCTGGCAGGGGCGCCAAGCCTGGATGAAGAGCCAGATCTGTTAGCAAGGCTTCTGGCGCCCAAGCCGGCAGATAGCTTCTTGGTGGAGTAGCAAAACCAGCTGCTGCTTTGTTGGCGTGATTGGGGCACTTGGCTAGTAACCTGACAGGCTAGTAACCAGAAAGGCCAGCAACCAGATAATGGCCTTTCTCCAGGATTAGCCAGCAAAAGCCGGGTTAGCTGCGGCCGGGTAGGCCCTGGATAGTAGCTGAATGATAAGCCTTTAATGGCACCACGAAAAATTGGCATTTGAGCTTCCGCAAGTCGAGAGCAAGTAAGTTTCCACCGGGTTTCTCTCGCAATGAGATCAGTGAGATTTGGGATTTCTGAGATGCTTTGGATTTAAAACACGGTCGCCAAAAATGGCGATTTAAAAAATAGCTCATTTTATTCATTTTAAGCCGTGAAAGCTATTGCATTATCCATTGCGTCCCTGGCTCGTGGAGGGATTGGCACTTGGGATTGCCCTATTTCCTTGTTAGCCTATTCCCATGGCCATTTATTCTCGTAGTCACCTATTCACATGCTCCCCGATGTCAAAGGTGCCTTGAGATTTCCGCCCATTGCCTGTGATGGGCTTCCAGGAGGCCCGTGGGTAGGCTTTGTCAGTTTGTAATTGATGGGTACATGGGATAATTGCCCTTGTTTCGCCTGCCAGAACAAGTGATTAGTAAGTCTCCGCAACGCTTTTGCGGTGAGGTCGATCAAGCTTGCTATTCTTCTATGTGCCCTTATCTGGCACTGCTAGCTGATAAGTTTTGTGGAATCATGGCTTTATCAGCTGTGACGCGGCTTTTTTGGTGAGTTCTTGGCCACGGCAAAGAAGAGTTAGTTGCCTCGTTATTTTGGTGCAACCCCTCGCGACTGCGGCTTTGGGGGCACTGATTCGGTTCTGCGTGAAAACAGGATGGCAATGGCAGCTCATGCAAGCATTAGTTAATTTTTACAATCATGGGGTGCTCAACCTTGGCACATGTACTGACTTTAATCTATAGCTATTCATCGAAATTGCCATCCATCAAGATTGTTATTCGTGTGAGTTGTCATCAGTGGGAATCTTGGCATTCCCTCAACTGGGAACAGAGCGCTTGCTGGAATATGGGCACCTCGAAAAATTAGCCCTGGCGTGGCCTTAGGCTCCATCCACTCCAGTTGCCGCAGTGGGTCTCGCTAGTCGGCCCGCGCGGAACCCGAATTTTCGAGGTGCCCATATGCAAGGTGCTGGAAAAGATAAACACGATGGCATTGAGAATGCAGGCAGTGTGACCTGTTGGCGAAGAATGTCGAGTTTTCGCTTGGTAAACAGCTGGCGGAAAATAGGCTGATGTTGGAGAGCGTGTAGGCGGTGGAGGGTGGGCGGTGGGTAGAAGCTGAGTGGTGCTTCGTGTTCAGGACACCCCGAAGAATTCCCATCTCCCACCTCTGCAAGGTGGGAGCCAGCGAGCTATCGCAATGCTTGTTGCGGCTTGAACTATTGGAATTGGTATTTTCGAAGCTCTTTTTGGATAATGCCAGCCTTGACTTGATTCGTATAGTAGTGCTGGCTGGATCTTGGCTTAGACAGCTTTTGGCATAGACAGCTTTTGGCATAGGCAACTTTTGTCATAGGCAGCTATTGGATTAGACGGCTTTTGCTATAAGTAGCTTTTGGCATAGGCAGGTTTTAATAAACTGTAAAAAACAGGATTGTTGTCTGGCAAGAGTTGGCTAAGGGGTCATGGATAACAGCCATTTCGGTGATGAAGCCACTTGATAACCATTACGGCATCAATGGTCGATAAATCATGGCTTTGGTTTTCCAGGGCCTCCCCTAGTGCTTCACTTCGTGCAGAGATTTTTCCAGAAGAAATGATGCCAGGCTGCTCAGGGATCTCCCTTCTTGATCAGCGCGCTCGAGTAGGTAGCAATAAACATGATCAGGAATTGTGATCGACAAGCGACGGGGCTTGCGGAAGATTGGCAGGTTGTGAGCGCGTTGGACGGCCGGAGGTGCTTGAAGAGTCATGCTCTTATTGCTGGTGACAATTTAGTCTACCAAGCCCAAAAGGATTGGCCAATCCTTTTGGGCTTGGTCTGAAGTAGTTATCATTTCTGAGTCACAAATGCACCTATGAGACAGGGAAGCTTTCATGGCAGCAGCCCAGAGCTTGGCTCGGGCTCAGCAGCGCCACTAGCCTTGCTATCACAGGGGCGAGACTGTCTAAGTATAGATGAAGGTTTTATTAGATACCTTTGTTGAAATTCCATGCTGAATAGACTTGCAGAGCGGTAACCGCAACGTAATGCGATGCTATTTACCGTGTCGCCAGGCAGGGGAGCCTGCAGGCACTCTCTGGCCATCTGCAGTCGCTGTTGGCGGATCCATTGAGTTGCTGTACAGCCAAGTCTTTCCCTAAAAGCATACTGAATCGCCCGGCGGGAATAGTGGCTATAGGCTTCAAGCATGGGCATGCTGAGCGACTTTTCCAAGTTGGCTTGAATAAATTCAAGCAGTTCATCAAAGCTATCTTTCCCTCGTTGACTACGGTTTAGAACGCGATCAATCTGATCTTGATTGTGTAGATCTGGGAATAGCAGCAGTAGGGCTAGGCGATAAAGGAGCTGTTCCAACTCAAGCTTTAGCGGCAGGTGAGTGCCAACAGAAAGTAGGCCATCGACCAGGTCTAGCCCCCGAAGCAGGCTATATAAAATTGCTTGGGTGTTTGATTGATTAATCTGATATTCGTCGACACAGTGAGTATACTCGCTTGATACTTTGTCTTCAATTGATTGTCCGGACATTTGTTTTGCCATCTTGATGGCCTGATCAGCTGCCAGTGACAGGTAGACCATCGTGCCGGCGGGTAGGCTGATTTGGCAGGATGGGCCACTCCAGGCCAACAGCTTAAACCGGCAACCGGATGAATTGCAATCATCTTGGATTGCCGTAGTTAGTGGCTCAAAGTATCCAGCGCTACTGGGGCAGTAGATCAGTTGAATGCCTGTATCTTCGGCAAAGCGAAGTGTGGCAGCGGATTGGCTAACAACTCCGATGCTAATGTCGCCAATAGTTGCATGGAATCCTTGAAAGTGCCAAGCGGAATCGGGCTGAGTATTGCAGATTGACGAGATGGGCAGTACCCGGCTGAGATGGCTGGCCGCCGATTCGGGAGAAGAATAGGCTTGTAGGTGACGAGCAAAAGGGAGGTTGGGCTCGAGGGGAAAATGTTGCCCTTGAGTTGAGACTAATTCCGGCGGAATTCCTATAAATAACTCGGGCAAGGACGAAGACTCTCCAGGCGCTTCGCTGGTTCCGCTTAATTGATCATCCGCCGCTGGCGAGTGGTTGAGCATGTTCATGCATGGCCAATGGCAGACGCAGGTGAACCGGTGCAGTCAGAATGAAGCAGCCAACAAAGCCAGGCCAGACGAGGAACCAGCCTTTCGATGAAATCATTTGGGTGCTTATAAAAAGAATCGCTTGCCATGGAGACTAAATATTTAACTGGAAAAGAGTTTTTATTCCTAAGCCTTACTATTGCCACGGCTGCATTTAAAGCCAGTGGTTGATTGTGCTTGTTGCTAATAGTTTGTCCGTGTTGATCTTTCGACTCTGTGCGAGGTGCAGTGCTTATCCTCTCAAGTATCCAGGCAGAAAATGGAATAAACTGAAGGCGGGGCTCACCGGGCCAGTCGGATGACTTAGCAGGAATCGTAGTCCAAAGCAAATCTTGCCGGTAGGCCGCAGGCGGGGTGCCAGTTTTTCTGAAATGAATATTGATCACCGCAGCGGCAATAATCGCTGACGCGCTGGGCTGCTCTGGCGGCTGGCAGAGCTTGATCGCTCCGTTAAACGGCAGCGGCGCCAAGAGATGGTGGCGGTAGGTGCCGGCCGGCTTGTCCCAGGTTTGATCACTCCAGGTGTCAACTGAGTTCATCGCATTTCCCTCCCAGCGATCCCAAGCACGGCTACCCCACCAGTTTGGTTTTATGGCGAACAGACAGTTGGCAGCTAGATGACAGCCAGCTGTCGACTTGATGACAGCTGGCTGTCATGCAGATGACACCTCCGGGGGGCGGGCTGCGCTAAAGGGGCTCAGGCTTCAAATTCCCAGGGACAATCGCTAGATCAGAGAAAAAGCATTGGCCCCGGTTGAAATCGAAAATATCGACAGCTAGTTCAGCAGCTTTGCTAAATTCTTAAGCAATTGTTCAGAAGGGAAGTGAAAGCGTCAGACGCAGTAGCAGCCCAGCCCCTGCGGGCCCAGGTTGGCCACGTGGTGGGCATCGGCTCCTCTGCCGGCGGTCTAGAAGCCCTGCTGGAGTTGGTAGCCCACCTGATCGTCACTGGTGCGGGAAATCCCCCTGCCCCTGGTGTGGCCTATGTGGTGGCCCAGCACAAAGCCCGCAACCAGCTCAGCGTGCTGGTGGACCTGCTGGCGAGGGCAACACCACTAAAGGTGGTGACGGCTGTTGATGGTGCCCATCTGGAAGCCGATCAGATCTTCGTCTGCCCGCCTAACTGTGACATCAGCCTGGTGGGCGACCTGCTGAGGCTGACTAAGCCTCAACCGCGTTTTGGTCCCAGCCCCAGCATCGATTTGCTGTTCGAATCGATCGCTGAGCACTGGCAGCATCGCGGAGTGGCGATAGTGCTCTCCGGCACAGGCTCCGATGGGGCCCGCGGCATCCGTGCCCTGCGCGCGGCTGGTGGTATCAGTTTTGCCCAGGATCCCAGTAGTGCCAAGTTCGATGCCATGCCCTGGGCTGCCATCAACCTGGGCGGCGCCGATCTGGTGTATCCGCCGGCCGCCATGGGACCGCGTCTGCTGGAGATGCTCGCAACCCATGGGGAGTTGACGACCCAGGAACTGGTTCAGTCGGAACCGGTGATGCTGCAAAGCGTGATGGCCCAGCTCAGGCAATCAACCGGCGTCGACTTCTCCCTATATAAGGAATCGACCCTGCTCCGGCAGATCGAACGGCGAATGTTGATAAGGGAAGTAAAAACTCTCGACGACTACCAGCCCCTGCTTTTAGCCGACCGCAGCGAGGCCCAGGCCCTGGTGCAGAACCTGTTGGTGGCCGTAACGGCCTTTTTTCGTGATCCCCAGGCCTATGAAGCCCTGCCGCTATTGCTAAAGGCCTATCTGGAGCAACGTCCTGGCCAGCATCGGCTGAGGGTGTGGGTGCCTGGCTGTTCCACGGGCGAGGAGGCTTATTCCATCGCCATGATGATCGGTAAATTGCTCGGTTTCCCCGCCGACCTGCAGGCGCGACTGAAGATTTTTGCCTCCGATTTAGACGAAGCTAGCTTGGCCATCGCCAGACGCGCTATCTATCCCCTGAGAGCGGCCCAGGAAATTCCTGAGGAGATGCATGCCCACTATTTAATTGAACGGGATGGGGAAATTGAAATTACAAAAGAGCTGCGTAGTTGCGTGGTATTCGCTCGTCACAATATCTGCGAAGATCCTCCCTTCCCCAGCGTTGATCTGATTTCTTGTCGCAATACTCTAATTTATTTTACGGCTCCACTGCAGGAGAGGGTGCTTAGGCTGTTGGGATTCTCCCTGGCAACGGGCGGATTGCTACTGCTGGGTAATTCCGAGTCTATTAATAGTAAAACATCTGGTTTTGTTGTGGCAAATGGGGTGCAGAAAATTTATGCGCGCACTGCTGAGCCGCTGGTGCGGGGCCGCTTGCCGGTGAGAGCGTCGCTGCTTCAGCACCCCCTTGGGGCCAGTTCAGTTAGTCGGCAGACGAGGCAAATGCGAGAGGCGATACCTGAACAGCATCTCGCCATGCTCCAGAGCCTGGTTCAGACGATTTGCCCACCTTCGATGGTGCTAGATGAAGACCATGAATTGGTGGAGGTAATTGGTGATATTACGCCATATTGCCGCATCCCCCAAGGCAAGCTTACGGCAGTAGCTACGTCTTTTCTGAGGAAGGAATTGCAGGCAGAAGCCCGCAGTTTATTCTTGATGAGCCGCAGTGATGGCAAAAGAGTGGTGAGTAATGTGATTAATCTCGCCAATTCTGAGCGGATGATTAAGATGGAGGCTCGTCCCATGGTTGTCGCCGAGCGATCGCTGCTGCTGCTTTCTTTTACGGAAATCTTAGATTGTGAACATTTAGTAGTTGAAACGGCGAGCGGTGAGCGAGATGTTGCCTTTGGTAGGGAGATTGAACGACTGGAGCGGGAGCTGCTTCGCAGTCAGGATTCACTGCGCCGCTCCTTAGCTGAGCTGGAGCAGGCCAATGAAGAACTGGAAGCATCATCTGAAGAATTGCAGGCATCATCGGAGGAATTGCAATCTTCTAATGAAGAGTTGGAAGCTTCTAATGAGGAGCTGCAGGCAACTAATGAGGAGCTTGGAACCTTAAATCATCAGCTTCGCAGTCGTGGCGATCAGCTTGAGCAGCTAAATACTGAATTGGAAAATATTCAGCTTTCCCTCAGCCAGGGGATGGTAATTGTAGACCGTAGTCTCTGTATAACCAGGTATTCACCGCTCGCTGTTCGCGTATTTGGCATCGTAGACTCTGATATTGGCCAGTCCTTGATGGGCGTACCCACTACTGTGCCACTGCCTGGCTTGCGATCTGCTCTGCTAGCGGTGATTGAAGGAGAATCGCGATGCATAATCGAAGCATCTAGCGAGGATGTGTCCTATCTGGTTCAGGTGTTGCCCTACCAGGAAAGAGATGGCCGGCGGCTGGGGGCCATCATTACGCTCACCGATGTCTCGGAAATAATGGCCCTACGCCGTGCTTCGGAAAACTCCCTTGAAGTATTTACGCAACTCACTAATTCCCTGGAGGAAGTTGTCTGGAAGCGCGACTATCAAATGGAGCAGATTCTCTATATCAGTAGCCGCGTCGAGGCGCTTACTGGCTGGAGTGCTGCAGAAATATGCCAGCAGCCCGAGTTGCTGGATCAGCGAATCGATCCGGAAGATCAGCCTCGGGTTGAGGCTGCCCGCGACTTATCCCAAGGTGGCTGGTCTATAGATTATAGATTTAGAGTGAAGGATGGTCGCCTGTGTTGGTTGCACGAATCGGCGAAAATAGTAGATGAAGACAATGACCATTACGTGGTGGGCACTCTGCGAGAGCGGGATCTACTTTTGCCTAGTCAGAGTGGGTAGCGCAGGGATGCCTGCTGCTTGCATGTAGCTTTGGCTCCATCGATAGTGCTGCCACTGGTGATCTGCTCGGTGACGCAGTCACATGTGTAATTGGCCATACCGGCAGGGGCCTTCTTGCCGGCATCCTGCATCTCAGCTTTGAACACTCTCATACAGATAGAGCGCACTACCTCACCCATGCCATTTGCCCGCGCCGGCACCGGGGCTAGGGAGGCCCAGATGGCGAGGCTCACGCTGGTCAGTAAAAGTGGTGAAAGCCGGCGACCGAGCCAGGCGCGGCTACGGGAGAGGCGGTTCTGGGAGAGGCTGCAATGGCAATGGCCATAAATGGTTTGATGGGGAGCCATGGCGGCGAATCGGGCTAGGGAGAGTCTAGGAACGGACATGTTCGGTAACCTGTGGCGTTTCAGGCATGGGTGTTTCAGGCAGGGGCGTTTCAGGTATAGGCGTTTTAGGTTCCAGCGGCAAATCGTGGCTCACCTTTATTTTACTGCGGAAAACCAACTTGGACAAAAAATCTTGAAACTAGCTTCAACGAAGCCTCTATTTGCATCGGATACTGGAGTGGATGGCTTTACCTGCAAATAATTTTATGGAAATGCTGAAGATGCGGGCTATTGGGCTGTATAAGTCAACGGGGATAGCCTTGCCAGCGCTTTTCGTGATTATTTGTAAATGCTTTGGTGGTTGTGTTGGGTTTTCCAAATATGGCGATTGAGCGGTGATTAGTGTTGGTAGCTGATTGTGGTTGCCACTAAAGGCTGCCGAACTTGTTCTGTTTGGTGAGTGATCCTGGGGAAAATCAGAGCCATGATCAATGCAGGACTGGTGCCCTAGGACTATCGGCTGGCTTGGTGGCCAAAATTGTGACTTTGAAATGGTGGCTATCGAGATCTTGGCTGTGTAGCCCTTCAAGGCGCTATGCTGCCCCCTGCGAAGCCGGGGAGACCAGTGAAGTTGTCGGGATCTTGAAATTCTAGAGATGTGCTTATTCTGTGGGTTTGGCTGGCTGCCCAGGATAACTTGCCATCACCATTGGTGTTGCCGATTCTTTTGTTGTTGCCAGGCCTGGCAATGCTATTGCTATTAGTATCGCTTTTGTTATTGATATTTATGGATCCAGCAATGGCAAACACAAGGACAAAGGCGATGCCATTGCTGAACCCGAAGGCTTTAGCGATGACTCGGTGGAGCAATTTGCGACCCGAGCGGCGCTGACCTAAATTAATTAGTCGTTGATCCTGGAAATTTGGAGGGGTTTGTTCATGATGCGCAGTTGACGCAGGCCTTGGAATACGTCTTCAGGCATGCCCTTGGGGAGGTCAACCGTGCTGTGGGTATCGAAGATTTGGATGCGGCCAATGGCCTTGCCATTCAGGCCTGCTTCATTGGCAATCGCTCCGACAATATTGCCGGGTTTAATGCGATCTCGCCAGCCCAATTCCACGCGGAAGCGCTCCATGTGGCTTTCGGGAGGGCCAGAGGGACGTTCGCCCCTGGAACCCCTGGCCTCGCCGCCCCTGCCTAGCTCGCGACCGGCCTCCCTTGGGCGGCGTCCATCACCGCGGTCGGAATCGCGGCCCACCGTCGCCTGGCGGCCCTGGTTCCAGGACTCCTCGCCCTGCAGGAGTAGGGGTTTGCCAGCCAGGGTGAGTTCTAGGGCCGCCAGGGCCAGCTGCTCGGCGCTGCAGCTCTGTTCGCTGGCAACCCGTTGCAGGATTTCCGCCAATAGAATCCTCTCTTCGCTGGAGGCGGAGGAAAGGGGTGGTAAAAATTTCGAATCTGTTGAGATTGAATCTTTGGAATCTGAATCTTTCGCAGGATCTTTATTGGATTCAGCTGTGGATTGACTGGGGGGATTGGGGGCTTGGGACTGCAGCTGTGCGGTGAGCTTAAGGCGTAGTTGGTCTAGGCGATGTTGGTTGATTGTGGCGTTGCTGGGCACGTCCATTGGTTCAATCGGCCGTGCCACCGCCCGCTCCAATCCGCTTAAAAAGCGTCTTTCCCGAGGTGTGAGGAACAGGATTGCATCGCCAGTGCGACCGGCCCGGCCAGTGCGACCGATGCGATGCACATAAGCTTCGGCATCAAAGGGAATGTCGTAGTTGATTACCAGGCCAATGCGCTCCACATCCAAACCTCGGGCCGCCACATCGGTGGCCACCAGCACATTCACCTTGCCGCTGCGCAACCGTTCAATCGTGCGTTCTCTTTGGGCCTGGGGCACGTCGCCGTTGAGTACGGCCACGTCATAGCCGTGGGCCTCCAGGGATTCGGCCACGGTGAGGGTGATTGCCTTGGTGCGGGCAAAGATGATCACGCCTTCACTGCCCTCCGCCTCCAACACCCTTTCCAGGGCCGCCAATTTCTGGGGACCATGCACGGTGAGGTAGCGCTGGCGGATGCGGCTGGAATCGTCGCCTTTTTGGCGGATCGTTACCTCCGCTGGAGAACTGAGATATTTCTGACTGATTCGCCTGATCTCATTTGGCATGGTGGCTGAAAACAGCACTACCTGCCGCTGCTCCGGCAGCTGGTTCAGCACCCATTCCACGTCATCAATGAAGCCCATCCGCAACATTTCGTCGGCTTCATCCAGCACCAGCGTGCGCAGGTTGGATAAATCCAAGGTGCCCTGGCGCATGTGGTCCATCACCCGCCCGGGGGTGCCCACCACGATCTGCACGCCGCGGCGCAGGTGGTGGATTTGATCGCGGAAATCGGCGCCGCCGTAGATTGCCAATACCCTCACCCGGGGCATGTTGGCTGCGTAGCTATTGAAGGCTTCGGCCACCTGCATGGCCAGTTCCCTGGTGGGGGCCAATACCAATACCTGGGGATGGCGCAGCTCTGGATCGATCGCCGCCAGCAGGGGCAAGCCAAAGGCTGCTGTTTTGCCGGTGCCGGTTTGGGCTTGGCCCAACACGTCGCGGCCCAGCATCAGTTCAGGGATGGCGGCCCTTTGAATCGGGGATGGCTCGCGATAGCCCATCGCACCAATGGCGGTGAGAATCTCCGGGCAAAAGCCAAAGTTGCTAAAGCCATTGGTCTCGGGGTCAGCCGCCAGCGATATTTGCTGCTCAGCTAGAACATCGGGCCCGTTGTCAACGGAATCATCCGTGACATTATCGTCTTCGTTGGAAGCGGTAAGTGCTGACGAGGAATTGGAATCTAAGGTCATTGAATTAGCTTCAATCAGCTCGGCAGAATTGGTTTCGTCTGGGTTTGCTTCGGTTTCTGCCGAAAAATTTGCGGCTTCGATGACTGAGTTGACTACGCGAGCTGCTGTCTCGGTGTCTAGGCGATTTGGGCTAAGCTTTTTTTCAAGGTTGTTATTGGCATCCTCTACTTCGCTTTGGCCCAGGTGATCCTGGATCGTTGCTGGCGCTTCCGATAACTCCGGTGAATCCAGGTCGATAGGTTCCTGGTGATTTTGAAGTAGATTTGTAGATATTAGATTTGTGGAAATACGATCTGTGGAAATACGGTGCGTTTGAGCGCTATCGGATTGTTTGGGGGAATCTACCTGCGCAATGAGATCCAGCGAGCGGCTGAGGCTCTCCTGTGTTGATGTCATTTGTTTTTTGGCCTGGGCCTGGTGTGATCCTTCGTCGACAGGCCGGCAGACACCCGTGAATAACTGCCTCGACCTTCACAAAGGTTGAATTTTGATTGTACCACTTGGCAGCCAGCCGCTCGATGCCTCGCTTTTGGCTACGGGGTGCTGCGCCCGTAGTCGTCGGCAAGTCGCTCAATGTCAGCTTCGCTGAGCGGCGCACCCAGCTGAACTTCAACCAGAATCAAATCACTGGCACCGGCGCTGATGCGATGCACAGCCCGGCGGGGCACCGCCAGGCTGGTGCCAGGGCCCGCCGCCATCACTTGGCCATCGCATTCGAGCTCCCCCTGGCCAGCTACCACCAGCCAGTGCTCGTCGCGGTGATTGTGGCGCTGCAGGCTGATGCGTTGGCCGGCCTGGATGCATAGCCTTTTCACCAGGTAGCCATCAGCTGCGCCCAATACTTCAAACCAGCCCCAGGGACGGTTTTGACGGGTTTCTGGTGCCATGGGGCGTGATCAACCAAGCCCGATGTTGGGCCCGGGTGAGGCCTGTGTAGAGCAGTCGCGCATCCCAGCTGCGCCCCGGGGGCAGCAGCAGCCACACCTCGCCGTACTGGCTGCCCTGGGCCTTGTGAACCGTGAGCGCCAGGGCCGGTTCGGCGGCCCCGATCCGGGCCGGGTGCAGCAGCCTTGGCCCTGGAAAGAGCAGGCGCCGCTCTCCCGCCTGGGCCACCACCACGCCGATATCGCCGTTGGCCAGGCCCTGTTCAGGCAGGTTGCGCCGATTGAGCACCGGCGTGCCCAGGGGCCAGTCGGCCGGGGCCCTTTCCAGCTGCTCGCCCAACAGCTGGCGATGGATCGCCGCCACCCCCCAACTGCCCAGCCGCAACGGCGTGAGCAGGATGCAGCGCTCCAGCTCCGCCAACAGGGCCGTGGCGGCAGCCCTTGCGCCAGCTGCCGTTTCGCCCTCCGCCAGCGGCGAGGGCCCTGCGGTGATCCCCTGCTCGCTAACGGCGATCCATTCCTCGCTAGCGGTGATCCCCAGCTCGCTAGCGGTGATCAATTGGTCGCCGGCGGTGATCCATTGCTCGCTAAATGCGTTGGCCAGTGCGGCCAGGCGCTCCTGGTGCTGGCGGAGGCGCTGGATCGCCGCAGGCGGTGGGGCATTAGCGGCGGCCTGCGACCACTGCAGGTTGTCCCCGGGGCGCAGCTGGGCCAATCGCTGTCGCAGCCCCGATAGCCCAGGCTTGTCCCAGTAGGGGTCGGCTATATCGGGCAGCTCAAGCTTTGGATCGGCAGCAGCGGATTCGGCTGGCTGGGATTCGGCTAATCGGAATTTGGATGGCTGGGGCTTGTTTGCTTGTGATGCTTTCAACTGAGATTTGGATGATTCAAGAGCGTCTGGATTGGATTTGATTGAATGAAATTCATTTGGTTGGAATGCATCTAGTTGCAGTAGATCTGGCTGGAATGGTTCTGACGGGGATTCAGTTGGCTGGGGTTTGGCCGATTGGGATTTTGCAGGCTGGGATGCGGTGAATTGGGATTCGGCTGGCTGGGATGCATTTAATTGGTATTCAGCTGGCTGGGATTTGTTTGCCTGGGTTGGCCAGCGCTCTGGGTCGAGGCTCTGTTGCTCCCCGGGGCCTTTGCCAGGCCGCAGGGCTGCAGCTACCGAGGCGATGGCGCCGCTGTTGCGATAGCTGGTGACCAGCTCCACGACCGCAGTCCCCAGGGCCGAGAGGCGCTCTGGCTCCATCAGCTCCAACAACACGGCCCCCGGCCCCACCGGCGGCAGCTGGGCTGGATCCCCCACCAGCACCAGGCGACAGCTGGCAGGCAGCGCATCCAGCAGGGCCGCCATCAGGGGCAGATCCACCATCGACAGCTCATCCACCACCAATAGATCCAGCTCCAGGGGCTGGCGGTGATTGCGCCCGTAGCGATGGCCATTGCTCTCCAGCAGCCGGTGCAGGGTGGAACAGGGCGCCGCCAGCAGCACTTCAGTGGCGGCAGCGCTGGCCAGCCGCTCGCAGCCGCTTTCGATCGCGTAGCGCAGCCGGGTGGCCGCCTTGCCGGTGGGGGCCGCCAGGTGCAGCTTGGCTGCGGGCTGCAGGGCCAGATGGGCCGCCAGCATCGCCACCACCGTGCTGGTTTTGCCGGTGCCGGGTCCGCCGCAAACCAGCACCAGCCGCTGGGTTAACAGGCTGGCAACTGCCCTCTGTTGGGCGGTATCGAGACCCGCCGCCGCCAGGCGACGGGCAGCCTCCACTTGGTTGGCTGATGCCAATGGGGCGGCCGATGCCAATGGGGTGGCTGAGGCCACTGGCGCCAGGGGCTCCTGGGCCCGTTCGATCAGGGCAGCGATCACCTGGTTCAGCTGCAGATGCCAGCGCCGCCAGCGCAGCCGCTGGCCAGCCAGCACCAGGGGGGCCTCCGGTTTCTCCGCCAGTTGGCTGGCCCGCACCACCAGGGGCGAGCCCTCCAGGGCGGCTAGATAGGCCCCTGGCCAGAGGCGTGGCTGTAGCTCCGGCGGCGCTGGACCCTCCAGCGGCAGTTCCAGTTGCCCCCGCTCCAGGGCGGCGCAGAGGGCGGCAATCAAGTCCAACAGCAACGGATCGGTGGCTGCGCCGTCGCCACAAAGCCGCGGCAAGGCTTCGGCCAGGGCGGCCCCCAGGAAGCTGCATTCGGCAGGCTCGCTAACGATCTCGCTACCGATCTCGCTACCAATGCCGGTACTGGTCCTTCCACTACTGGCGCTCACGCAAGGCCCTCCCGCAACAGGGAATCCAGCGCCAGCAGGCGTGCCAGCGGTGGTTGCTCCACCAGCATTCCCGGTATGGCCTCTCCCCGCGCCGCCCAGCGCTGGATCGAGGGGCTGTGCCCCGGCACGCCGCGCAGAAACACATAGGCGTAGCCGCCCAGGTGCAGATCGGGCCGATAGCCCGGCAGGCGCCAGCGCAGGTAGCGATGCAGGGCCACCAGGTAGAGGTGGGCCTGCAACGGGTAGTGGCAAGCGGCCATCAGCTGGGCCATCGCCGCTTGGCCGTAGTGGGCGGGTCCACAGGCCTTAGGGCTGCCGGCCGCATCACGCTCGCCCAGCCAGTTGCTCTTCCAATCCAGCACCCACCAGCGCTCCCCCCGGCGGAACACCAGATCGATTGAGCCGGTGAGAAAGCCGCGACTGGCCAGCTCCAACCGATCTAGATCGTCGGCATAGGCCTCGCCAAACAGACCCCCCGGATGGCGGCGAAAACAGTCCGCCAGGCCGCGGGCCCGCACCAGGGGCCAGCCAGCCCTGCCCGTGGATGTGCCAGTGCCAATGGATGTGCCAGGGGCGTTGGTAGCCGTCAACCGGGGTTTGGGCACCGCCAGCGGCAGGTCGAAGTTCAGTTCGTTGAGCCGCTCCTCCCGGGCCAGCTCAGCCAGCCGAAATCCCCCCAGGCCCGCCCCCATGGGGGTGAGCCAAAGTTGCGCCAAGCCCTCGCTGAGGGCCTCCGCCCAACCGGTATCGAGAGCGGCCCGCGCCAGCTCCTGCTCGATCACGGCGCGGGCCTGGGGTTCGTTGGGGCTCTGGCCGTAGTCGAGCCGCTCCAGGATCCGGTGCAGGGCTTCGCCGGGCCCACTGCCGCGGGGGAAGCTGGCCAAGGGGCCCAGCGGATCTGCAAAGCCAGGCTCATCATTGCTGGCCGATGCTCTGGCCGATTGGCTGGCTAATTGGCTGGCTGATTTGGTAGCTGCATTGCTGGCTGATGGGCTGGCTGATTTGATTTCCTCACTATCGCCAAGGGCCCCCGGCTGCTCTGGGGCAAGGGGGTTGGCAGCCGGTTCATCGCCTTGCCGGCCCTCCTCAACTGCGCCCGGCTGCAGCGGCCCGCCATGGGTCCAGCTGGTGTAACTGCTGCGGCCCCAGCTGCTGTCCAGTCGCTGGCGGGGCAGCGGCCCGAGTCGCAATTCCCCCTCCCCCGCCGCTGGCTGCCAACGGGCCGCGGCGGCCGGCAGGTCTTCCGGGTTGATCTCGGTGATCGGCAGCTCTTCTGGGCTGCGCCGCTCGCCATCCGACTGCAACAGCCATCCGGCCAGGGGGTTGTCCTGGCTGGCTCGATTTTTGCCAGCTGAATTCTGGCGAGCCTGGCCCTGGCGCCAGCCCAGCACCAGCAGATGCTGGGCCCGGGTGGCGGCCACGTAGGCCAAGCGTTCAGCCTCCTGCCGCTGGGCGAGCCAGTTTTCCTCGGCGGCGGCGCGGCCCCGACCCCAGTGGGGCGAGCGGTGCAGGTCGAGCAGCGGACCATCGGCCCCCGGCGGCAGCCAGCGCCGGCCCAGTTCCCGGATGGCGGCGCTGGGCCGCTCGCTGGCCCGCCACAGGTAGGGGCAGATCACCACGGGATACTCCAGCCCCTTGCTGCGATGCACCGTCACCACGGCGATGGCGGCATCGGCGGCGGTGCTGTTGAGCTGGTGGGCTTCCGGCACCTCGGGATCCGGATCCAGCCGGCGCCGCCTCAGCCAGTCGGCAGCGGCGCCGGCCCCCTGGCCCAATTGATGCATCCGCTCTTGCACCAGCTCCGCCGCCTGCTGCAGGTCGGCCAGCAGGCGCCCCCCCAGGGACAGCCTTGCCAGGCCCTCGGTGCGCAACAACTGGCCCAGGCAGGCCAACAGCCCATCGCGCGGCAGGCGGCTGGCCAGCCCCGCCAGTTGATCCCCCAGCCGATCCCAGTGGTCGGGGCCCGCCGCCGCCAGGGTTTCGGCAGTCCAGCCGAGCAGGGGTGAAACGGCCAGCAGCCGCTGGCGACCAGGGTTGCCGGGATCGGCCAGCGCATCCAGCAGGCGCTGCAGAGCAGCTGCGGCCTCGCTGGCAAATACATCGCCACGGCTCACCAGTCGGCTGGGCAACTGGCGCCTTTCCAGGGCGGTGCGCAGCTCCTCAGCCTGGCGGTGCTTGGCCACCAGCAGACAGATATCGGCTGGCGTCAACGGCCGCTCCCGCCAGCCATCAAGGTCATTGCCATTGCGGATCCGCAGCGGCCGCTGCAGCAAGCGCAGGCAGAGGCCTGCCACTTGATCCGGCAACTGCTCGTCGGATTCCAGGGGCAGCAGCTGCAGGGGCGATTCGCCTGGATCGAGCAACAGCTGGCCATGGTCGGCGCGGGCCAGCACCTCGGGCACCGCCAGCCTGGAGCCCACCAGACCCGGCGCCATAAGGGCATTGAGCGCCGCCACCAGGCCAGGGCTGGCGCGGCGATTTTCGCGCAGGCTGTAGATGGCATCGGCCCGCTGGCTGGCGCGCCGGTAGGTGGCCAGTTCGCCGCCACGAAATCTGTAGATGGCCTGCTTGGGATCGCCCACCATCACCAGCAGATGCTGGGGGCCTTCAGCCTTTGGCAGCGTGAAGGCCCGCTCCAGGATGCGCCACTGAATCGGATCGGTGTCCTGAAATTCATCCACCAGGGCCACCTGGTATCGGGCGCTAACGGCCGCGATCAGATCGCCATGGCCGCTGGTTTTCGCATTGACGCTGCTTTCCGCACGGCCGCTGTTTTTCGCTTGGCCGCTGCCCTCTTCATGGCCGCTGACTTCCACCTGGCTGCTGTCTTCCTGATGGCCGCTGCTTTGCCGATGGCAGCTGCTTTCTTCCTGGCCGCTGACTTTGGGCCCTGGATCCAGGCAGGCCAATAAATCGCCAAAGCTGAGTTTGCCGCTGGAGCTACGGCGCCGCTGCAGCTCCTCGCGGCTCCAGTGCAAGCCATGGGCGAGCAGCAGTTCCACCGGCCCGTCCACGATCGCCGCTATCGCCTCCTGCAGGGCTCGCTGGGGCAGTGAACGCTTGCTGGCTGGCTTGGCTGAATCCGGCGGCGCTTGATTTGTGGGCCCATCAGCCAGGGGGCCCTCGGCCAGCTTGGTGAACACCGCCGGGTGGAAATAGCTCTGCAGCAGCGGTTGCCCCAGCACCAGGTCATAGCTGGCGGGGGCATCCCCCAGGCTGGCCCGCAGCCCCTCCAGCCAGGCGTTCAGCTGGGCACAGCGGTCGGTTCTCGGGGCGGGGCTGTAGGGCTTGGTGTCCTTGACGCCCCAGGAGCGCAGCTCCGTCGCCAGGTCGCGGCAGGCCTGCTCCAGGCCGGCGCCGCCGGCTTCCCATTGGGCAACAAAATCGTGCCAGCGGCGCTGCCAGATCGCCTGCAGCTGGGGGGCCAGGGGTTGATCGGCGAGCAGATCTGGCGGCAGGGGTTCCAGCTGCAGTGCCGGATCCGCATCCAGGCGGCGCAGCAGCCGTTGCAACAACTCCGGCGTGACGCCCTGCTGGCTCAGCCCCGCCAACATCGCCGGATCGAGGCTGAGCACCTGTCGCTGCCAGTAGTCGTGCACCACCTGGGCGGAGCGTTCACCGTCATCGCTGTCCAGTTCCGGTGTCGGCCCCAGCCCAGCCTCCAGGGCATGGCGTTGCAGGGTGCGATGGCAGAAGCCATGAATGGTGGTGATATCGGCGCGATCCAAACCTTCCAGGGCCAGCAACAGCCTTCCCTGTAGACGCAACCTTTGCTCAAGATCCTCGGGCTGCAGCGCCAACCAGTCCGCCAACACCTGGTCCGCTGGCGGGCCGCTGCCCTCCACGGCGGCCAGGGCCTGCTGGAGGCGGCGGGCGATGCGATCTCGCAGTTCGGCCGCCGCCGCATCGGTGAAGGTGACCACCAGCAACCGCTCCAAATCGAGTGGATCCAGCTCGCGACTGACCAGCCGCAGCACCAGGTGTGCCAAGGCGAAGGTTTTACCGGTGCCAGCGCTGGCCTCCAGCAGCTGCACGCCGGGCTGCAAAGCCAGGGAGTTGGCGTCGAAGTCGAGAGCAGATGGGGCTGCTTTCACAGATGGGGCTGCTTTCATCGCCTGCTCTCCTTGCGGTGGCGAGCCAGCAGCGGCCCGAACAGGTTGCTGGCGTGCTGCTCAAACCGCTCAGCCACCAGCTCGCGGGCCGGCAATGTGGGGCCAAAACAAAGCGCCATCTCGGCGGCCTGGCGTTCGGCGATGGCGCCAAATCCCCCCTCCCAGGCCTGGCAGGCCGCTTGCAGGCCCCTGCCAGCCTGCTTGGCTTCGGCACAAGCCCAGGCCCAGCCGCTCTCCGGGGGCACTGGCCAACAGCGCTCTCGGTAGTGGTGGCGCCAGCGCCGCAATTGATCCAGCAGGGGGGCCGCGGCGGAGGGCTCCAGGGGCTCCAGGCGCTCGAGAACGGCAAAACCCTGCTCTTGGCGACCCACCAACAGGGCCGAACGCGGTTGCTGGCCGGCGACGCAGGCCAGCAGCAGTTCCAGCCACAGTTGCAGGCGCTGGGGGGTGCGGGGTTTGGCGGTATGCACCAGTAGCAGGGCATCGCCGCGCCAGAGCAGCTCGGCCGCCAGTCCCTGCCCCTGGGCCAGTTGCCGCCGCTCCTCCCCCAGACCGGCCAGCAGCTCGTCCAGGCTGCACCAGCGCTGGCTGAGCCGCTGGGCCTCCAAGATGCCCGCCGCTTTGGGCGGCAGCAGGCCGCGCCCCCGCAACTCCCGGGGCAGGTCGGGGCATTCACCGGCCTCCAGGGCGTTGCGCAGCAATTGGGCCCGCTGGCGCTCCTCCAGGCTGAAGGGCTCCAGATCCTCGATCGGCTGGCTCGACTCCCGGGGGCGTAGACCCAGGCCCGCCAACCAGCAGCGCTGGGGGGCCTGCAACCAGGCCAGCAGATCGGCGTAGGCAGAAGTAGTAGCTGTAACCTCAATGGGCGCCCTAGCCTCGATGAGCGCTGAGGCCTGGAGCGGCGTTGCGGCCTCGATGAGCGCTGAGGCCTGGAGGGGCGGCTCCGCCGAGTCTGCCGGATCCACCAGCGGCTTTGGCGCTGAGCTGCCCTGGTTTTCCAGCAAGCGGCGGGCCTCCAACAGGCGTCGATCACTGCAGATCGGCGCCCGTTGACCCTCGGGCAGGAAGTTGCGGCGCTCCAACGGGTTGGCGGCCGGCTGGCGCAGCACCAGCTCCATAGCGCCATCGCCCAGGTCTTGTTCCAGCAGGGCCAGCCACTGCCGCACAGGGGTGCAGGGCATCAACAGATCGCCACTGCGGGGATCGCGGCTGTTCCAGGTGATCAGCAGGTGCTGGCGGGCCGAGAGCAGGCCCTCTAAAAGCACGTAGCGGTCCTGGTCGGCGGGGTCGGGATCCCCCAGTTGCCGCTGGCGCTCCATCAGGTGGAAACCGGGCCGCTGCCGCTGGCGCGGAAACACCCCCGCATCCAAACCCATCAGCACGATCAGCCGGTGGGGGATGGCGCGCATCGGCTCCAGGCCACTGATGGTGAGGGCGCCGCTGCGATGGCCGAAGCGACCGCTATCAACCGACAACCTTTCCCGCAACACCGCCGCCACCACGGCAGCGGGCAGGCAGAGCTCACAACCCACGGCCAATTCACCCCATTCGGCCAGGGCGGCATGGATTGAGCTCAGCTCCCAGGCCCAGGTGCCACCATCGCCGAACAACTGTTCGATCAGCCCCCGCAGCAGCGGCAGCCAAGCCGCCGCCGGCCGGGGCCGCCGCAATTGAGCCAGGGCCCGCCGCAAGCCCAGCAAAAGCTGCAGCCAGCGGCCCTGCTGCTCCAGATTCCCCGCCATCGCCAGCGGTGCGGTGTCGGCTGGGGCCAGACCCGGCTGTTCTGGCAGCACCAGCCCCAACAGCAGCCGATCGATCGCCCAACTGAGGCTGTGGCAGGGATCGCCGTCGCGATCGCCGCCATCCAACCCCCAGCGAAAGCCGGCCCGCTGCAGCAGAGCCGTGATCGCGCCCGCTTCATCGGCCTCGATGCCATGGCGCCCCAGCAGCGGCGTGCAGGCCAGCAGGTTTTCGAGGCAGGAGGCGGAAAGCCTTTCTCCCGCCAGTTCCAGCAGGGCCAGCAAGCCCTTGACGACGCCCGGTTCGCTCTGCTGGCTGCGGTCGGTGAGCCGCCAGGGCAGGTTTACGCCCGTGGCTTCGCTGTCGCCAAACACCGCGGCCACCAGGGGCGCGAACAGGTCCACTTCTGGCGTCATCACCAGCACATCTCGCGGCGCCAGGCTGGGGTCGGCGGCCATCAGCTGCAGGATTTGATCCCTCACGATTTGCACCTGCCGCAGCCGACCGGGGCAGGCCAGGAACAGCAGTGATTGATCGCCTGGCTGGCAGCTCAGCTGCGGCCAGGATTCCGGTTCCACCAGCTGCTGTTGCAGCTGCTCCAACAGGCTGGCCGGCCGGCCGGCATGTTCGGCGGCGGTGGCTGAGCCGATGAATAGATCCCTCTCCTGCCAGGCCCCCAGCTGGGCGACGCCGGTGCCCTCCAGCAACTGCT
The DNA here is from genome assembly GCA_044356735.1 of Prochlorococcaceae cyanobacterium. Classification (GTDB taxonomy): domain Bacteria; phylum Cyanobacteriota; class Cyanobacteriia; order PCC-6307; family Cyanobiaceae; genus UBA5018. The sequence goes on from JBIKVR010000002.1 coordinate 30,467, forward strand.
GAAATTCAGCCCCCAGCCGGCCAAAACGGGCCTCCAGGCGGGGCACCTGCAGCAGCCAGTCCTCCCCAAGGGGGGTCTGGGCCGCCTCGGCCCGGCGGCGCCATAGCTCCCGGCAGGGACTGAGCAGGTAGATCTCCACGTCGACCAGCCCCGACAGGGCCTGCAGCAGCTCCACCTGCAGCGGCGCCATGCTGCTCAGACCAAACAGCCTGATCGGGCCCTGCAGCGGCAGGGGCGCCAGATCCTCAGCCGCAGCTCCCCCCGGCGCCCCTGATAATCCCGCTTCCAGCCGCCGCCACAGCAGCTCGATCGCCCGCCGCACCCGCAGGGCGAAGGGGGGCTGGCTGAGGCGGGCGGCCAGCAGTTTGTACAGCAGCGGCTGCCAATGCTGCAGGGGCCGCAGCGGTTTGCCGCTGCCATCGACGAACTGGCCAGCGCTCCAGGCGGCCAGCATTTCCGGTCGATAGAGGGCGTAATCGTCGAAGGCATCGGCAATGGCCCGGGCCAACTGCCAGAGGCTGAGATCGAGCTGAGCCAGCGAGCCGCCATGGCCCCGCCGCGCCAGCCAGCTGCGTAATAGCTGCGCTTGTGGAGCCTCGACCAGGGCGGGCAACAGCTCCAACAGGGGCCACACCAGGGCGGTGGCCCGCCAGGGATCGACGCCACTGGCGGCCGGCTCTGCTTCGGCCAACAGGGCATCCACCAACTCCCGCAGGTAGCTGCCGGGGAAGGGAAAGCGCAGGTTGGCCGCTACGCCACCGGCGAAGTCGCTGGTGGCATCGGGATCGTCAAGCCCCAAGGCCAGCTGTTCCCCCAACCAGCGGCTGGTGGGCCAGGTGTTGACCACCACCCGCACCTGCTCGAAGGGCCCCGGCGGATCCAGGCGCAGGGTGGCGGCCAGCAACTCGGCCAGCAGCTCGGCTCGATTGCCCCGATAGAGGGTGAGCAAGGTGGGTTAAAACCGGCTGCCTGCTAGCGCTGGCCCGCCCGGGATCCGCTGTTCAAGACCGAGGGCAGACCAGGACCGCAGACCTGGCACCTGGCGCAGCTCGCCGGTTTCCGGGCAGTAGGCGCTCAGCTTGCCGCCGTAGCAGGCACCGGTGTCCACGATCACGATTTCTCCGAGCTGGCGCACCTCAGCGGCTGGGGTGTGGCCCACCACCACCTTGCCGTAACGGCCGTCGTAGTGCTGCCAGAACGGCAGGCGGATATCCAGCGAAGGGTTCCAGGTGAACGGATCAAAGCCAGCGTGGGTGGCGGCCCAGCCAGCGCCCCAATAAACCTCTGGCAATTGGGCTAACCGTTGCCGCCAGAGGCGGCAATTGCCCGCCCCCAACTGGCGATAGGTGTCGTTGCCAGCCAGCAGGCGCTGGGCCGCTGGCTGGGAGGCGGATTGGCCCTGAACCCATAGCTCTTGCCGCTCCAGGGCGGCCAGTAGATCCGCTTCGTGGTTGCCTTTGAGCCAAACGGCCCTGCCGGTGGTCACGAGCTGCCAAACCAATTCCAGCGTCTCGGCGATGCGAGGTCCCCGGTTGATCACGTCGCCGCAGAACACCAGCCGGTCGGTTTCTGGCAAGAGGTTCAGCAGGGCCGCCAAGGAGGCGGCACATCCATGTACATCCCCGATGACCCAATGGTGCAAAGGTTGAACTGGGGACGACATCGATTGGTTGCGTCCTTGCCAGTCTGGACTGTCGACGGCAGGGTTGGCTATTACCTGCCCCTGGTCAGGGGCGAGGGCTCAGCGGATTTGGCCAGTACCCAGAACACCGCCTGAAGGTGTCCAGCCGACTTTGCTCCAGCTGTCCAGCTAGTTCCATAGGTTGCGCTGGCAACGGTTTGCTCGCTGTACGGTCAGGCCGTTCGCAGCTAGCCGATCGCCGATGGATCCCAAAACTCTCTCGGTGAGCCAAAGGGTGACGCTGCTGGTGAAGGCCCTCAACGGCGCCCAGCGCACCAACGAGGCCCTGGCCAATTGCGTCGATGGCGAGGCGATGCTGGATGTGCTGCTAGACGCCTCCGCCAAGCTGGGTTTGGGCTTGAGCCGTGAACAGCTGGCCAACACCCCGCCGATCAGGGACTGGGTGTGGTGGAAGAACAAGGAAGCCCTGCTCACCATCGGCGACAACAAGTCCCGCTATCAGCAAGGTGGCGGTCAAGATCGCCAGCGGGGGCCCAAGCCCAACGGGCCAGCTGCGGCATCGGATCAAGAGCCGCCCCGCCGCAAGTTTTTAGGCCTGTTCTGATCGCGGCGCCCGGCTCAGCAGCGGCGCCAGGCTCACCGACCGATCAGCTCCCGCTGAGGCCCCCAGATGGTGCCAGGGGTTCGGGGATGGACGGCGTAGGGGCCTCAAAGCTGCCTTTGGCCACAAACTCCAGCCTCAGCTTCAAAAAGGTGATGAACTTTTCGTCGCTGGAGATCACCGCGGCGGCGGGCCGCGGCACCGAGCTGGCCAGGGCGGCTAGTTCGGGTGCATCCAGGAAGGCCGGAGCGCGCACCAGCCAGAAATCGATCTGCTTACCCTGCTCGCCGTAATGGCGTTGGCGCTCGCGCAGCACCTCCTCCAGCGGCTCCTGCTCGGTGAGGAAGGCCTCGCTGGCGGCAACAAAGTGGTACTTAGTCATGGCTGGCGTTGACCGAACAGGGGATCGCGGCGCGGATTCTGAATCAACGCCTTCATCTGGCGCACAGCTTCCTCCAGACCCACCGCCAGGGCTCGGGCCACGATCGTGTGGCCGATATTCAGTTCTTCCATCCCTTCGATGGCGGCCACCGGCTCCACATTTTGATAGGTGAGGCCGTGGCCGGCGTTCACCCGCAGGCCGAGGCTGCGGGCGATGAAACTGGCCTCTGTGAGCCGGGCCAACTCCCGGGGCTGGCTATCCCAATCGGCCTCCGCATAGCTGCCGGTGTGCAACTCCACCCAGCGGGCACCGCTGGCGGCACTGGCCTCCAGCTGGGGAGCATCCGCATCCACGAACAGGCTGACGCCGATGCCGGCCGCCTGCAGCCGAGTGACCATCGCCCGCAGCTCTTCCAGCTGGCTGATCACATCCAAACCGCCCTCGGTGGTCACCTCCTGGCGGTGTTCGGGCACGAGGGTGACCATGTCCGGCTTGATTCGCAGGGCGATCGCCTCCATTTCGGCGCTGGCGGCCATCTCCAAATTCAGCCGACTGCGCACCAATTGGCGCAGCAACTCCACATCTCGATCCTGGATGTGACGGCGATCTTCCCTTAGGTGCACGGTGATGCCATCGGCACCGCCCAACTCAGCCAACAGGGCATAGCTGACCGGATCTGGTTCTACCGTGCGGCGCGCCTGGCGCACATTGGCTATGTGGTCGATGTTGACCCCGAGGCTGGCCATGGCGGTTGCTGATTAGCTTCAATCTTATGGAGCTGCCTCCCCTGTGGCTGCCAGCCCCCAGGAGCCACCAGTTCCAGTGGCTACCATTTCCAGGAAGAAACTCCCAGCCATAGGGGTAGGTACAATTTTAAAGATCACTGACCCGACTGGGCTTGAAGCATTGTCATTCTTGTCCTTACCTTGACTATGTAAGCAACATGGGCGATTTTTAGATATCTATAAGAGAGCTCAGGATTTGCGGCTGTAAGCAGGCAACTGCCAAATAACAAGCTGATAACAGGCTATGGCAAGTGCCGAGCTGCCGGCCATGGTCGCTCAGCCGCGAAGCGGTGATTAAAAATAAGTATCTCGAAAATTCTAAACGCCACTGCTCTCGCGGGGCGGCAGGTATTACGGCAATTAATTTATTCTTCTTAACTCGATGGTTGCCTGGCCTTCGGGGCCGGCACAAGCACCAGGAACGTCAGGCCACAGCTGAGGCGCCATGCGACGCTGGCAACAAAAAAGCCGCGCAAGAGCGCGGCTCAAGAACAAGCACTGAATGATCGCTTGGATCAGCTCACCACCAACGGAATGCCTTGCCCAGGTCGTAAATGGCTGTGCCAACTTTAATCACAGCGATGATGCGGCCAAAACTTAACTTACCACCGGAGACGGAGGTGAGTTCATCCTCGCTCAACTCACGCTCGCTCTGCTCGGCCAGCTCCTGTGAACCCTCCTTGAGGTCGGTTTCAGAGAAGGCGAAACCTGACTGTGCACCTAGGGCAACGATGTCAGCGGGGGTCTTAACAGCCTCAAGTTGCTTGGCGAGATCCTCATCCTCGGAAACCCTGGTGCAAAAATCGACAAAAGTCTGTTTGGTCATGGGAAGAGCAAGAACTACGAAACACCGTGCTTCCGCCCGGCGCAAACTTACAATGGCCGAATATGGCACCACTGTCAGTGATCAGCGTCACGTGGAGTGTGAAAAAAGATAAACGTATGGCTAAGTAAACAAAAAACCAGCGCTTGCAACCGGGAGAGCCCCGGGCTGATTAGAAGTTAGGCAGAGCTAAGTGCCTGAGGCATTTGTTGCCAGCCGAGCAGTGCCAACAAACCCCTGATGTGATCGGTCAGTGCGGACAAGGTCGCTGGTAGTGGAAGCCGGCACAAGCAGCGGGCATGTTAGGCCACAGCTGGGCTGCCACGCGAGGCTGGCAACAAAAAAGCCGCGCAAAAGCGCGGCTGAAGAACAACAACTGAACGATCGCTTGGATCAGATCACCACCAACCGTTCTTTTTGCCAATCTTGTAAATCTCAACGCCAACCTTAATCGCACCGATGATGACTTTAATATAACCACCGGAGACGGAGGTGAGTTCACCCTCGGTCAACTCACGCTCGCTCTGCTCGGCCAGCTCCTGTGAACCCTCCTTGATGTCGGCTTCAGAGAAGGCGAAACCTGACTGAGCACCCAGGGCAACGATGTCAGCGGGGGTTTTAACAGCTTCAAGCTGCTTGGCGAGATCTTCATCCTCGGAAACCTTGGTGCAAAAATCGACAAAAATCTGTTTGGTCATGGGAAGAGCAAGAATTACGAAACACCGTGCTTCCGCCCGGTGCAAACTCACAATGGCCGAATATGGCACTCCTGTCAGTGACCCGCGTCACGCGGAGTGTGAAAAAAGATAAACGCATGGTGAAGTAAACAAAAAGCCAGCGCCTGCAACCTGGAAAGCCCAGGGCTGATTAGAAGTCAGGCAGAGCTAAGTGCCTGAGGCATTTGTTGCCAGCCGAGCAGTGCCAACAAACCCATGATATGATCAGCCGAGGCGGACAACTGGCTGTTAGAGGGTGCCGCCAAGGCCTCGCCAGGCCCTGCATCTGCTGTCCCATGAACGTCGTAGCTGAGATTTGTCGGGCAGTCAGCTGCTTGATATTTCGCCTGGCGTACGTTCCACTTGATCGGCTGGCCGCCGTTTGGCAGTGTTAAAGTGACTATAAAGGGTGATAGGACGCTCCCTCCTAAAAATTGCAATGGCCAACCAGAATTTTTATGAATTTTTGATCAAGACTTCTGACGATCCTTCATTGTGGCGAAAGCTGGAACAAGCCCAATCACTTTCGCAATTTGCCGCCATCGCCGCCGAAAGCAACTGTGCATTAAATGAAAATGATATTATGTTCGGAAGCCAGGATATACTGGATTTAGAGGATCAGGAGCTGACAGAGGATCAACTCTCAGCAGCTTCTGGAAGCGCAAATCCAATTGCTATACCACCAGCCGCTCTTCGTATAGCCCATGCCACATATCGACTAGGACGAGCCAATCGTTGGTGGTGAACAGGCAAAAAAACTGTGGCAGCTGCGATGCGGCTAGCAATGGGAGGCCTAGCCCTGCATGAGAAAGCTGCAGACACCCATGCAAAATAAAAAAATCCCCATTCAGACTTCAGTCTCACTCAGCATTCCACGAAATCTCACGGTAATTATCGTTAAATCTGCATAGATTACTTCAAGACAATCTAAGCCAGTGAGGTGACTATCAGGCAACCGGCATCAAAAAAAGGACGCCAAGGCAGAAGCTAGGGTCATGATTATCTATTCGAGGGGCAGGACAGCCTCACGAATTTCATCCCTGCTGAACTCTTGACGGCGGCTTGACTACCGCCTGCATCCCAGGAGTTCGCTGGAAACCGGGCCATCTCTGCAATAATGGTTCAACTGCCCATTGGTTGATGCGAGGCCAACAGGGGCGCCCATCGGTTATATCGGAGCAGCTGCTGCTGGCTTCTTTACTGCTGGCTTCTTTACTGCAGGCGTTCTATGAGATCCGTTCAGAGAGGCTTCTGCTAGAGCAGCTCCACTAGAACCTGTTGTTGCGCTGGTATGTGGGCTTGAGCCCTGACGATCCGATCTGGCACTCGACCACATTGACCTCTGGCCGACTGCATCTACACCAAAAAAATCGTGATCGGCTCCTCTTGGAGAAGCTAATGGGTGCTCTAAGTGGCCAAACCGTTGCTCAGCGACGAGCACCGCTCTGTGGACGGCAGGTTGTTGTAGGTGTGGGTATCACACGACTGCCTGAAGAGCATCGATGGCCAGGAGGATCCTCCGCCTCCGTCCATTGGTTTAGGCGAAGGATTCGGTGCTCCCAAAGAGGGAAAGAAAAGAGCTAAGGGCGACTTTCGCCGCATCGAGATCAGCAAGGAGACCCACCGCTCCAGCACAGATGCCGAGGCTTTGCTGGCCCGCAAATCCAATGCCCATCCAGCGCAGTGCAGCTGTCGAGGCCATGTGCTGTACCCCTTGGCTGCCGCCTAGGTGAAGCCTTCTCGAAGAGAAGCGGTTGGACAACCGTCATGACCTAATCGTCGATTGCCGTGTCACACAGGCAACGGGTACCGGTCTGACAGTCGCCGCTGCGTGTTTTTTGAATCAGAAATCAGCTCATGCCTGTGGAAAACTGGCTCATGGGCTGGGATTCTGCAAACTCTTAGACCGAGATTGGTTGCGATTGAAGCCCCGCAGGCTGGGATTTCAGCAGCGGACTGGCTGGCGACACCTGTTGCCGTCCCTGCGTGCTCGGAAGCCTTCGGGCTAAACGCCGCCAGAGAGCAGGTCAATGGCCGCAACTTGAGGCGGTCAGCCGGGCCAACTAGTACTCGGGCCGGAACTGCTGCCGATTGAGCGGGTCAACGAGCTGATGTAACACCACCCGGAGCCCTGTCGCGGCTGCGGCATCCGGCAGCAGTGAGGTCATCACGCCGCCGGGTACTTGCTTGGCAGGTAAGGACAGCACTGTATCTTTGCGCGTTCAGCGATGAGTGCACAGTTGTGCACTCGCGCGTTGACGCGGCTCGACGCCTGAAAGGTTGCGGTCGAGATTAATAATTGTTACTTTCTGCCTCGTGTCTGCTACGCAAGGTAAATTGGCAGAAAATTTACTTTTATGTTCAACGTCTTAGAAAATCTATCGATAAGCCTCAGGCAATGGCTCGACCAAAATGGAGAGAGCCTTGATATCCATGCAAATATGGATCTTGTCGCTGAAGGAAAACAGCCAGACTTTTTATATATATTATTGTCTGGAAAAGCGCAAGTCATAACCTCTCAGGGTTCGCAATCGATTGAGCTTGTAACTCTTGAGAGTGGTGAAATGTTTGGGGAGATGTCCTTTATTGAAGATCGTCCACCTGTGGCCACGATCCGCACAGGAAGTGATTGCAAGGTTTTGCGCATCAGCCGGGAACAACTCAAAAGTGCCCTCACAGCCAATCCAGCAGTAGGCAGGGATTTTTATAAGCTCGTTGGCCAAAAGTTAGCATCGCAGTTGACCACTCAAAATCAATTCATACATCGCTGGCCAGGCATAGATGTCGAGCCAATCAGAAAGGTGCTGATTGTTTTTTCTCTTATTTCCGAAGTTGATATTGAATGGCTAAGTAAACGTGGTGACAAGCTGAGCTACAACAAGGGGGATATCATTATCAAAGAATCTGGCCATGTTCCAGGTTTGTTAATTGTCCTTGCTGGAGATGCTGAAGTATCGATTCTGCGCAACGGCTTGCCAACCACGGTAGGTAGTTCACGACGCGGAGAATTTCTCGGAGAGATGACTCTGCTGGGAACAAGCGACACTGCAACTGCAAGCGTCCAAGCAAGTACAGACATGGAAATTCTGGAGATCAGCAAAAGCATATTGGAGGCAGAATTTCAAAAAAATCTCAAATTCGCATCTCGCTTTTATAATTCATTGGCAGTTCTTCTGTCGCAAAGGCTACGTGATCAATTGCGATCTCGTGGCATGGCGACACGCGCTTTTGCAGCGGAAGAGATTGATGATGAAAGCATGAGCTTAGAACAGATGTCATCGATCACTACTGCTGGCCAACGATTCAATTGGCTTTGCCAGAATATCCTCTGAATCGACCATGAAACTTCAAGTCGCTCTTGGCCAAGAAATCCAGTCGCCGTTCCCCTTCGCAACTTTGAGCGAAGGCGAGTTCTCAATCATTGCGGAACTTTGCAATGATGCAGGTAGTTTGATTTATCGAACAAAAGTCAACACATACAGAGCACCGGTTGCATTGCCTTTAATCACAGAAAGCAACCAGGTCAAAATCAAAATCAAAGCCGTCACAGATTCGGAGTTGGTTGCAGGCGATGAAACAGCTTCAATCGAAGCGACGGACCATCTTGCTGCAGTCATTAAGTCGACACTAATTGCAGATGGCACAATCGCAGACAGCGAAGAAGTTGATGAGATATACACAAATCCTCAAGATATTGAAAAGCTGCTCAAAAATTTTCTGGTCTCTAAGTTAAAGTTGCACGAAAAAATCACTAATAGTCGCGCCCAGCTCGATGGACAAGCACGTCTGAGTTTGTTTTATGAGTTTGAAAAAGCTGGTAGTAGAGATCCGGATACGCAAGGATCCGAGAGTATTGCAAAGACCGCTCTCAGTCAAGACCCATTAGCCGAAGGAATTCAATGGCTATTTGGAGAGCAACTTGTCGAAGTTGTTCTCCCACTCTTTAAATCTGCAAATAGAAAAGAATATGTCAACGAAGTACTGCATCAGTCCAATCTGATTGGACGTGAAATCCTGCTTGAGTCAGATTCCCTGAACGGCAATTGCGGTCCCATCATCGCCTTTAAGCGTGATACCGATCAATACTTGTTTCTGCGACCTATTTCCAAAGGGTATGAACTTTGGAATCCTAGCAAGGATCAAGTGCCATTATTCATCGAAAGCGGATCAATAGATTTTGGCGAAGATGAGGACGATATTGATCCACGCGTGATCTCAGTGCAACCAGCTCTGACGAAAAAGGACTCCACAAAAATTGGTCTCGTCAGTTTTACCTATGGCAAAACTGGTGGTGATGGCTACATGATTCCCATGGGCATTGTTTTTGGTTTTGCCATTGGTTTCTTGCTTTCAATTGGCAAGGAGGTTGGTGCAAGCCGTTGGATCTTTGGCATGACTTCCCTGGGCGGCCTGCTAGGTGCAACATTTACAGTCCTGAGCCCGGGATTTCGTATCGCCGTTGCTGCGACGCTAGTCAGCACAGGGATTGGCCTGTTGACCCCAACATTCAATACTATTCTGACTAATACTGCACTGCCGGACAGGGATCTCGGTTTGATGTTGCAAATGGGCGGCATCCTTCTGGCGGCTTCACTGCTGACTATCTCCTTGAGCTGGATCCGATCCACAACTCTGATCGCCACACAGCAAGCTGGTAACACAAAACTTTCCTTTGCTTCGATCTACCGCACCCTTCAATTACCAACTGATTTCTTCGGCTCCTTGAGTATCGGCGATCTATGCTTACGCTTCAGTGCCATCTCTGAACTGCAATCAGAGGTCAAGCAACTCATTGAAGGCGGCTTCATAAAAACAGTCCTGACGACGATTTATATCTTGTTTATGCTGAGAATCAGCGTTAAGTTGACGGTGCTTTCCATCATAATGTCCTTTGCCCTATTGATACCTACGGCTTACATTGGTTATCGTAGCCGGCGACTCGAACGTAAATCCCAAGAGGCCGAAGGCGAAGCTTCCGGACGAAATCTTGAGTTGATCAATTCAGTATCTAAGTTGCGCATGAGTGGAGCTGAAGTGCCTGCTGCCAGATACTGGGGAGAAGCCTACAGAAAATCCGTGGCTTATTCCTATGCATTGGATGTGCAGTCGTCCATCTCCAAGATGTTGCAGACGATTGTTCCCAATCTAGGAACTCTGCTGCTTTTTGTGATGGTGACCCAGCTGAGTGCCGAGGCGGTAGCGACGCCATCGCTTAGGGCCCCAAATCCAGGCCAATTGCTCGGCTTCTTCAGTGCTTTCGGAACCTTTATCGGTTCGATGGCGAGTCTGGCGGACCTGGCAGTCGGAGCTTTTGATATTCCGATCCTCTGGGAACGGGCAGAACCCCTACTAAAAAATCCCATCGAAATTCTGCCCGATGCTTCCGATCCAGGCGAACTCAAAGGAGCAATCGCACTTGATCGTGTGTCCTATCGCTACAAGCCTGAACTCAATCTCACACTTGATCGTGTCAGCTTTGATGCCAAACCTGGTGAGTTCATCGCGCTCGTGGGTCCCTCAGGAAGTGGCAAGAGCACAGTGGTTCGTATGTTACTTGGCTTTGGCAGTCCTGAAGAAGGAACCGTGTATTACGACGGTAAACCTCTGCAGAGCCTGAAGCTCGATCTGGTGCGCAGGCAGATTGGCACAGTGATGCAAAACTCCGGGATATTCGCAGGGTCTATTTTTGAAGTCATCGCTGGCAGTGCCTCCATTTCGATTGACCAGGCCTGGGAAGCGGCAGAGATGGTCAGCCTCGCTGATGATATTCGTGACATGCCTATGGGCATGCAAACTGTTGTGCCCGAAGGAGGCGGCACCCTCTCGGGCGGTCAACGTCAGCGTCTCGCGATCGCAAGAGCGTTGGTTCGCAAGCCAAAGCTTCTGATTTTTGATGAAGCAACCAGCGCTCTTGACAACCTAACGCAAGCAGTTGTGACCCAATCCCTGGAAAAGCTGATGGTCACGAGAGTTGTCATCGCTCACCGGCTGAGCACCATTAAGAATGCCGACAAAATTGTCGTTATTCAAAAAGGTCAAGTAGTTGAAACAGGTGTCTATAAAACCTTAATGGATGCTGGAGGCGTATTTTTCCAACTGATGAACCGTCAACTACTCTGATGTTATTCTAAATGTTCCGACAAAAAGCTCTCGACGCCCTCAACAATCCTGAAAAACTCGACCAGCCATTTCAGCTGATCAGACCGACATTTTGGGCGCTCCTCATCTCTCTCAGCGGCTTCACAATCTTCATTGTTCTGTGGTCGATTTTTGGAAGAATTCCCGTACGCATCAGTGGTAAGGGTTTTCTTGTTGAAGCCAATACGGCCCAAAACCTGCAAGCTGAGCAAGCCGGAAGACTTGCTAGTTACCTCGTTAAGCCAGGAGATTGCATCAAGAAAGGAGATGTTGTAGCAAAGATAGATCCGGGAGATTTTAAATTAAAAACTGACAAACTTAAAGGTGAATTATCCGCCCTCAAGGCCCAGAATATGGTTGAAAATAATCTTGCGAAAAGACAACTTGAAATTGCTAATAATGATTTAAATCGCTTACTCCCCTATAGGGGGAACGGTGCAATTTCTGAGCAGACCTTTATCGAGAAAGAGGGCGTACTCCAGCAACTTCGCGCCCGCCTGGAAAGCGAAAGGAACAATCGCAATAATTTGATACTTAACAAGCAGCTGGAATTTGATTCTACATTAAAAGAAGAATCGAGCAAAACATCGATCCGTAGCCCTCGCAATGGTTGTGTTTCCGATGTCACATCGCAAATAGGTCAATACATTCAACCTGGTGCGTCTATCTTGGAATTGGCTGACTCCGGAAGCAATACACAACTCGACAGTCTCGCCTATTTTTCTCCAAGCGATGGCAAGAGGATTAAGATTGGCCAAAGCGTCAAAATCACACCAACAACGACCAAAGCCCAAAGACATGGTGGTATTGAGGGCAAAGTCTTGTCCGTGAAAGAGCTACCAGTCAGTAAGGAGTCGTTGATGATCAGGCTTGGCAGTGCTTCTATCGTTGATTCGATCTTTAGTGGATCACAAAATCAATCAGTTCCGTTGATTGAAGTTCGCACTAGTCTTAGGAAAGATCTCAAAACCTACAGCGGTTACTACTGGGGTGGCGGTAATGGTCCGGATTTAAAATTGACACCAGGAACACCAACGGAATTGCGAATTTTGGTAGAAGCTAGGCAGCCAATCTCCTACTTGATTCCTCTGCTCCGTGATTTAAGTGGAATTTATTGATCTACCATGTTGAACCCTTTCCAGTCCTCGCATCGCCCTCTCAAAACGCCGACGGTCCTCCAGATGGAGATGACCGAGTGCGGGGCCGCATCCCTGTCCATGATTTTGCAGCACTATGGCAAGTATGTGCCGTTGACGCAACTGCGCATTGCCTGTGGTGTTTCCCGAGATGGCAGTGATGCCGCAGGCATCATCCGCGCAGCAAAATCCCTTGGCATGGAAGCCAAGGGTTTCACACGGGGTCTCGAAAAGCTGAAAAAGGCTGAGATGCCGATAATTATTTTCTGGGAGTTCAACCATTTTTTGGTGCTGGAAGGATTTTCTAAAGATAAAGTGTATTTGAACGACCCTGCTTTGGGACCTCGATCGATAAGTTATGACGAATTTGATATTAGCTATACCGGAATTGCTCTCGACGTAAGGCCAGGGCCTGAATTCTTCAAATCGGGCAAAGCTCCTTCAGTTTGGCCACTGGTGCTCAAGCGTATGGAGACCGAAAAGACAGCGGTTATATTCTGTATCGTCGCGGGCCTGCTGCTGATCATCCCGAAGCTGACGATTCCGATATATTCTCAAATCTATTTGGATGAAATTGTTGGATCTAATATGCAGAATTGGCTCAAGCCAATGTTATGGGCTTTTTTCCTGTCGATCGCTTTCATGTCAGCTGCCAACTATATCCAGCTAGTTGGCCAACGTCTGCTTTCGAGACGACTGGACCGAAAATTTAGCGTTGACTTTGAACACCATGTTCTTTCGCTTCCAGAGCAATTCTATTCACAGCGGTATGCAGGTGATATCAATAATAGGGCAGAGTTAAATAAGAAAGTAGCCGAGTTTGTCGCTGAAAAATTAATACCAATGATTACCAGGATTGTGCAGCTTTTCTTTTACATGATTTTGGTATTCCTGTATAGCGAGTATCTTGGAATGGTCATTGTTGCTACATCAACTATTAATGCAATCGTCATCTCTAATTCGCTAGACTATCAAAAAGATGCCAGTTTGCAGCTGCAAAAAGACAGTGGCAAGGCCCAGGCTGTTGTGGTTAGTGCATTCAGTAACATTGAAACTGTTAAGTCTGCAGCTGTTGAACTTGACGTTTATAAACGTTTTTCGGGCTACACAGCAAAAGCCCAAAATTTTGGTCAAAGCATACAAAGAAAGCTTTCTAAAATGGAACTTCTGCCTGAATTTTTGACTACATTTAACGAAGTGGCCATTCTTTTGATTGGTTTTATTCTTGTATTAAACGGCAAGCTAACTCTTGGTATGTTGCTGGCAGCTCAGGTTGTGGCCCTGAAGTTCGCTGAAGAAATCAATGCGATTTTGTCATTTATTAGATCTCTGCCTGAATTCCAAGGACATATAATACGTCTTGAAGATGTCATTGAGCAACCTATTGATCCAATTCTTGCTGCAAGTACAAAAATTAAGGCTGAAGATTTTCCGGCAGATCGCAAGCGCTTGACCGGAAAAATTTCTATAGAAAATGTTAGCTTTGGTTACATCCCCACCAAGCCGCCCCTGATAAATCATGTTAGCATCGAAATCAATCCGGGACAACGTATTGCTTTTGTTGGAGGTAGCGGTTCGGGTAAGAGTACGATCTCAAAAGTTATTGCTGGGCTTTATACGCCGAATCAAGGCAAAATCAAATTTGATGGTTATACTTTGGCCGAGATCCCCCGATCCATCGCGATTGGTTCGATTGCCATGGTGCAACAAGAAATCAATCTTTATGGTTGCAGTGTACGCGATAATTTAACGCTTTGGAACAATGAAATTCCTCAAAGTCAGATTGAGGAAGCCTGTATTGATGCTTGCATCCACGACGTCATTAATTCACTTCCCGAAGGCTATGAAACTATCTTGCGCGAAGGAGGACGCAGTCTCTCCGGTGGTCAACGTCAACGCCTTGAGATTGCCAGAGCGCTGGTTCAGAATCCTTCCATTTTGCTTCTTGATGAAGCCACCTCAGCGCTAGATCCGGAAACTGAAAAACTAGTTGATGAGGCATTTCGTCGGCGTGGCTGTACATTGATCATTGTCGCCCACCGGCTCAGCACTATCCGTGATGCCGACGAAATCATCGTGATGCACAAGGGAGAAATCGTGCAGCGTGGTCGACACCTGGAAATGTGCAATGAACTGGGATCTCCTTATCAATACCTGCTCGCTGAGAGCGTGGGGACGGAAGATGAAGTTGAAGAAATAATTTCCTCGTGATCTCCTAATGCATTCCTCCTTAAATATGAAAAATAACCCTTTACGCTCGGCAAGCAACAATATTGATTGCTTGAAGCTTTTATCTTGCTTGGCAAGCCTCTCGCAAGCAGACTTCGAAATGCTGGCGGGCAATGGCGACGCTAAAATATATACAAGTAATAGCCATATTCAAGCTTATTGTGATAGCGAACCTGCATGCTTTTACATCAAGGCGGGTCTGCTCAAATTGTTCCGTCATGATGAATATGGCGCCGAAGTCGTGCTGATTATTCTTGGTCCCGGTGAGCTCATTATCAATGGTTTGCAGAATTTCAATGGATTTAAAAGTCTGCATATCACAGCACTAACGGAATGCGTTTTGGTGCCCCTTGATCGCCAAGTCTTAGAGAAGCTTCTCGTCAACAATGTTGCATTCGCATCTGGGCTGTTGCTCATGCAAAACGAACTGTTTCTAGTCGCCTCGGACAGATTCAGGAAGGATCAATCATCTGCAGCCAATAAAATTTTGGCAACGATTGTCTATATGGCATCAAAATGGTCGGATAATGGCCGCAATATTGACTTTATCGGCAAAATAGGTCATCAGCAATGTGCTATCATTGCCAATGTCGCACGTGAAACATTCAGTCGCGTTCTCGGCAAGCTCAAAGATAAAAATTATATCGTCTCTGATGGCCAGGGAGGCATAATTTTGGCCAACAAGGCCTTGAAACATGTTTGCGATACTTACGTAGGCTAGTCGATCGGCACTGTCATTCAGCTACAAGAAATAGTTCAGTCAGCAGAAACCAACAGGCTCAGTGCCCAATTGAGGTCATTAGATGCCGAGCCGTCTTTGTATGGATCAGGAGAACAACAAGATAAGCCTTCTAGTGCCGATCACCACCATCGATTTTGTCCTTCTTGTCTATATTAACTTGATTAACCATAAGCCTCTGCGACCATGAGATCCCTCTCCTTGCAAGGAACGCAGCGGTAGATTGCAATCCCCTGCGTCAGGGAACGATCCAGATCAGCTCTGTATGCCCTCGAAGTAGGCTTGATCTTGTGCCGTATATCCCGATTATGAAATTGTTAATTATTTGAGCGGAATCCTTCTGGTGCCTGTTCGTAGCCATGCCGCAACAGGCTGATGGCTTATGTCAATCCTAAAAGGTGCCGTCTATGAGGTTAAAGCTTGTTCCTTTCCGAGCGGCAGGAATTGTTGGCTGACATTGAAAACGGACCCACCGCTTTGCATCATTCAGTGCTACCTGCAATTGGTGTCGCGAGAGGATTGTTATTTCTCAGTCTATGCCCTCTTTACTGCTAATCGCATCGACTTCAGCGGTCGCTCTGCTCAGGCTGTTTGCCATTCTTTGATGCTCCGCTACCTAGAGAGCAGCTGGCCTCCTTGGTAGCTGCCGGGGCCCAGCCTGATCAGCCGCCTGAGGATTTTGGCGGCGCTCTTAGTGGCAGCCCTCCCCAACCACTGCTCCAGAGAACTGTTGATGAATTCCCAGCACGGCTGAGCAGCGGCAGGCACTCGATCTAACCAGTGGCTTAGCCGTGAGGCTGTGATCATTTTTTATGCAATTCCACCCGTCTGGGTCTGACCCTCTGAGTGCCTACTCGACTCCCTGTCGTTGTCTTCCGGAAGATCTGTCGACCTGGATTGATGGGGCCGATCAGCAGAGAAGCCAGTGACCAATTACGAGCCTGGTTGCTTCTTCCCCACCACCATCAAACAGCGTTGCCAATGGCTTCCGCGTAGCGGTTGGCATCAACAACCTTGATGCTGAGGGGGCGACCTGAACGCAGACCAAACAGCTAGTCAGGGTAATCACAAGTCGAAGTCTTCAACTGAGGGATTGAGCTGCAAGGGTTCACAATCACCAGGGAGATCCAAGTAACTGAAACCCGGCCCAGTAAAAAGGATGCTGAAGCCCTTCGCTGATTCGCCGTTGCTGAGGCGTGGTCAAGCCTGAAAGCAAAACGTCGCCACCGCTGCCGATAACCTGATCGCCAACCAACCTCATGCTGCCTGTGGCCATGCCCCGGCGGGTGAGCTGGATTGCCTCCGCCTTGGGAATCCCCAGATCCAAATAGCGATAGAATTGTACGAATAGCGCCGATGTGGCCACATCATCGACATACCACAGGCTGCCGATTGCACTGCGGGATCCCGCCTGTAGCGCGAGCCCCGCAAAGCCCAACTCGCTTTCAGCATCACCTAGGGCAGTGCGGCAGGCACTGAGCGTGAACAGATCAAGTTGGGCATCACCACGCCTCTGGCGCAGCTGGGAGAGCTGACCCAACGACATGGGGCCTACACCGGAGTACAATCGGGATGCGGAAGGACCACCGGGAAGAAACTCGGCATGCGTGGCCACGTGGACCCGGTCAAACTGTGGATCGCCCGCCTTCTCCAGCAACAGCTGGGGCGTGAAATTTCGGTTGAGGTAATTCTCCCCTCTTTTGCCTTGGCTCACCTGCTGCAACTCCTGGGGCACCAGCGGCAGGGGGTTGAGCCCTTGGAATTCAGAAGCACCTGCGGCCAGCAGTTGCGCTTTGGCTTTCGACTGGGGCAGGGCCAGTTTCATCAGCCCGAGGGTGGGGGTAAGACTAAGAGCAAAACGCTCACCCAGATAGGTTTGGCCATCGTGCAGTGCAGCAAAAGGCACGGCCTGGAGACCTGCATCGGCGGAAATTAAAAGGGTTGTGATTCGCTTCCGCCGCAACTGCTCAGCCACCGGCTGGATCAGAATCGTTTCCAGCTGGCGGGAAGGTGAAGTCGGGTCATTGACTTCTAACGGTGCTTGGCTAGCCAGCTGCCCATAAAAGCTGCGTAAAAGCTTCCGAAATTGTTGGAGCGAAACCTCACTACGGAATCCCTTTACCTCGCCTTCTGCTGGGATCAAAGTGATGTCAATGAAAGCATCAGTGCCTGCGTTTACGGTCTTGCCCTTGGCCTCACTGAAGCCAAAGCGCAGGATGGTTGGGTTGTAGAGAGCCGGATCGAACAACGTGGCACCAGCGGTGAGGCGAGCCGGCGAATCTCCCGGGGGGTTGGACTTGCTGGGTTCGGCACCCCGTGCCATGGATACCGACAACAAAAGGCAGGAGGCCAGCAAACCTGGCAGCAGCAGTGGCAGAACACTGGTGCGGTTCATGGCTTTGCAGTTGGCAAGGTTGATGGAAGGCTGGATGGCACAGCCAGGATCCGCCGCCGCCGCACTGCTTCGACCACCTGCCTCAGGCTGGCCTGCAGCTGAGCTGGGGTCGGCGCCACAGATCCACCGGGATCAAGCCCCAGCTTGGCTGCCGTTTCCTTCATAGCCTGCTGCTCAGCAGCGTTGAACTGCGCGCTCACTAGTTCCGGGCTGAGTTGCTGCACAGGCTGTGTGGACAGCCCGCCAGCACCCACCGCTGTGTCGCTAGTGAGCAAGGAATCTGCATACAGGAATGCCGAATCCGTCAGGCTGATGCTTAGCGGATCGAAATTCAGCCGGTCCGATTGGAATGTCATCGGAGAACCGGGAGCGGAGTAGTCGATAGTGTTGGCGTTCAGGCTTGACTGGATCGGAATTACCGACTGTTGGAAGGAGGAGATCGGGGGAAGCGTCGTGACTGGGGGCAATGGCTGGAAACAAACTACACAATTATTGATCAATTTGCCTCCGAAGATGCTCGCATTATTGGTGACCGAGTTGGCAAACAGGTTGAATTCAGCTCCGCCGCCGCCGACCAGGGAGGTGAATCCATCAAGGCTGAGGTTTCTGGTAGCGGACGAGCCAAGGGAGATGGAACCACCGCTGAGCCCCTTGACGTTGAGGGAGGAGCCATTAATGGCTATCAGGGTGCCATCGATGCTGATCAAACCGCCAAGGCCCGGCGGATCGGCCACCAGGCTGGCGTTGCTGATCAAGGATCTGCTTGGGACGCTCCTGCTGCCAATGTGAATGTCGCCACCCGTCGAGAATCCAGAGGTGGACAAGGTACCCTCGACAAGGATGTTTGGGGCATCGAGAGTAATGCTGCCCCCATTGCCGATGGAGGTGGATGCATCCAGAACAGCATTGCGGTCGATGGTCAGTTGATTGCCAGCTTGGCCACTGATCAAACGGCCGTGGGCCGTGAGGCTGGCGGCATCAAGGATCTGCAACCTGCCATTGGATCCACTGGCCGTGAGGTCCACATTGCCGTTCCTACTGCCGATTGGGCCCTGAACGATCAGGTTTCCTGCCGAGTTAACGGCGATATTGCCGTTGGCATAGAGCTCGCGGATGGTGGTGGGGCCGCCCGTGGTGATCGAGAAGGCATCAAACTGTTGCCCCATCGCGACATTGGAGCTGGATGGGGTTGCACCTTGAGCTTGCAGGAAGCCGCTGGTGACGTTGATGCGACCCGTTCCATTGAGCCCACCTGAATTCAGCACCAGGCTGGGAACCGTCAGGCTGCCATTCACCGTCAAGGAACCCCTACCCAATGTAATCCCAGTTCCCTCAGCGAAATTGGAGGCCTGAAACACCTGGGAGCCCAAGGTCAAATCGCCCCTTGCAAGGGATAAATTATGGGCACTATTGAGACTAAAGAGCCTTAGGCCCTGGCCCACATCCTCACCTGTCGAATAAATGATGTTGCCTGAAAATCCTGGACTGGCTCCAATAGTTACAGAAAAGTCTGTAAATGGAACCAAATTGTTGAGCCAGTTCCTCGGGTCAGACCAGGAGTAATCGCCAGACCCCAGGTTCACCGCCGTCGCCCAATTCCACACGGCGCTGTTGGCAGCCCCGGTGGCACCAGTTGTATAAAGATAACTAGAATTCACGGTGCCCAGGGGGGCCACATCGGGATAGCGCAGATAGATGGCATAGGAACCATCATTGGTTAGGCTGACTAGAGATTCCGCCGGATTCAGATTGTAAGCATTGGAAAAGTCTCCAAAAGTATTAATAGAGGTGGCCGTTCCCTGAGATGGTGAATAGAAAATCACTGCCTGGCCGTTGGCTTCGATCTTGATGGCATTGGACGGATCAAGGGCATTGGCCAGGGTGACGAAACCCGTTTCGCTAAGGTTTCCCCGGGTTTTAGTAGGACTATCTTGTTGCCCAACGTAGTCATCACCTGTTCCATACCAGTAGCGCAGGTTAGTGAGCGGGGCTGTGGCACGGTTGGTAATAGCAGCATCAACTCTCACCGATGCGGCCCCAGTCCCCAGGGTGTACTGGTTGGTGAGTGTTAACGCCGTGGCGGGCAGGCTGGGTGGGTTCAGATCAAGCTTGGTTACCACCGTGCCGACACCTTCGAGGTAGCGCGAAACGTCCATACGAGCCTTGGTGATGCCAAGGCTGGAAAAATTGGACGTTTCATAAGAAGTAGAGGAACCGGAAGTGAAAATTGTGCCATTGGTGTTCCAGTTCGCGCTGCCGTCACCACCAATGCCAAGGGCAAATTCAAGCGGTCGATTAGAAAATGTTAAGTTGTACCAAGTGGTATCTTTTAAATAGGCCGGCTGCTGCAGAACTCCTGCCCCATTGAACGAATAGCGATCTGCGGAATTGGCAGGATTAGAATCAGCTCTTTGCCAGAATCGAAGTAGGCCGTTATCAAAGACTGCTGGAGACGGTAAGTCTTTCGTTCCTTTCTTCCAAAAAAAGGAGCTTATCCCAAGGGGCACTTCCACGATGGCCCCTGGGGCAACGGTATAAGTTGCGCCATACCCATCGAGGGAGCCCTGGCCGTAGTAAAAACTCAGTGACCCCGTTTCATTGGCAACAAGATCATCCTTCACATAGATATTTTTTTGGGCGCTGAGGGTAAGCCGATTGGCGTTCCAGGTCACCGGCGCAGCCACAGTGATATCGCCACTTTGATTGCCCGATGAAAATGTCTCAATGAGAACATTGTTAAGGGCCAGGTTGCTCTGAAGCAGGGCGGCCGTGATGGTGTTCTCAGCGGTGCCACCGGAAACAATGCTGAAGTTCGTGGGTTCGATCAGCCAGGTTCCATTTATGCCTGAAGCGACGTGGGTGTCCACCAGGGCCAGACCAGAAAAATCAAGCCTGGGAGCCGAGGTCTCAATCACCCCCCCCTGGGTCGAGAGGGCGCCGCCTCGGGCAGTGAACTGGCCGGCAACCGACGCCGAATCGAGCGCATGAACAACAATCTTTCCGCCATCGCCCTGGCTGGTGGCATTAGCCGACAGCTTGGAATTGGCATCGATGCGAACGGTGGTCGCCTTCAAGATGGCGGAGCTGTTGTCACGAAGTCCACCCCCCACAAAAATCTGGCCGCCACCATCCTGTCCATTGGCCAGCAGTGTGGTGCCATCCAAGGCAATGGACCGTCCTTGAACCATCAGATCACCGGCGGCAGCGGCGGCATTGGACACATCCAGCAGGGACTGCTTCAGGGTCACACCATCGCCGTGGATGCCGATGCTGCCTTGTGCGGCGAGCTGGGCCGCCTGCAACAGCACATTGCCCCCCTGGGCATCAAGCAACAGCTCCTGGTCCACCGTCAGCAGGCCTCCGGATAGGCTCAAGTCACCGTTCTTCGGGATCCCCAGGGATGCCAGAGTTGCCGGATTGTTCGCCGCCCCCGCCAGGCCCGTAAGCGGCGTGCCAGTTAGCAGCGCCGCTTGGCCCGCCGTGGTGCCCGCCGCATCGAATACCTCATTACCCACTCGCCAGCCCGTGGCTGTGCTTAGGTTCAACTGCTGGATGTTGGCAAACCCACCGGCGCCGCTCACGCTGATGCCACCAGGTGAGAGCCAGAACAGATTGGTAGGCCCTGAGAAGCTCACCGGCTTGTCAATGAAGCTGCCGCTGGGGCTGACCACCCCCACAAACACATTTGGCAGGCCGCCGGTGCTGAAATTCACCCCGTTGATGTCGCCACGGGTGTCAAAGGCCGAGAAGCGGTGAAACAGGTTGTTGCCAGCTGCGGTGCCACCACTCACTTGACACAACCCAGCGCCGCAGCTGCCACCCACCAGACCATTCACCGCAGTGCCCAGACCCTGCGCTCCACCGGTGGCCGTGATCTCGCCGGCCATTGCTGGAGCAGCCGCCAACAAAAGTGTCCAGAGACCAAGAATGGACGGGCGCGAATGGCGGGGGGGGATCAGGGACATCCTGGAAGCCTGCACAGCAAGGGATGCAGGGAAGAAACGCAACGTGGTGGCCGGTGCGGAAGCAGAGCATAACAGGGAAAATTATGTATCCGCTGCTACTGTGGTTAACCTGTGTTACAGCATGTCTCGCCTTGATTCGCGGAGCATCCAGGCAGGCAGCAGCAGCTAGTTTGACTGCTTCAGTAGCGATGTCAGGATCATCAAGGTTTGGATTGAAGCGTCGGTCACAGGCATTTCGGTATAGATTTTTCATCAAAAAGCACCCCCGCGGCAATGCTTGTGCTGCCTCTATTGGCCCAGTTGGTGGCCCCTCCCCTCCAGCAAGGGCCGGTGCGCCTGCCAGGACCGGGAGCCGGGGAGCAGCAGCTCGACCGCACCAAGCCGGCGCCGTCCTTGGAGGTGCAGCCGGCCGGACCAGGTCCCTCAGGTGAACCGCCCGCCCCGCAGCCCGCTCCGCCCCCCTCAACTACCACGCCTGGCCTCCTGAAGAACCTTCCAGAGGTGCGGGGCCTCCAGCGCTACAGCTCCAGCGAATTGGCCAAGATCTTTCAGCCCTGTTTGGCCATCAGCGATCCCGGCCAGCGCCTCTCGGCCTGCGCCGCCAATCTCACTGCCCGACTTGTGTCCGATGGCTACATCAACAGCCGGGTCTTCGCCGAAACCAAGCCCTCTCCCGGGTATCTCGATGTGGTCGTCGGGCGTATCGTCGAGGTGCGTGTCATCGCCAAGGCTCCCTGGCTCAGCCGTAGGGTAAATCGCCTGTTGCGCTCGCTCCAGGGACAAGAACTAAACCTTGTGAAGGTGGAGCGGCAGCTGCGCTTGCTGCAACGACAGCCGGGGGTCAAATCCGTCCGCAGCAACCTCTCCCGCCTCGGCAGCGACCCCACCCAAGCCGTGCTGAAGGTGAACGTGGAGCAGGGGCTCCAGCCATTCCAGGGCGATTTCTCCCTGCGCAACGACGGCACCGTCGGCTCCGGTGAGGGCCGGGTGGTCGGCATCCTGGCCAAGGGTGAAGTTGCCAAACCGGGCGACTTGCTGTTGCTCTATGGCGAACTTGATTTCGCAAGCGTCTCCTCCCCGGATCTGGGGGCGGTGATCAGTTCGGCCAGCTACACCTATCCCCTCACCGATCAGCTCAACCTCACCGGTTCCTTTGGCTATAGCCGCCGCAATGTGATCGAGCCGATGTCGATTCGGGGGTCCCAGCTGAGCACGCGCCAATTTCAGGGGCTGGGCCAACTGGAATGGGTCTTCAACGAAACCCTCACCCAACGCTGGGCCGCTTTCGCGGGCCTGAGCCTCAACCGCAGCGACACCTTCCTGGCGGGCAACGCCCTGCCCTCAATTATTCCTGAGGTGGTTCGCTCTCCCCAGAACGGCTATCTGCGGGTGGGTCTAAGCGGCAGCAGCCTCACGAATTCAGTGGGCTGGAGCGGCAATGTCTATGCCCTGCAAGGGATCGGGGCGTTCACCCCCGGCAACCAGATCAATGAGTGGGGCAGGGTGGACATCGTCCCTGGACAAGCCACCGCCTTGGGGTCGCTGGTGTCAGCCGCCTGGGGGTTTGCACCCAACTTGCAGCTCAACGTGCGAGTTGCCGGTCAGGTGGCCTTAAACCCACTCACCCCTTCGATGCAATTCAGCCTTGGCTCCGATGTGGGCCTGCGGGGTCTGCCTGGCCAGTTGATCAGCGGAGACAACGGTTGGCTGGGCACAGGTGAGGTGGTCTGGACCTTCTGGCAGAAAACAAATCAGGCCCTCCAACTGGTGCCCTTCTTTGGCATTGGCGGCATCAACACAAGACTCAAGGCCATCAGCTTCACCGAGAAAGTGGGGTCAGGCGGCATGCTGGCCCGCTGGCTGGCTGGTAACAACTGGACCTTTGAAGCGGGCTGGGTGGATCAGTTCTCCGTCACTGGCAACAGCAGCCTTGGCTCAGATCCCTTGGCAAGTTGGGCCCTTGGCCAAGGTTTTTACGGCAAGATTCAGTATCGATTTTGATACGGTCTATGGTCCGCCAGCCGTCGCGCCTCAATCATCTCGTCCTGGCCCTCAGCAAGGCGGCTCCCTTCGGCGTTGCCGCCTTGCTGGTTGTGGCGTTGCGATTCAGCGGCATTGCTGAAACGCTGAACCTGCTTCTCTACGACCTAGTCACCACCCTGCGGCCGGCGCCCTCGGGAGCGGTCACGCCGATCACGATCATTGGCATCACCGAAAAGGACATCAAGCTTTTCGGCTGGCCAATCGATGACCGCCTGCTCTGCGAGGCGATCAACCTTCTGAACCGCGAAGGTGCCCGCGCCATCGGCCTAGACCTCTATCGCGACAGAGGGGTGGGCCCTGGCCAGCAGTGTCTGCGTATGGCAGCCCGCACCAACCCCCGTCTTGTGTCGATCTTCAGCATTGCCGAATCAATCAGGCCGGTTCCTGGCACACCGGCGGATCGTCAGGCGTTCAACGATATGGTGGTAGACCAAGATGGTGTGGTGCGACGTAACCTCATCCACGTCAGCGGCCAGGACGCCGCCACCGTGTCCCTGCCCCTACGGTTGGTTGAGGTATACCGGGGGGAGAGCTACCTGCGCCGCCAGCTGGAGAACTCTGCTGATTCTTCCGCTTGGTTGGGCCGCGATTCCGGGGGCTATTTCGATCTCGATGCCGCCGGCTTCCAGCAGATGCTGCTGTTCCATCAACCAAACAGCTACCCCACCTGGAGCCTGAGCGAATTGCTGCGGTACCAGGTGCCGGCCAAGCACATCGATGGTCGCATCGTGCTCATCGGCAGCACGGCCCCTTCCCTGCGGGACCTGTTCCTGGTTCCCCAATCCCGGTTTGTTTCGGCGGCCCGGCTGACGCAAACCACCGGTGTGGAGCTTCACGCCAATCGAGCCAGCTTTCTGTTGAACCTGGCCGATGGCAAAAACCATGCCCTATGGGCTCTACCAGGTTGGAGCGGCCACCTTTTGCTGGTGCTGGGTCTCGGTCTTGGGATGTTTGTGGGTGAGAGCTTCCCAAAGCTGCGGCGAAGCATCCTCGCGGTGGCTTCACTGGCAGCATTGGCCCTCTTGGCTTCAGTAGCCCTGCTGTGGTGGTGGGGGATCTGGGTACAGACCAGCCTGCCGCTGGCGGGGTTGGTGCTGATGGCGGGAGCAGCCTGGCTGCGTCGGGGGGCTGCCAGCCAGCACCAGCGCCAACAGATCGAGCGGCTCCTCGGTCAAACCACCTCGCCAGCGGTGGCCAAGCAACTCTGGGCCCAGAGGGATGAACTGCTCATGGATGGCCGCTTCGAGGGCCGGCAGTTGCCCGTCACCATTGTTTTCTCCGACACCTGCAACTTCACGACGGTTTCAGAGCAGCTCAGCCCCGCCGTGCTCTTGGCCTGGCTGAACCGGGGCATGGCCCTTTGCGTGCCCGCCATCACCGAGAGGGGCGGGATGGTGAACAAGTTCACTGGCGATGGCTTTCTGGCCGTGTTCGGCGCACCGGTGGGCAATAACGCGGCAGCGGATGCCGTTGATGCGATCAAGGCAAGCCTGGCGATTCAAAGCGGCCTGGAGCAGCTCAATCGCGAGCTGGCCGCTGAAGGCTCTCCCGAGATGCGACTGCGCATAGGCATCCACTCCGGCAATGTGCTGGCCGGCTCGATGGGCAGCAGCGAGAGGCTGGAGTACGCCGTTATCGGCGACACCGTCAACTGCGCTGCAAGGCTGGAGAGCCTTGAGAAAGCTCGGATGGATGGCCTATGCCGGGTCCTGGTCTCTTCGGAGAGCCGCGATCTGCTGACGCTTCCACAGCAGGGGTCTCTGCTTTGGAATCACTGGGGCCTCGTCCAGGTGAAGGGGCGCCAGGAGCCCCTTGATGTATGGGAACTCAAGGGCAGCGCACCGGCAGCTGAACTGGCCAATCCAAGCCGATGACCTCCTCGAGGGCGAAGGCCTTGGCCAGATCAGCGCGGCCCACCTGGGAGCCGCAGAGATCTTTAAGAAGCTTGAGGCTGCCCTGAAGGCTGCGATCGTTCGGGGTTACGTCGGTGACCAGCAGGCTGAGGGCGGGCGGTGATACCGATTCAACGAAGTTGAAAGGATCGTTCGAGGCCGGAGCGGTGTCGGAACAGCGATAGGTCGACTCCCACACCTCAGCCCCCTTGAACGGGCCCACGCTCAGCAGAGTTACCCCAGCAGGAGAAGGGGGAAGTTCCCGCTTGGCAACAGGGCTGGAAGGTGTTACACCGGCGCCCTGAGGACGGAACAGAACCTGAAGAGGTCTGGGGTTGGCGGTGGGCCCCTCCAGCAGGGCCACGGTTAGCGCCGGGCCTGGGGCGAAGACGCTACTGGAGGGCACCAGATGGGCCAGCACCCGGGCGGTGCACTCGCCCCGAGTACCCCCACCGATGCGGCGGCCGGGGAAGTTGCTGCGCAGGTCGGCCTGGGCCAGGGCGGCGGTCCCAGCTGCCAAAAGCCCACATCCAGCAATTGCGAATAGTCCCGTCCTAAGGAAGCTAAAAGTGATCAAGGATTTCACCTTGGCTGGTGTCAAACTATCAGATTTGGCAGCATCAGTCTCAAAACAGCACGAGCAGCATGGTCCAGGCCAGCTTGCAGCTGAGGTGCAGGGCTTGATCACCCGTCGGCCGGTACAGTTTCCGGTACTTGCCGATGTCGATTAGGCAATGGGCGATCCATTCCAAAAGACCAAGCAGTGGTACCCCGGTGATGGTTCCAACAAGGAACCCATGAATTGCACCATGGGCCCCGAGCCACCAGAACCAGGGCAGCGTGACATCATGCCCAGGGCATTTTTCAGTAGCCATACGGTCGCTCTGCAAACCGAAATCCCCCAGAAAATGCCCCATAGCCAGCATCAAGAACACATTCAGGCCGGGTAATTGATGGGACGGATTTGGAAGCATGGCGCCAGCCGATAACCAATCCAGGTTGCCCCAGCACGTTATCCGCCGCAATCACTGGGCACAGAAGCGAACCTGCAATCACACCCGCTCTGTGGTAATGAGCAGCTCGGCCGGATCGAACGGCGCCGCATCCGCCGCCGCACGCAATATCACCGGTCGGATGCTCCCCTTGTTCCGCACCTCCAGGGGGCTGAGACGGCTGAGCCCGATCGCTGCGGCGAGGGGCCATCGCCTGGGAGCGGGCCGCCTGGTAAGCCTCCCGCAGCAATTAGCGCTGGGCGGCAGCACCGCCCGCCAGCCGCGCCTGCAGGGCAGCGAGGACCCCATCCGCTGTGGCCGCCTCGGCCTCCAGCGCAAGCGAAAAGCGCAGGCTCTCGATGCTGCGCTTGCGCTCCGCTTGGCCCGTGGCCTCCAGCAGGGTGCCATCGAAGCTGAGCTGCAGGCGCAGCGAGCGGGTGGAGATGGCGCAGGTGCTGGGGTTTACGTCACATCACCGCGGTGGAGTGATGCCCTCGCTGCTGCCGGATCCCTGCACTGCAGCAGTGGTTGCAATCTGAATCATCTAAATCGGACCAGTTCGCGGTCAATTCGAGCTTGATGATGAAATTGCGAGATGTGAAATAGGTCGCAGGCGATTGCAAAAGGTGATACTGGTCAAACTTTTTCTGTGAAATCGCTGTTTCTGTGATTTCTACACCGAGGGGCACTGCCCCGGGATCGGGGTTGCATTTTCCCTGGCTCAATTTTTCAAGAGCTGCGCCAATAACTTCATCCGGTGACACCTTAATCAGTGCCGCCGGCGCAACTGTATGCCAGTGCCGCCGGCGCAACTGCACGCCAGCGCTGGCGGTGACCGCATCTGGCTTCTAGGTTCTGGTTTCCCCTAGACGATGTATCGGTGGAGCTGCAGACGATCGGGTTGGCTCCCCCGCAGTCTCCCCTGCGGCCAGGGGCCCCTCGCGGCTGCCAACAGCTGCAAGGCTCCCAGCAGACGGGTGAGCCCCAGCAGATGGGTGAGCCCCAGAAGATGGAAGCGGTCCAATTGCGGCTCCGGGATCGGGAGCGGCGGCTCTGCAACGGCATCAGTCCCTGGCTCTCACCAATGGCCATGGTGCTCACCCAGGACCTGGCCCTGCGGCGTTGGTTTGGCCATCTAGCCGTGATCGGGCGGGCCAATCTGCCCCTGGCGGGGCCGCTGTTGTTGGCACCCACCCACAGGGCGCGTTGGGATGCGCTGATGTTGCCCTATGCCGCCGGTCGCCGGGTCAGCGGCCGCGATTGTCGCTTCATGGTCACCATCGACGAGATGAAGGGTCTGCAGGGCTGGTTCCTGCACCGGCTGGGCTGCTTCGCGGTGAATCAGAGCCGGCCCTCCATGGCCAGCCTTCGCTATGCGGTGGACCTGCTGGCCAGCGGCGAGCAGCTGGTGCTGTTCCCGGAAGGGCGCATCCACCGCGAAGGCGATGGCATCCGCCTGCATCAAGGCCTGGCCCGGCTGGCTCTTTTGGCCGCCAGTCAGGGGGTGGAAGTGCCGGTGCTGCCGGTGGGGATCGCCTACAGCCATGCCTTTCCCCGGATCGGTGACAGTGCAGCGCTCTGCTTCGGAGAGCCCCTGGCAATTGAGGGCCAGGGGCGCCAGGTTGCTGGCCGGTTCAGCCAGCGCCTGGCGGAGGCGATGCAAGCGGCCGAAAGCCGCGCCCAGGCAGCCCTGGGAAGTGACGGCGAGCCCGCTTAGAGTTCAGTAGCGAGTCGAATTCGAGTTTGTGCGCAGCACCAATGGCCTCCGGCACAGCGTCTCCCGCGCCTTGGTGCAGCTGGGATCTACAGCGATTGCCGGCCTGGCTCTGATCAGCGGATCGGTTGGGCTGGCCCAAACCAGCGCCCCTAAACCTTCGCCGGCCCAGGCCAGTGTGGCGCCTATCTCCGCCTTCAACCTCGCCGCAGTCAATGCCCTGGTCGCCAAGGGCGATGCCGCCGCCGCCGCCGGCAATCTCAATGAAGCCCGCAAGAATTTCGACCAGGCCAGGGACCTCAACCGCGGTCTGCTCGGCTGGTATCGCGATCTGAGTGGATCCTTCCGCGGTCTCGATGCCCGCATCCCCAGGGAGATGGACCAAAAAGGCCGTGAAAGCCTGGAGACCCTGGCCCAGATCAACCTGCGTTTGGCGGCTGTATTCCGCCGTCAGAATCAACCAGAAGTGGCCGTGCCCCTGTTGGTGGAGGTGGTCAAGGTGATGTCCCCCGCCAGCGACCTCGGTCGCAAGGCTTATCAGACCCTGGTCGAAATCGGCTTTGCCGCCACCCCCTATGCCGCCGGTCAGGTCAGTCCCGCAGCCGGCAGTTGATCGGCAAGCCAGCTTGCTCCAGTGAGCTTCTAGATTTATTAGCAGTCTGCCAAGCGCTCAATGGTGAAACTTGACCAGATTAAAGCGGCGATCAGCGGTGCCATTCCCGATGCAGCCGTTGAGATAGAGGATCTCACCGGTGGTGGTGATCATCTGCAGGTGAATGTGGTGTCGCCTGCCTTTAGAGGCCTTTCTCGCATTCAGCAACATCAGCTGGTCTATGGAGCGCTGAAGCAGGAATTGGCCAGTGAGGCGATTCACGCTCTGGCCCTGCAAACCTCCAGCCCTGTTTGAATTGGTCCCAGTCCACAGTCACCAGTCCCCTACCATCTCAAATCATTCCACCCACCCGAACTTATAAAATCATGGTGTCTAATGCAGATCAGCGCATCAAGGATTTGATCGGCTCTAGCCGGATCTTCGTATTCATGAAGGGCAATAAGTTGATGCCCCAGTGTGGCTTCTCTAACAACGTTGTCCAGATCCTTAACTCCCTCGGCGTACCGTTTGAAACCTTTGACGTGCTTTCCGATATGGAAATTCGCCAGGGTATTAAGGATTATTCGAATTGGCCAACAATTCCCCAGGTTTACCTGGATGGGGAGTTTATCGGTGGCTCTGACATTTTGATTGAAATGTATAACTCTGGTGAACTGCGCGAAAAGCTAAACGTGGTTCTGGCTAGCTAGTAAGCAAATAGGGGGCGGCAGATTTTCCAGCAGGATCTCCTGGTGCCCCTGTCGCTAGACAAGCTCTGCAAGCATATGCTTCTCTCTCGTGATATTGCGCCGCTAATAATATTGAGTTGTTTGAATCCCTTGGGATGAGTAAAGGTTTTTCAGGCTTCCCCTGGCTCTTGGTTGTCACGGGCTAATTTTTGAGGGCTGCCGCTAGTTGCGTCCCATCTCGTAGCCGCTCTGCTGGTAGCCGCTTTCATAGAGCGTCCGTGGGTCGCCGTCGGCGCCAATGAAACTGGAGGGGTCGAGAATCCAGCGTTCCACCACCTCCTCCAGTCGCCGCTGGGCCAGGGGATCCAAAATTGAGCTGCGCCTCAGGGCGTGCAGATATCCATCTGCATAGAGACGCAGGTCTGAGGGGCCGTGATGGCGCATGGCCAGTGCCTGGCAGGCATCGCAGAGCGACTGGAAATGGCGGATGGAATCTGGGTTTTGGAGGGCAGTCATAGGGGGTGGGTCCCTGGTGAGAGCACCGCGATGGCCTCACCAGGGGAGGTGGGTGCCAGATCGAAAGGCATCGCCTGATACCGGTTCGGTGATGTAT
The DNA here is from genome assembly GCA_044356735.1 of Prochlorococcaceae cyanobacterium. GTDB lineage: Bacteria > Cyanobacteriota > Cyanobacteriia > PCC-6307 > Cyanobiaceae > UBA5018. The sequence continues at coordinate 60,553 of JBIKVR010000002.1, forward strand.
ACACCGGTAGCGTAGGGAAATCGAGGGTCGCCAGGCCATGGCCTCAGTGCCACACCAACAATCAGCGGCACCTGCCCCGGCCAGCGGCCAGTCCACCACTGGTCAGCCAAAACGAGTGCTGGTGGTCGATCCCCACGCCACACTGCGCACGGTGCTGGCCCAGAGGCTGCGCCAGGACGGCCATCTGACGGCGGCCGTGGGCTCTGCCCGCGAAGCTCTCGACGTCTGTCAAGACCAGTCCCCAGACCTGCTGATCAGCGCCGAGTTGCTGGAGGAAAGCACCGCCTTGAGGCTGGCGGCCCATTTGAGCTGCCCGGTGATGGTGCTCACCGCCCGCTCTGGTTCTGAACCGATGGTCACGCTGCTCGATGCCGGGGCCGACGACGTGCTGCGCAAGCCTTTTGGCTTGGAGGAGATGGCGGCGAGGGCCCGTACCCTGCTGCGCCGCAGCGGCAGCGGCCTGCAGGAGCGAGTTTGCGTCGGTCCCCTGGAGGTGCATCTGCTGCTGCGCCAGGTAACCATGCACGACCAGCCCGTGGAGCTCAGTCCCCGGGAGTTTGCCCTGCTTTGCGCTTTATTGATGCCTCCTGGCATGGTGCGCTCCCGCCAGGAGTTGTTGCGCATGGCCTGGCCGCCCTTCAGTGGCGGCCCCAGGTCGGTGGACACCCAGGTACTCACCCTGCGCCGCAAGCTCGAACAAGCTGGCCTGGGCGAAGGTGGTGGCATCGAGACGATGCGCCAACAGGGCTACCGCTTCAGCTTGGAGACCCTGCCTGAGCGGGAATTGACAGACCCTCAGCTCACTGGTGCGAGAAGCCAAAATCCGCCGCCCACCAGCTCAGCCAGCAGCATCAGCGCCGTTAGTAACGCCAGCAGCCTGTAGGTCCAGGGGGGGCTGATGCGGCCCACATGCCCGGTTTCCAGCCCTGTGGCAGCGCTGAACCGGCAGAGAAAGTCTGGAAAACGCTCCAGCCGCTGGGGCAACAGGTAGGCCTGAGTTTGGCCCTGGCCATCGCTGGGCGCCAGGTTGGTGGTCACGTAATACACCCACCCTCCCTGGCTGGTGGCCACAGGCACCAGGGCTCGCACCGAGGCCCAGTCGAGCTGCCAGCCTCGCTTCAGCCACCAGGCACACCAGGCCGGGTGGCCCACTTGGATCCCGGTGGCATCGATTTCCACCTGCTCGCTGGTGGCAGCCACCAGCAAGGCCATTCCCAGGGCCAAGGCCAAGCTCAAAGCCAGCCGCAGCTCTGGGGGCGCCATTAGCGGCAATGGGCCCACCAGAGCCAGATACAGCCCCCACAAGGTGTTGCGGAACAGCGGTGCCATCGCATATTTGTGGCGCAGCTCAGGGGCTGCTGGCTTGATCTCGGGTGCGGGCATGGGAGGCATCAAGGGGAGGCTCTTAGCGGTCTTGGGGGGAACCGGGCAGCGGTTCCAGGCTGGTGGCTGGCTGATAGCGACCACTGAACACCTCTGCTTCGCGTCCTCGCCAGAATTCCCCCAGGCGCATCAGATCGGCATGGGCCTCCTGCACCTGGGCCTGAAATTCTTCGGGGGCCATGGTGTGCTTCGACTCCTTGAGCTTGGTGAGCCGCAGCAAGTGCAGCATCCAGGGCTTTGACAACTCACCCCGTTGCTCCAGGTAGCGAGCCAGCGATTCGTAACTGGGACTCGGCGATCCGGAACTGGGACTACTGGTCATGACAATTTGATTCAGATGCCACGAGCCTAGGAAAGCCAAACCGCAGCCTGGGAATGCGGTTGATCCGGGCTCAATCTGCAGCATTTGCAGCCAGATACCCCGCAGGATCGATTTGTATCGGCATCAGCTGCAGGGCACCATGCAAGATTGCCAGTCTCAAAACCGCAGCGGCGACCAGGCCAGCGGTAGCCGTCGCAGAGCAGCCAGTTTGACCACTGGCTTGAGCCAGTCTGTCTATATGCAGGCTGGCTTGCAGCTTGCTTGCTTGCGGCAGGCTGCCTTGCATTGCTGATACAGCAAAGGGGCTCAGCGGACAGGCCCACAGCGGACAGGCCAATGGTTGGCATGCACAAAGCTGATAAGTCAAAAGCAATGGTGGCTTTTCATCGTTTTCCTAACCAAAACCAATGGCGCTTGCAAAGCTGGCGTCAACTTTCCTGGCAGAGAGGGGGCGATTCAAAATAATTAACAAGATCAATCAACTGCCGGGCCAGGCGCGGGCCATAACTGGCAGGCAAAATTGCTAAGCCAGCAGCTGCCAGGCAAAAAAAGGCTTTGAAAACTCTACCATCAATGTGGCTTGGCTTCAGCCATCGGCACAAAGTAGATTTGCAAAGCCCCGACCCACACCAGCAAATCAGTCATGTAACCTTGCCATACTAGCGTTGCTTAATCTAAGATTTGTTAACCCATAGCTTACCCCCCCCTCTACCCATGCATGCAGGCCAATGGCAGCCAGGGTTTTGACTACCCAGACAAGAACCCCCAGGCTGGCGACTGCAGCAGGGCGCCTCCAGTCTCCTGGCTCAAGACTGCTGCCCCCAGCCGCTAGTCATCGAATGGCGGGCAAGGCACAAATACTTCAGGCGCTCTGCCCGTAACAACCAACCAGTTTCGTTTTATCAGATCAAACAATGTCTTCCTACCTGCCGATCAGTAAGCTGCCAAAGGAGCCAGGGCTAGCTCTTGGTGTTGCAAAACCAGTTGCCCCACCTGAACCTGGGGATTTAGTGGATATGGCTAGGCAAATACTGGATGATGAACTACGGTCCTGGCAGTCTCGTACCGGTCCCACCCGCACCGGTCCCAGCCAGAGATTTTGATGGCCACATTCAATGCCTGTAAAAGCTGTGGATTCGACGTTGCCAATGGATTCCGATTTTGTGGTAACTGTGGCAAGCCAGTAAAGCATTACGCGGGCATATCTGGTCTGGAGATCACGGCCGAGCGGCGAAATCTGATTTTAATGTTTTGCGATCTAGTGGGATCCTCTGCGCTGGCGGAGAGGCTAGATCCAGAAGACATGCTCCAGGTGGTTAACAACTACCAGACGGTGTGCGCAGACATTGTGGGCAATTATGGCGGCCATGTCGCTCAGTATCTAGGCGACGGCATTCTGATTTACTTTGGGTATCCTTGCGCCCAGGACAATGATGCGGAAAGAGCTGTTCTCTGTGCTCTAGATATTCAAAAGGCGATAGAGAATAGTGGTCGGATTGGGG
>JBIKVR010000076.1:0-13720 GCA_044356735.1 Prochlorococcaceae cyanobacterium
AGGGCCAGGGGGATCGCCACGGTGACCAGCAGCACCAGTTCCATGGCCAGGGGTTGCAATACGGTTGCCACCCCGAACAGCCGATAGGCGATCGCGATCATCAGCGGCACCACCAGGAGGGATAAGCCGGTGGATAGCAATTGCAGGCCGATTACGTAGTCCGCATGGCCACCCACTGCGGCTCCCTTCTTGGCCCAGGGAGGCAGCACGGGCGATACCGAAAAGCCCAACAGCACCGCGCCAACACCCTCCCGCAGCGGTAGGAGCCATACCAGCAAAAGTACAAAGGCGGGTAGTGCCACGTACATCGCCAGCATGGCGCGCAGGGCCAGGGTGGGTCGCCGCAGCAACAGCAGCGGCTCCTGCAGGCGGGCTCGCACGCCGATGGCCACCACGAGCAGCACCACGCCCAGCAGCAGCACCAGCTTGAGGATGGTCTCAGGATTCACGGGCTCTCTACCCCTTTAGCTGAAGCAAGCCAACCCACGAACCGGAGCCAACCGCCGCACTGTTTGTAGTCGCCGCCCCAGTATCACATCCGCTCCAGGGTGGGAATTCCCAGCAAGCCGAGTCCCAGTTTTAGGGTATTGGCTGTGAGGCGGCAGAGGGCCAGGCGGGAATTGCGGGCCTCTGGCGGCGCCTTCAGCACCGGCACCTGATCGTAGAAGCGGTTGAATACCTGGCTCAACTCAAACAGATAGCTGCAGAGCCGGTTTGGCAGCAGTTCTTCCTCCACTTCGACGATCACCGCATCGAAGCCCAGCAGGTGGCGCACCAGGGCCCATTCCTGTGGTTCATGGAATTGAAGTTTGCCAAATAGGCCGGTGATTTGGTTGCTATCTCCAGCATTTCCGGCATCGCCAGCATTGCCCGCATCGCCAATAATGCCGCCATCGCCCCCCTTGCGGGCAATGCCGGCGATTCTCACCAGCGCATAAAGCAGATAGGGGGCCGTATTGCCCTGCAGGGCCAGCATCCGAGCGAAGCTGAACTGGTAGTTGGTGATGCGGTTTTGGCTTAGGTCGGCATACTTCACCGCCGCCAGACCCACGGTGGTGGCTACCTGTTGAATAAATTCTTCGCTCTCGCTGCGCTGCTCCTCCCGCAGGCGCCGGCGCAGGTCGGCCTCGGAGCGCTCCACCGCCTCGTCGAGCAGATCCTTGAGCCGCACGGTGTCGCCGGAGCGGGTTTTCAGCTTCTTGCCGTCCTCCCCCTGCACCAGGCCAAAGGGCACGTGCTCCAGGCGGCCGTCCGCTGGAATCCAGCCGGCCCGGCGGGCCACCTGAAACACGCCGGCGAAGTGGCTGGCCTGGCCGGCATCGGTTACGTAGATCACCCGGCGGGCACCATCGCCGGCGGGCGGTGCCGCGAAGCGATAGCAAATGGCCGCCAGATCGGTGGTGGCGTAGTTGAAGCCGCCATCGCTCTTTTGCACGATCACCGGCGGCAGCTTATGGGCGCTGCTCTGCTCTAGAAATACGCACTGGGCGCCGCCATCGCTCACTAATAGCCCGCTGGACTGCAGATCGGCCACCACCGCCGCCAGCAGGGGATTGTAAAAGGATTCGCCCCGCTCATTTAGAGAAATATCGAGTCGATCGTAGAGCTGTTGGAATTCCCGGCGCGATTGGGCGCATAGCAATTGCCAGGCCTTGAGGCTCACCGGATCGCCGCCCTGCAGCCTTACCACCTCCTCGCGGGCGGTGCTCTGGAAGGCCTCGTCGCTATCGAAGCGCTGCTTGGCCTGCCGGTAAAAGGCCACCAGGTCGCCTAGATCTACCGCGTCAGCGGTGCTCAGCGCCTCGGGGGCCACCTGCTTCAGGTGGGTGATCAGCATGCCGAACTGGGTGCCCCAGTCGCCCACATGGTTGAGCCGCAGCACCTGATAACCGCGAAACTCCAGCACCCGCGCCAGCGAGTCGCCGATGATCGTGGAGCGCAGGTGCCCCACATGCATCTCCTTGGCGATGTTGGGGCTGGAGAAATCCACAATCACCGGCGCCAGCCCGCCGCCCTGGGCCCCTGGCTCCTCGGCGGCGCTGCTTACTCCCAGGCGCGGATCTCGGAGCCGGCTGGCCACCTCCGCCGCCAGCCGCTCGGGCTTGATCGTGAGATTGATGAAGCCCGGCCCGGCGATCTGGGGCCGCTCGCAGAGGTCGCTGAAACCGGCGGCGGCCTCCAGCTGCTCCACCAGGGCAGTGGCAATTACACGCGGCTGCATCCCCAGCCGCTTGGCCAGGGCCAGGGCGCCATTGGCCTGGAAATCGCCGAATTCCGGCTTGCTGGCCGGGCCCAGCTGGGCATCCAGGGCGCTGCCCTCGGCCGCAGCCGCGGCTGCGGCAGCGGGGAAGGCCTGCTCTAGGGCCCCCTGGAGGCGGTCGTTGAGCTCGTGGAGTATCGAAAGCATGTAGGCGAGCGATCAAGGCGGCTGGCTCCCCTCGGCTAGCTCCCTCGAAGCTGGCTCTGCGCGAACTGGCTTCCAGGGAACTGGCCGGTGGGCCCGCAGGCGCGGGGTCAACTGCCTTGATCATCCCTCCCAGGGGTGGTGGCCCCCCGCAGGCTGCTGAGCAAGTGGTTCAGGCCGGCTGCAGGGCGATGCCACGGCTTTGAAACGCCTCCCACACCGCCAGCCGCAGGGCGCTGGTGATCGAACCGCTGCTCAGGGGATCGGCGATCGAAAAGGACAGCTGATACGTAAATGTGGAGGGCCCGAATTCCCTGAGGGTGGCCAGGGGGGGCGGAGTTGCTAAAATACTTGTATCGTTCTGGGCAATTTCTTCTAAAAGTTGCAGGATTTGCCGGGGTGGATGGCGGTCGGCTATTTGTACCGCCAGGCTGCAGCGGCGGTTGCGGTCGCTGCGGGTGAAGGTGGTGGTGGTGGTGGTGAAGAAGGTTTGGTTGGGAATTACCAGTTCCGAGTTGTCGCCGCTGCGCCAGAGGGTGGCGGCCCGCAAACCCAGCTTGCGCACCTCGCAGGGCTGGCCGTCGATGATCAGCACCTCCCCGGGGCGCACGGAGCCCTCTAGCAGCAGCCACAGGCCACTGATGAAGTTGGAGAATATCTCCTTCACACCAAAACCGAGGCCCACCGATAGGCCACCGGCCACCGCCAGCAGCCCGGTTTGATTAAAGCCCAGGTAGCTGAATGCCCAGTGGATGCCCGCCACCAGCAGTGCATAGCGCACCACCAACTCCAGAGCGCGGCGGCTGCCAGTGGAGATGCCAATGGTTTTTTGGGCCAGCCAACCCAGGGCCACAGAGGGTAGATTAGAGCCCACCAGTAATAGATAAAGCACCACAGCCACCTGAAACAGGCTGCCGAGGGTGAGGGAACTGTTAAACCAGGTGACCACCGGCAAGGCCGCCAGATCACCCAGATAGTCCACCTCGTTTATCAGTGCTAGCAGCACCAGCAGTAGAAAGCATGGCCGCAGTAATCGACTGCGAAAACGCTCGAATACCTGCGGTTCTAGCCTGGGCTCCAGCAGCAGCTTTTCCAGTAGATCCAGCCCCAGGCGGGCGGCGCTGATCTCCACCAGTAAATTTATTAGTCCATGGGGTAATCTTGCCAGTTCGAATAGCAGCGCCAGGGCGCCCAGGGCAATTGGTACTATGCCTGGGAACGATTCTACGCCTGGTAACGACAGTCGCCAGCGGCCCAGCGGCAGCTTTTTCAATGCAAGTAGCACCAGTAGGGCCGGCAGCAGTTGCTGCAGCACCGCCGGCCGTTCCAGGTAGCCCAGCCAGCCGAGGCCCTGTCCCAGCAGGTTGTCGATCATCGCTGTCTCAGCTTCTGAATTAGATTGTTAGTGGCGGCAGCGGGGCTGATCTCCCCTACCATCATCGGCGTTAGTTCGCGGCTGAACACCTGGCGGATTTGTTGCTGTTTGCTTAGCGACAGCGATAGCTTTTGCAGTGGGGCATCCTGGTTGAACTGCTGCTGGGCGGCCACCAGGGTTTTTAGTAATGCGGAGTTGGCCACTGGCGGCAGGGCGTGGCGATTCACCGGCAGGGATTGGGTGTCGGAGAGAGACATGTAGCGCTGCATCAGCGGATTGAGAATCAATTCCGCCAGGGTCTTAGCTGCTTGAAATTGGCGGGCTGAGGAGTTGGGCCCGAAGCCCAGCACTCGCATCCGGGAGTTGGGGCTCGGCCCACCGCCAGGACCACTGGGCAGCACGGCCACCCCTAGCTTCGCTCCCAAACCATCGGTGAGGCTGTGGAGGCTGAGGCTGGAGCAGGGTATCCAGTCAAGCTGCCCCCGTTGAAATGCTTCGGTGAGCATTAGATCGTTTGCATAGATATTTACCTGGGAATGCATAGCTATTTTCTGTAGCCATTGCATCCAACCCAGCAGGGCCTGGCGTTCTGCCGGTTGCAAGCTCTGCTTGCTTGGGCTGAGTAGTGTCGCCAAACTCTTTTCGGCACCGAGGGCGCCGGCAGACCACCAAAGGCCCGCTGGATCAAAGCTGATGCCGATGCGGTGGCCGCCTGCCGCCAGGCTGAGCAGATCGCTCACCGTGGTGGGTGGCTTGGCGATGCGGCTGCGGTTGTAGCAGCTCAGTTGCGGCGACCAGACGAGCGGCAGCGCCGCCAACCCCTCCGCTGTTTTCAGCCGCGCTAAGGCCGTGGGCTCGATTGACTCCGCCAGCGATCGGCTCAGGGGGATCGGCCGGATCAGGCCCCTTTGCCGCAGCTCCATCGCCAGGTTGGCATTAACGATCACCAGGTCGGGGCCGAAACCGTGGCTGTTGCGGCGCTGCAGTTCCTCGAAGATGCCAGCCTCGGGAATTACCTGTAGTTCCAGCTGAACATTGGGCTCCAGTTCTCGATAGGCATCTATTACGGGTGCCCAGAGTTTATTCAGTTGCTTGCGGGAGACAACCTCCTCCGCATCATTGGGCGGCACCAGATAGATGAACAGGGTGGAGCGCCGCTGTAATTGCTGACAGCCCTGCAGCACTAGGCCGGTGAGCTCAGTGGTCAGGGCGGCTGTCAGCGCAGCAGTCCGCGCAGTCAGTTGTCGCCGCAGCCGGTTCATCGGCTGGCCTCGAAGCGCATGCTCAGGTCCAGCCAGGGGCTGCGGGTGATCGGGGCGCTGGTGGAGATTAGATCGATGCCGGTGGCGGCATAGGCCCGCAGTTGCTCCGGCTGGATGCCACTGGCCTCCAGCACCACCGGCCTGCCCCGTTGCAGCGCCAAGGCCCGCAGCCGCGGCACCAGTTCGATCAATTGCCGCGGCTGGAATTCATCCAGCAGTACGCCATCGGCACCGGCTTCGATGGCGGCCTCGGCCTCGGTTGCTGTTTCCGCCTCCACGATCACCCGTGCGGGCCAGGGGGCGGCGGCCCGCACGGCCGCTACGGCCGCTGCGATGCCGCCGGCCCAGGCGATGTGGTTTTCCTTGAGCATGGCGGCGTCGTCCAGGCCGAGGCGGTGGTTGCCGCCGCCACCACAGCGCACCGCGTATTTTTCCAGCAGGCGCAGGCCCGGCGTCGTTTTGCGGGTATCCACCAAGCGCAGGTCAAAGCCCTCAAGCTCTTGCACCAGGGCCGCGGTGGCGGTGGCAATGCCGGATAGATGCATGGCCAGGTTGAGCGCCGTGCGCTCGCCGGCCACCAGCGCCGCCGCCTGGCCCCGCAGCCTGAGCAGCTCTTGGCCGGGGATCACCGGCTGGCCATCGGCCACCAGCAGCTCCAGCTCCACTTCCGGATCGAGCAGACGGAACAGCGGTTCCACCAGCGGTCCACCACAAAAAATGCCCGCTTGCTTGGCCCGCCAGTGGGCCCGGCCATGGCGCCCCAGCAGCGCGGGGGCCGTCAGGTCTCCCCGCCCCAGATCCTCCTCAAGCCAGGCCCGTAGCCAGGTGTCAAGGCAGGGCAAGGCGGGGAGGAACAAGGGCGAACACTGTTCAGGAGGGCAATTCTGGCAGCTGGGTTAAGGAGATTCTATATAACTATGTAAATTACTGACAAATTATCGGTTTTGCGGCCGGGATTGATGGCGAACTAGGTGGCTATGGATAGCCGCTAAATCGCCTGTCTTCGCCACCCGTCTTCCCGTCTGGGTTTGATTGCTGCCCAGCCGGGCATGTGTTGCCCTGCTCTCGGTTTTCCAGGGCTTCTATGTTTAGGCCTGTATTTGATCTAGACCTGTATCTGGTTGGTCCGGATCCCTACTTGCCGATGCAAAAGCGGGCGAATACCCGATCTAGCACCGCCTCGCTTACTTCTTCTCCGGTGATTTCGCCAAGGCTGCGCACCGCTGCGCGCAGGTCGATGGTCCAGAAGTCCCAGGGCAGGGCCTGTTGGGCCGCCTCCTGGCTGCGGCCCAAGGCGGCGGCGGCCTCTGCCGCCAGATCGCGCTGGCGCTCGTTGAGGGCCACCTGCAGCCCCTGCAGTTCCGTGGCGCCGCAGCGCTGCAGCAGGGCCGTCACCAGGGCGTCGCGGCCCGCACCATTGAGGGCGCTGATCGCCACCTGGGCCGGTGCCGCCAGATCGCCCGCCGCCACAGCTCCGGCGGCCAGGCCGGCCGCATCGGCCTTGTTGCCCACCAGCAGCAAAGCAGCCCCCGCAGGCACCTGCAGCAGCAGCTGTTGATCCGGCTCTGTCCAGCCCCGGCTGAGATCAAACAGCAGCAGCACCGCATCGGCCGAGGCCAGGGCCTCCTGGCTGCGGCCGATGCCCAGCTGTTCCACCAGGTCATCGGTGGGCCGGATGCCGGCGGTGTCCAGCAGGGTGAGCGGCACGCCGTTCAGCACCAGTTCGCTCTCCAGCAGGTCGCGGGTGGTGCCCGGCAGATCGGTGACGATCGCCCGATCCCGGCCACTGAGCAGGTTGAGCAAGCTCGATTTGCCCACATTGGGACAGCCCACAATCGCCACCCGCAGCCCCTGGCGCAGCAGTTGCCCCTGGCGGGCCTCCGCCACCAACCGCTCCAGGGCGGCGCGCACCGCCGCCAGCTCCGCCAACACGGCGCCGGCATCGAGGGGCGGCAAATCCTCCTCGAAATCCACCCGCGCCTCCAGCTCCGCCAACTGATCCAGCAGCCGTTCGCGCAGGTCGCCGATGCGTCGCTGCAGGCCGCCATCGATGCCGGCCATGGCCAGCTGGGCCGCCCGGCGACTGCGGGCGTTGATCATCTCGCCAATCGCCTCAGCCTGGGTGAGATCGAGCCGACCGTTGAGAAAAGCTCGCTGGCTGAACTCCCCCGGCAAAGCCCGGCGGGCTCCGGCGGCCAGCACCAGCTCCAGCACCCGCTGGACGGCCACCAGGCCGCCGTGGCAGTGGAATTCCACCACGGTTTCGCGGGTGAAACTGCGGGGCGCCCGCATCAGCAGCAGCAGCGCCTCATCCACCCGCTCGCCGCTGGCCGGATCCACCACATGGCCGTAGAGCACCCGATGGCTCTGCCAGTCCTGCTGGCCCGGGGCCAAAAACAAGCTTTTGCCGATCGCCTCGGCCCGCTCGCCGGAGAGGCGCAGGATCGCCACGCTGCCCTGGCCCGGGGCGATGGCGGTGGCGATGGCGACGATGGTGTCGCTTTGGTGGTAACTGAACGGAACGGGCTCGGCCATGCCCCTATTTTCAGCCCAGGCCCCCGGGCCTTGGGCCCCCGGGCCCCTGGCCCCTGGGTTCAGGAGTTGGCCAGGCCGGGAAACACCATCAGGTCGATGTGGCTGCCGGTGGGGTGGCGCCATTCCCGGAACTCTGCCGCCAGGGCGCGCTGTTCGGCTTTGAGGCAGCGGGCCTGCAGATCCTGCAGCCGCTGATGCACCAGATCGAGGGTGTCGTCAATCAGTTGGGCGGCTTGATCGGAGGTCATCGGTATGGGCCAAGTGGAATCGTTGTAGGAACAGCCCCTGGGGTTTTGCTGTATCGAGTGCAACGTCAACCGCATACCAGGATTAGGGGCTGGTCAGGGAAGCAGTACATAGAGATGCCCCGGAAAACCTCGGCGACTGCTAGGGATCATTGATGCCGCCAGGTTTACCAGTTGGCAGGCTTACGGAGATAGCTGCCTTTCAAGGGTTTGCTTAGCGGGCTGAGAGGGCATTATTGGCGCCATCTTGCATCTCAAATCGCAGGCTCTCTGTCTTGTATCCCAAGCTCAGACTCTCTGGCCATTAAACCTAGGCTCTCTGCCCACCAAGCTGCCGATCATTCTTCGGCTAATTCGTCAATCCTGCTAGCCAGCGGTGCAGCGGTTGCCAGTCATCGGCTTGATCGATGGCCTGCCACAGCTGCTCAATCACCGGTCGAATCGGGGTCTGGGCCAGATTCCAGCGCTGCAGCCGCACCAGCACCGCCGCGGCCCCATCGGCCCGGGCCGCTTGGCGGCTGCAGGTCCACCAAACCTGGCGCCAGTGCAGCCAGTCCTGGCGGGGCGGGTCGGCGGCTGCGGCCACAAACGGCGGAAGCTCTTCCGCCGTCTCCGGCAGGCCCTGGGCTGCCACCTGGGCCGCCAGGCCGGCAAAGAAGGCGCCGTAGCCCACGCCAGAGAGCAGGGAGGTGGCTCTGGTCAATGGCATTGCTGGGATGGCTCTCGCTATTTATTGGTGGGATTTATTGGCAAGCTCTGATTGGGTCTTTTCTCGATAACCTCATATCCAAAGATATCGCCAAGGAGCTTTGGGACCCCCACCTTTGACGACCAGACCACAAAAGCTAATAGTCCAAGTAAGCCAGTAAATATTAGAGAAGATACAACACCCTGAAAGATTCCCGAAAGAAACCCGACATATCGATTAGGCTTCAGAACTTCTATTTCCTTTGCCATCTTGCTCAAATACCATTTATCGAGGTACTCCTGTTCAAGATCCTTTCTCTCCTCTTCTAAGGCGGCATCCATAAACTCTCTGGCAAGATCTACGGCTTGACGACGGAAGCCTTCAAGCGATGACTGGGTCGTAGAGGATGTATGAAAAGCCTGTATCGCGCTATCCGGAAGCTCGGAGCCATGCTCTTCAGTGTAGTTGCGTATGAACTCAATCTTATTGCGCTTGTAGAGTGAATAAGCGATTATGCCAAGAATATCATCGCCATCGGCGACGAGCTTTTCGTAGATATAGTTGAAACGCTTTTGTTCCATTTTTGCTTAGGCTTGGCCCACCCTGTTCCATTTGGAAAAGGCTCGCCGAAGTCTTCGTTCGATTTCGTCGTTGCTGAGAGTTAGCGAGGTTCGCCGCCTAAATGTGTATTGAGAATCGATGGGAGAATTTGCTTTTCGAGCAAGGAGAGCGGAACTAACTCTTTCCACAAACTCGGATGATGTTTTGGACTCATAAGAGTTCATTGTCTTTGCCAGTAAATGTCAATAAAATAGCACAAGCGCAATTCCGAGTCAAGTCTCAAAGATTTTATGCGGTTGACTAGGCAGAGGTTCATTGTAATGCCAATACGGCGAGGCCAGGGGCTGAGGGCAGTTTGGGGCCGCCAGGGGCTCTGCGGCGGGCCAATGCTGGGGCTAGATCGCCGCCAGGCAGGGGGCCGGCCGATCGGTTGGGCCCTGGATCCGCTAATGGATCAACCGATGCCGGTGCGGCAGATGTCCAGTACATCGGCCATAGAGCGGATTTGATCCATGGTGGTAACCAGCTGGTCGGCGCAGAGCAGTTCGACCCGTAGATCGATGCGGGCGGGTTTGCCGGGGTTGGTGCGCACGCGGGCGTCGCTCACATTGATGCGGTGATCGGAGAGGCGGGTGAGGATGTCCTTGAGCACGCCCACCCGATCGAGCACCTCGATCCGCAGTTGCACCGGATAGCGCCGCGGCGTTCCCTGGGGGTTGGGGTTCCAGCGCACGGGCAGGCGGCGTTCCACCGGCATCTGACTCACGTGGGCGCAGTCCTGGCGGTGAATCGTGATGCCGTGGTTGCCCAGGGCCACCGTGGCCACGATCGCCTCGCCGGGCAGGGGGCTGCAGCAACCGCCGTGGCGATAGTCGAGACCCTCCAAACCCAGAATCGGACTGGAGGCGCCGTGGGCGGTGGGGGCCGGCGGCTGGGCGGTGACCGCCAGGCTGGCGGCCAGCTGTTCATTGGTGAGGGCGGGGGTGGCGGCGGCGTGGGCCAGCCGCAGTTCTTCCCGCAGCCGGTTGACCACCTGCTGCAGGGTGACGCCGCCAAATCCCAAGCTGGCCATCAGGTCTTCTGTGTTGACCAGATTGCAGCGCCGGGCTACCCGCAGCAGCGGCTCACCATTGAGAAGGGCATCGAAGCCGTCTCGGCCCAGCTCCCGCTCCAGCATCTCGCTGCCCCGCAGGATGTTTTCATCGCGGTGGCTGCGTTTATACCAATGGCGGATGCGATTGCGCGCCGTGGGGGTGGCGACAAAATTGAGCCAGTCGAGGCTCGGGTGGGCCGTCTTAGCGGTTAGAATATATATAAAGTCGCCATTTTGCAGTGGCGTAGATAAGGGGCTGAGGCGATCGTTGATGCGCACACCCTGGCAGTGATTGCCAACCTCCGAGTGAATGCGGTAGGCGAAGTCAACGGCTGTGGAGCCCTTGCGCAGCCCTACCACATCGCCATTTGGCGTGAATACAAACACCTCCTCATCGAAGAGATCCTCTTTGATTGAACTCAGATAATCGCTGCTGTCTTCCGTGCCGCCATCTTTTTGCCAATCCACCAGCTGCCGCAGCCAGTTGAAGCGTTCGGCATCGGATCCAGAGGCGGCCGGTGAGCCGCCTTCCTTGTATTTCCAGTGGGCGGCAATGCCGTATTCAGCCACCTGGTGCATTTCACCCGTGCGGATCTGCACCTCGATCGGCCGGTGTCTACCAATCACCGCCGTATGCAGCGATTGATAGCCATTGGGTTTGGGCAGGCCGATGTAGTCTTTGAAGCGACCTGGAATGGGCCGGAAGGTGTCGTGCACCACCGCCAGGGCCCTGTAGCAGCCATCCAGATTCGGGCAGAGGATCCGCAGGGCCGCCACGTCGTAGATCTCGTGGAATGCCTTCTGCTGGCGCTGCATCTTGCTCCAGATGCCATAGAGGTGCTTGGGGCGGCCGCTCACCTCACAGTTGGTGAGCCCCACCGCCGCCAACCGATCGCGTAGCAGCTGCACCGTTACCGCCAGCCTTTCCTCCCGCTCGCTGCGCTTGGTGGCCACCTGTTGCTGCACGTCCCGGTAGGCCTCCGGTTCGAGAATTTTGAAGGCCAGGTCTTCCAGTTCCCACTTGAACCTGCCGATGCCCAGGCGGTTGGCCAGGGGGGCGTAGATCTCGCGGGTTTCGCGGGCGATGCGCTGTTGTTTCTCCGGCTTGAGGGCCGAGAGGGTGCGCATGTTGTGCAGCCGATCGGCCAGCTTCACCAACACCACCCGGATGTCACTGGCCATGGCCAGGAACATGCGGCGCAGATTTTCCGCCTGGGCTTCTGTCTTGTTGGTGAAGTGGATGCCGCCAAGTTTGGTAACCCCCTCCACCAGGGCCCTCACCTCAGCGCCGAAGTGGCCCTCGATCTCGTTGGCGGTGACTTCGGTGTCCTCCACCACGTCGTGCAGGAAGCCAGCGGCAATCACGCCGGCACTGGCGCCGATGTCGCGCAACAGGTTGGCGACGGCGATCGGATGAATGATGTATGGCTCGCCGCTGGCTCGGTACTGACCCTCGTGCAGTTGGTAGGCGAAATCAAAGGTCGCGGCCAGCAGCGACTCGGCGTCGGTGGCGCAGCTGTCGCCGCTGGCCTGGCAGTAGCGCCGGTGCTCGATGCAGCGCTGCAGCCATTCCGGCAGGGCCACGCCGTAGTCGCTGGCGCTCGCTTGACCGGGTTGATCGGTCGCCCTGTCGGGTTGGTCGGGGAGGGAAGCGGGGGGACGCCGGGAATCCCTGGCCAGTGGCGCGGCTTTAGCCAACGGGTCGGCTGTGGCCAACTGGGTGGATCCGTGATCGGGGGCCGCTTCGAGCATTCCACCCTTCGGGTTGTACCAATCGTATGCACCCGACGACACAGACCCGCGAATGTGCGCGTCCAACCACTGAAACTGGAACGATCGGCGATGCGGTGCTGCCTTGAGCGATGCGGTGCTGCGGGTTGAGCAGCTGGTGGTGCGCTATCCCGGCAGCCCTGGCCCCACCCTTGATGGTCTCGACTTGAGCCTGGCGCCCGGGGCCAGCTTGGCCCTGGTGGGGCCATCCGGTTGCGGCAAGAGCACCCTGGCTCGGGCGGTGCTGCAGTTGTTGCCGCCGGGCAGCCAGTGCAGCGGCGGCCTGGAGCTGGCCGGTCGCGATCCCCGCCAGCTGCGGCGCGGCGCCCTGCGCCAGCTGCGGGGGGAGGCGGTGGGGCTGGTGTTTCAAGACCCGATGACCCGCCTCAATCCCCTGCTCACCGTGGGCGATCACCTGGCCGATACGCTCGCCGCCCACCGGCGCTGCAGCGGCGCCAAGGCCAGCTCTCCCCAGGGCCCGCTGCCCGGGGCAGGCGGCGGCCTGAGGCATAGGGCAGAAGAGTTGCTGCAGCTGGTGGGGATCAGCCCCGAGCGCTACGGCAGCTATCCCCATGAGTTCAGCGGCGGCATGCGCCAGCGCCTGGCGATCGCCCTGGCCCTGGCCCTGCGGCCGCCGCTGGTGATCGCCGATGAACCCACCACCAGCCTGGATGTGGCGGTGGCGGCCCAGGTGATGGCGGAACTGAGCCAGCTGTGCCGCCAGGCGGGCAGTGCCCTGCTGCTGATCAGCCATGACCTGGCCATGGCCGGCCGCTGGTGTGAGCGCATCGCCGTGTTGGATCAGGGGCGGCTGATTGAGGAGGCCCCCGCCGCCCAGCTGCTCACCGCCCCGGCCAGCCCCCTGGCCCAGCGGCTGGTGGGCCGCGCCCGCGACCGGGAGGGGGGCCAGCGCCCCCCCCTGGCCCCCAGCCCAGTGCTGCTGGAGATCGAGGCGCTGCGCTGCTGGCATCCGCTGCCCTCCCCCCCCTGGCGGCGCCGTTGGTTGAAGGCGGTGGATGGCGTCAGCCTGCGGCTGCATCAGGGGGAGACCATCGGCCTGGTGGGCGCCTCTGGCTGCGGCAAGAGCACTCTCTGCCGGGCCCTGATGGGCTTGACGCCGGTGCGGGGCGGCAGGGTGAGCATCGAGGGTCAGGAGCTGTTGGGCCTGGCGGGGCGCCGCCGCCGTCAGCTGCGCCGCGGCCTGCAGATGGTGTTTCAAGATCCCCTGGCCTGCCTCAACCCCCAGATGAGCGTGGGCGAGGCGATCGCCGACCCGCTGCTCATCCACGGCCTGGCCAGCGGCGCGGTGGCCCGCCAGCGGGCCCGGCAGTTGTTGGCGGCCGTGGGTCTGGAGCCGCCCGAGCGCTACGAGGGGCGCCTGCCCCGCCAGCTATCGGGCGGCCAGCAGCAGCGGGTGGCGATCGCCCGGGCCCTGATCCTCGAGCCCAAGGTGCTGCTCTGTGATGAGAGCGTCAGCATGCTCGATGCCGAGGTGCAAACCGAGGTGCTGGCGTTGCTGCGCCAGCTGCAGCAAAGCATGGGGCTGGGGATGCTTTTCGTTACCCACGACCTCACCGTGGCCAGTGGCTTTTGCCATCGCTTGTTGGTGCTCGATGGCGGCCGCATCGTGGAGCAGGGGGAGGGGGCGGCGCTGTTGGCAAATCCCCGGGCCGAGATCACCCGCCGGCTGGTGCGGGCCTGTCCGCGGCTGCCGGCGCTGGGCTGAGGTTGTGATCTGGGCCGGGGCCAAGCTGCGGTGCCCGATGGCGATCAAGCCCCCCATGCCC
>JBIKVR010000116.1:0-7965 GCA_044356735.1 Prochlorococcaceae cyanobacterium
TGGTGCGGGCCTGTCCGCGGCTGCCGGCGCTGGGCTGAGGTTGTGATCTGGGCCGGGGCCAAGCTGCGGTGCCCGATGGCGATCAAGCCCCCCATGCCCTGCCGCATGCCCAGCCCCACCCCCTGGCCCCTGTCAGATTCCCGGACCGCCGCCAGGGGGTGGCGATGAGCGGCCGGTTGGGGCGCCTGCTGCGGCTGGTGCTGCTGGTGAATTTGATCGGGATCGGCGTGGCCCTGGCGATCTGGCTCTACGGCCAGGAGATCGCCGCCGTGAACGGGGTGCGCCTGCGGCTGGCCGCCCTGATGCCCCGCGCCCTGGTGTTGCCGGTGCTGGGGCTGCTGGGGGGAGCGGTGGCCGGCGCTCTGATCACCTGGTGGGAGCCCGCCGCCAAGGGTTCAGGCATCGTGCAGGTGATGCTGTTCATGCGCGGCTGGCCGATCCCGATGGGCTGGCGGGTGGCGATTGTGAAGTTGTTGGCCAGCGGCATCGCCATCGGCAGCGGCATTCCGGTGGGTCCGGAGGGGCCCTCCATCCAGATCGGTGCCTCCATTGCGCTCGAAACCGCCCGGGGAACCGCCAAGGGAACCGCCCGGGCGAGCGACCCCGGTAACCACCAGCACCAGCATCAGCGGCTGGCGGTGGCGATCGGCAGTGGCGCCGGCCTGGGGGCGGTGTTCCACGCGCCGCTGGGCGGCCTGGCCTACATCCTGGAGGAGCTGCTCAAGCGGGCCGACGGCCGCAGCAACGCCCTGGCTGTGGCGGCCAGCTTCGCCGCGGTGGCCTGGACCCGGCTGCTGGCCCAGCTGCCCCTGGTTCAGCCGCTGCTGGTCAACCTGGCGCCGATCAGCCAGTACCCCAGTGGTGTTAACGAGTTTCG
Source organism: Prochlorococcaceae cyanobacterium (assembly GCA_044356735.1). Taxonomy (GTDB): domain Bacteria; phylum Cyanobacteriota; class Cyanobacteriia; order PCC-6307; family Cyanobiaceae; genus UBA5018. The sequence continues at coordinate 878 of JBIKVR010000116.1, forward strand.
GCTGATCGATGGGCCGCAGTTGTGCCTGCTCGGCGCCCTGGCGGGCCTGGCGGCCGTGCTCTATCAGCGGGGCATCCTGGCCCTGCGCCGGCGCTTCCGCAGCTGGAGGCTGGCCAGCTGGCAGTTGCTGCCCCTGGTGGGGTTGGCGGTGGGGGCTGGTTGGTCGCTGCTGCCACAGGCCTTTGACAATCCCGATGGCCTTTGCTTAGACGCCCTGCTGGGGCTTGATGACGCCCCCCGGGCCCTGCTGGTGCTGGCGGTGCAGGCGGCCGCCACGGCGGTGGCGGTGGCGGCGGAGGCCCCCGGCGGCTTTTTGGCGCCAGCCCTGGTGGTGGGGGCCTCTCTGGGCACCCTGATGCAGCAGCTGTTGGTCAGCCTGTTTGATTACGCCCCCGCCAGCCTGCTGTTCGCCGGCGCCGCCGCCTTCCTCGGGGCCCTCACCCGCACGCCGCTCACGGCGATCCTGCTGAGCTTTGAGCTCAGCAAGAACTACGCCCTGCTGTTGCCCATTGGCTTGTGCACCCTGGCCGCGATCGCCGTGGCCGACCTGTTTGAACGCCAGAGCCTCTTCGATTTGCTGCGGGAAGAGGCCGAGCGGGAGCAGGCCAGCTGAAGGGGTCAGCTGCGGCCCCGCAGAACGGCCAACAGTTTTTCGAAGATCGGCGGCAGGGGGGCCTCCAGCTCCAGCCGTTCGCCGCTGATCGGGTGATCCAGCCCCAGCTGGAAGGCGTGCAGGGCCTGGCCGGCCAGCTCGATCGGCAGCTTGCGGCAGCGGCTATAAGTTGCGTCGCCCAGGATTGGATGGCCCAGGTGGGCGCAGTGGACGCGGATTTGATGGGTGCGACCCGTATCCAACTTGAAGCGCAGTAGTGAATAGTCGCCGAGGCGCTCGATCAGTTGCCAGTGGGTGCAGGCGTGGCGGCCGCTGTTGTCGCTAACCACGGCGTACTTTTTGCGGTCGATCGGATGGCGGCCGATCGGTGCCGTGATCGTGCCGCTCTCGCCCGCCGGCGCCCCGTGCACCACCGCCAGGTATTGGCGGGAGGCGATGCGCCGCTGGATCTGCGATTGCAGTGTTACCAGAGCCTGCTGACTTTTGGCCACCACGATGCAGCCGGTGGTGTCCTTATCGAGCCGGTGCACGATGCCGGGCCGCAGCTCACCGCCAATGCCCGGCAGGTCGGGGCAGTGATGCAGCAGCCCATTCACCAGGGTGCCATCCTTGTTGCCCGGCGCTGGATGCACCGTGAGGCCGGCGGGCTTGTTGATCACGATCAGGTGCTCGTCTTCGTAGAGCACATCGAGCTGCATCGCCTCGGCCTGCAGGTAGGGCAGCGGTTCCGGCGGCGGCATCCACAGCTGCACCGTGTCGTGCTGGCGCAGCGGCGTCTTGGCCTGGCCGGTAACGCCATTGACGCGCACGTAGCCGGCGTCGATGAATTTCTGGATGCGGGCGCGACTCTGCTCAGGCCGTTGGCTCACCAGCCAGCGATCCAGCCGCATGGGCAGCGGCTTGGGGTAGGTGAGGCTCAGCAGCTCGCCGTCGCCGGTGCCGAAGCTGGTCATCGCCGCAGGCTAGCCAAGGGCTGGATTGGGGGGGGGTGGCGCACAGGATTAGCGGCGGGTATAAGTTCAGAATGCAAATCGTCATCTCTGCTCTCGTTCGCTGGATCTTGATGTTAGTACTTCGATCTAGCACCAAGCACCTTGGCGGACGTGATTGAAGTTTGCCACACTAAGGCCCGACCTTGAACAGTGAAGATACTTCGAAACCTCGGTAATTATATGGGGAGTCGTGAGAAGGTCGGTGAAACGGTTGCGACTAGCGAACTCCTGCAGCAGTTCGTAATCTTCTTCTGTGTAGGCCGACAGCGTCTTGGCCTTCTTGATGAGCGAAATATATTTTCCTCCAATAAACAGAAGAAGCAGAAGATTTGTGTCGAGCAAAAGCGTTCCGGAGGGTTGAATGGCCGCCATTATACTATACAGTCCTAATCTTCATTGAGTCTGGAGCTCCTGAAGCAGCGTCTATAATCACCGTTTTATAGCGACGTGATAACTCGCGACTTGTTCTGCTTGGTAAAATTACAGAAGTTGAAACTTCCTTGGTTTCGGGGAGTGAAAACCCAATGGTGACCAACCATTTGTCGGATGCATCACTGTACTCAATCTCCTCCAGGAGTAAATCGCGCAAACTGATACCCTCGTAAAGTTCCTTGACGTAAGCGATCGCGGCTGCAACTGCAACTTTTACGGGAACTCGATTTTCCTGGCTTAACATTTTTAGCGCCAACGGTTGCCACATTCTAGCAATAATCTCTAGGCTCCTGCACGAGTGTCCCCCCTTCCCGAGAACTACGCTGCGGCATCGGGCTGAATACCCGCAAAACAATTGCGGTGCAGTGCTCCTTGGCGAAGACCACCCAAGCGTAGGCGTGGTTTGCGGACCCGATAACCACATGTTCTGGTAGATGCATCTGGCTACAGACGAATATATTTCAACCATATGTGAGATCGCTTTGGCCAACTTGGAGCTGGTTAAGTGACCGGCAATGCCAAGAATGAGAGCCTAATTGGCGGTAAAGAGCTTTCCTGTGCGGAGAAAATTGTCTCGCCTTAGACCACGGTCTAAAAAGTCAGCTTCAATTAAGGACAGCGCATCAGAATCATCGTATGGATTGCTGGTGATCTAACAAAGGACAAAATCACCTAATACGATGCCAGATGCGGCAGAATCAACGTCTTGCCCTGGAACTGCAACGACGACTCTAAGCCCTTTCTCTAGGTGAATGGGCGTTTTTAGGCGTATTCGGCCATCAGGCTCGACGATAGCGTCATAGAAGTTCCCCATTGCCTGTTCGTTCCTCCATGCCGTCTGGTGAGATGCAAGCCTACAATCCAACTTGCTGCTTCTTTGGCAGCCATGAAATGAGCAGATGCCCTGCAAAATGATCGGATTGTTTATCTTAACTCATCCTTCTAACGCGCCAGATCAGAAGCGGGTCAGTATTTGATCATACAAACCAGCCTCAGCTCCCGACTTCTGTATCTGGTTGTTAGCCGTCGCATGCGTCTAGGCGTATACTCGGCTTGAGTCGTACACCCCCAGAAGCCTTCAAGATTGCAATTAGCCGCCGCTTGAAGGAGCCCGCTGAATGCCCATCAGACTTTGACACGAACAAGCTGTTTAGTCGGGCACCAGGACTTCATCTCCACCACATAGGGCTTATAGCTAGAAAAGCGCCTCGCCCTGGAGAGGTAGAGAAGCGATGTATTCCTATCTTTAAAGACTCCAACTGTTCGAAACCAGCTTCCACACTTGAAGATCACTGCCTCGATCAACAGATTTCGACGTGCGGACTTCACTTCAAATAGAGCTTCATCGAGCGTGTCATCGGCTCCCAAAACAAGGCCCCATTCGCCAGCAGGCTGTTGAGCAAGTAGAAAGTTTAACTGGCCCAAATCGATCGCCTGGCTTGTAGCTACCGCCATTGGAAAGCTCAGAGAACCAGCAAGAGCTGTCGAGATCAGAATCGCAAAGGTTGCAAGGGAACGTGACATCGTCTGAGGGTTGAGAATACGGATTCTTCTGTGACCTAGGGTGCTGTTCCAACGTTAAGGCTAACATTGACGATCTGTGGCTGGCGTGAACTTGATCCGGTAAGCCTCTGAAAGCCTTTGGGACTGGCAAGTGCAAAGATTCGCACAGGTTCAGAGTTCGGAGCTTTCAGTTTGTCCATAAATCGAGAGGCTTTTCCGCGGCACCTTGTTTTTGTTTCCATCATCCTGAATGATTCGACCTGGCTATTGGCATCACTCTGCTGCACCCCACCTTCGGCAACAGCCACAAGTGAAACTTTATTCTGTAATAATTCCTGGATTTCTTGAGCCTTTGAGCCTATGATAGTATCAGTGCATACCTCGATGACATCGTCGGCCTGAATGTGTGGAGATGGCAAAACCATTAATCTGAAGCTTGCGCCCTGAAAGCAATCCGCGATGGCTCCCGGGCAGAGAGTCGATCGAAGCTGAATCAAAGCCGGATGAAAGAAGTCATCATTGACAAAATCAATGAATGACTGGCTCTCGAATGTTTTGTCCTTAATTAAGCCAACAGTTTTTCCTGGTGACGAGGACGTCTCGGCGATCAGCTCCGAATCATTCCCATTTTTTCTAAGCTTAAGGTCAATATCACCAACACAGGTGCGCCCGTTGCTAAGGGCAACCCAAATCAACGCAGACACAAGACCAACCACCACTATGGCGCCATTGACAGTGAACTTCCAGCCAAGAAGCGTTCCTTCAGCAGCCGAGCTCTGTCTTTCCTGGCCCAAGAACTTATACAAAAGAAAGCCGATCAATGTGCCAAGACATATTGCGGGCAAGACGGGATCCACCCAGCGGCATTGACTTGAGAAGATTGCCAATAAAAGCCCGGCGATCCCCCAGATAGAAAACATCAAGGTCTTAATAATCATGGCACCAGGTGACTACTCACATTGCAAAGCTAGCTGATCTTGGCTGCTAAGTCAGATTCGGCACAGTGTTTGACGTCCCATCCGCGTTCTCAGCATAGGCAACACATGGTCTTCTCCGAAGGCTAACGCTTTCTTAGGTGGTTTCCGAGAACCACATGTTCGGGTGGATGCATAAGGCTGTTTCCACTGGCTTGGTCGATCGATTCGATCAAGCCAGTGGAGGTAGCCGTCGCTTGGCTTTTGCATTGCCCAATTATTCATTGGATGCTTGCATGAACCCCTTTTCCCAGGCTTTGCCTTCCCGGGAGTAAGCGGGTCGGCAGCTGTGGGGATCATTAGAAGCCTCGCGCCGCATAGGCTTGATCGGCAAGGCGTAATTTCTAGCAGTGGTTCATGGGCTCAAAGCCGCCTGTTTACATGATAACACAATCGTAACAGGGCTCTCTGCCCAGATGGTGATCGACGCTGCCAGTAGGCCTCAGGTCGCCCAGAAGAAACGGGCATCCTGCAGCTTATTCCCACAATCGTGATCTCACGACTCGGTGGACTGTCTTTAGCGGCCATGCCGCAGCTGGGGGCGATTTAAGCCAGGCTTTCCCGCCATGGCCGCCGTCTCATGGCCGCCGTCCTATGGCCTCCGGCCGACTTCGTCTACGGCGGGCCCATGGGCCCGCCTCTCCGGTCTGCCTCAGCGAGCCCTGGCTGGGTTTCAAGGTCGTCGGTTGGCCCGCCATCCCCCAGACGCCTGCCGCTGCACGAATGTTGCATTCCTGCACCTCTGTTGCCGAGACTGTTGACGGTCTCGTCGAGTTCTCCCAGTCATGCGGCAGCTTTATTGATCTCCCCTGTCCCCCTCTCCAGCGGCGCCCGGGCGAGCGACTCCCCTTCCCCCGCCAACTTCCCCAGCAAGGCTGAACTGCTGGCCTGCCTGCCGCCGGAGCTGCTCAGCTTCAAGCCGGCCAAGGCCTGGGGAAGCCTGTTCATGTCCCTCAGCCTGTCTTTGGTGGCCTACAGCCTGGGCACCCAGATCCCCCTGACAGCCATCGCCGCCCCCCTCTGGTTGCTCTACGCCCTGGTCACGGGCACCCTGGCTGGCGGTTGCTGGGTGATCGCCCATGAGTGCGGTCATGGTGCCTTCCATCCCAACCGTCGCCTGGAGGCTGCGGTGGGATTTGTGCTGCACAGCTTGCTGCTGGTGCCTTATTTCACCTGGCAGCGCAGCCATGCGGTGCACCATGCCAATTGCAACCATCTGGAGGGTGGTGAAACCCATGTGCCGCCCCGCTCAGACTCGCCGGCGGGCCAGTTGGTGGGGGCAGTGGCCAGGCGGTTGGGCACCAGGCTGTACGGAACCCTTTCCCTGGTGGCCCACCTGCTGCTGGGATGGCCGCTCTACCTGCTGGTTGGCTTTACGGGCGGGGAAGACTACGGCACCCCCACCTCCCATTTCTGGAGTGGTTCGCCCTTTCGTAATGGCCGGCGGCCGCTGTTCCAAGACTCCTGCCGGCCGCTGATGCGGCATTCGAATCTGGGGCTGCTGGCCATGCTTCTGGCCCTGGCCCTGGCCGCCATTCAGTTCTCCCCGTTGCGGGTGCTTTGCGTATATGGCCTGCCCTACTTGGTGATCAATGCCTGGCTGGTGAGCTACACCTGGCTGCAGCACACCGACACCAATATTCCCCATTTCTCCTCCGCAGATTGGACCTGGGCCAAAGGAGCTCTGCAAACGGTGGATCGTCCCTACGGACCATTACTAAACCTGCTGCACCACGGCATCGGCTCCACCCACCTGTGCCATCACATCAACCCACGCATTCCCCACTACAACGCCTGGCAGGCCACCGCCCTGCTGCAGCGGCGCTTTCCCGATCTGGTGCACCAAGATCCCACTCCCATCCACCAGGTGCTGTGGCGGGTGGCCTGCCTCTGTGCGGTGGTGCGTCAGGACGCTTCCGGCGGCGGTTTCTTTTTTCAGCCTCAGCCCCATACTCAGCCTCAGCCATGAGTAATCAGCTCGGGCATTTTTTGCATGTTCACATCAAATAGCCGATCTAAATACTCCTATTTTGCCTGATTTGAGTAGGCCGTAAAGTGATGCCGATGATACATCGCCAGCGGGTCACTCCACTCCGCCCCTTCACTTCACTTCACTTCACCGCCATGGGTTTGCCTTGTTTATCAAGCCCTGTTTTGTAAGCTCTGTATAAACTGCCCTTTGGCTTCTCGCCGCTTCCCGTTCGCGTTGCCTTCGCTTTCGTGCCTTGAAGAGCGTGGTGATTGCCAACCCAGTTAAAATTATGCAGAGACTGGCGTCAAAATATACCCACTCCGGTAGGTTTAGCAATGAACTTCGTCGCAGGATCGAAAGCCCCACCGATAAAGACATAAGATACGCCCATGTTAGGCTGATAAAGCGACATCCTTGGATGAATTTTTGATCGCCCCATCGCTCCTTGGGTGCATCTTTTTGGGCATACTGCAATGCAAATGGCTTGCCCATGAATATCGTTAGCCACATGATGCTTGTGAGGGTGGTTTTGGATAGGAGATCCATGTAGGTCGCCACCCAGGTCACGTTTAAAATATTTATGAATACTGCGCAAAAGCAGA
>JBIKVR010000074.1:0-14112 GCA_044356735.1 Prochlorococcaceae cyanobacterium
CTTCAATCTGCCCACATCCGCAGCAAGTTTGTGTAACTGCGGCTGATCAGGTCGAAGGTTTCCGTTTTGCCCAGTTGATTAAATAGCAGCCGCCTCGCCGTATCCAGCTCGAACAGCAGCTCCCGCCGCTCGGCGTTGCGGACGCGGCTCTGGATCCAGCCCACGCACACCAGCCGCTGCCCCTCGCTCACCGGCTCCACCCGGTGCAACAGGGTGCTGGGGTAGACGATCGCAGCGCCGGCCTCTAGGCGGATCGACTCCTCGCCATGGGGGAATTGCAGCACCAGTGCTCCGCCGCTGTAGTCCTCCGGCGGCGTCAGGAACAGGGTGAAGGAGAGATCGGAGCGGCCTGCCGCCATGAAGGCATTGTCCACGTGGCTTCCGTAGCCCTCTCCCGGCCCGCAAAGGCTGAACAGCAGTCCGTGCAGCTCAACCGGCAGGGCCGCCGAACAGAGCAGCGGCTGGCTTAGCAGCGCCTTGTTCACTTGGGCCGCAAGGTTCTGATGCAGTGCTGAGCTCCGGTCCAATTGGCGGTTGTGCTTCACCGCCCGGGCATGCCAGCCAGCCGTTTGCTCACCTGGCTTCCACGGCACATCTGGCGCCAGCAATTGGCCTCGCCAGTCGAGCAGCTGCCGATCCGTGAGCAGCGATTCAAGTTGAAAGCGCATCGATTCAGGCTTGAAGGTAACTAAAGGCACCTGCAGTTGTGCCCTATGGCCGAGCAAGGGCATTCCAGCCAGGCACAATCTCCAGGATCTGAGCTTCCTTCGCCATGCAACGCGGCAGCATCGCCATCTTCCTCACCGCCGCCGGCCTGCTGGCCGGCACCGTCGGCTGTGGCAAGGCTCCCGAGCCCAGGGATTCGAATGCTCCCTCCATGGAGCGCAGCGCGCCGGGCTCAGCTGAGTACAACAAAGATCACAAAGACGACGACTCCGATAAAAAGGAAAAGTCTGACAAACACGATTCTGATAAGTCAGGGGAGGGTGGCGAAGGCGGAGAGGGCGGCGAAGGCGGAGAGGGCTGAGTCCAAAATGCCCCAAATGAAAATGGGAGCCATTATCATTTGGGGCAGATGCCGCCTCCCGAGCTTCGCCAGGGGCTCTGGGGTGGCTAATCAAGCGATCCCGATCGCCACCATCCCCATTTAGGCAACCGATGGCCCAACCTCATTTACACCGGTTCGCCCGAGGTCTGCTGCTGGCGGCGGCCCTTGTTCCGGCCGCAGCCGGGGCCGAACAAAATCTGGAAGCATTGGCCCGCTATGGCAATCCGGCGGCCAGCAAGGAGCAGGTAGCTGGCATCTCCCAGTTTTCAGATCTGCGGCCCACCGACTGGGCCTACCAGGCCCTCTCAAACCTGATTGAGCGCTACGGCTGCGTTGCCGGCTATGCCAACGGCAGCTTCAAAGGGGGCCAGTCGATCAGCCGCTATGAAGCCGCCGCCCTGCTCAATGCCTGCCTCGATCGAGTCACCGAGGTGACCGATGAGCTTAAAAAACTAATCAAGCAATTCGAGCAGGAACTCGCCGTACTGCGCGGCCGTGTGGATGGCCTGGAGGCTCGGCTGGGGGAGCTGGAAGCCAGTCGTTTTTCACCTACCACCAAGCTCTCTGGGTTAGCCACCTTCGTGGTGGGGGCCAATAGCTTCAGCGGTAGCGCCATCGATACCGGCAAAAACAGCCTGCGGCTCCGCCCCGATGAGCTCACCGGCCTGACTCGCTCGGCCGTGCCCCTGCCGAATGCCACCAGCTTTACCTACGACCTGCAACTCACGCTCAATACCAGTTTCAATGGCAAGGATCTGCTCAGTACCGTGCTGCGGGGCGGCAATTTCGGTAGCAGTGTCTTTGGCGGTGACCCCGATGCCTTAAAACTTTCCCAATTGGAGATCGCCTTCCAGGAGGATGCGGGGCCCAATGTGGTTGGCATCGATAAACTCTTCTACCAATTCCCGCTAGGTGCTGGTTTCACAGCTACCCTTGGGCCCCGGGTGGGTCAGGAAAACATGCTGGCCCTTTGGCCAAGCGTATATCCAGCGGATACCATTCTTAATGTATTTTCGGTTAATGGTGCACCGGCCGCCTATAACAAAAACCTCGGGGCGGGTGCCGGTCTCTGGTGGCAGGGTAAAAACCTAAGCATCAGCGCTAACTATGTTGCCGCCAATGGCAATGATGCCAACTCAGGCGAGGGGGGCATAGCCAGTAAGGGTTCTGGTGCCACTGGCACGATTCAAGTGGGCTACGGTTCTGAGCAGTGGGGTTTGGCGGCGATATGGAGCTATGTGCAGTCTGGAAACGCATCTCTACCAGGTGCCACTCCCTTTACCCACTCAGCAATTGATCTCAATTCCGAGGCTCGCACCAATGCCTTTGGCTTAAGTGGCTATTGGCAGCCGCAAGCGAGTGGCTGGGCGCCTTCCCTGAGCCTGGGCTGGGGTATCAACAGCACCACCTATGCAGCTTCCCAACCAGCCGGCAGTCTTGCAAGCAGCCAATCATGGATGGCTGGTTTACAGTGGAGTGATGTATTCGTTAAGGGAAATAATTTCGGGATGGCTGTCGGTCAACCTGTATTTGCCACCTCCCTTACGGGCTCAGCTTCTCCAGATGACGGTGGTTTGATCTGGGAGTGGTGGTACAAGTTTCAGGTAACTGACAACATCACTGTGACGCCGGCCTTAATCTATCTCAGCCGGCCCTTGGGTCAAACCACGCCAGCCTCAGAGAGCTTAAGCCAGTTCGGCGGTTTAATCAAAACTAGCTTCAAATTCTGAATCCATTTTGCTTGCACTTGGTATCTATTCGCAGCCTCGCATTGATTTTTAGTATAGCTTGGCCCCCTAAACTTACAGCAGAACTACAGAAAGTTATCCTGACTGGGAATATTTGCTTGTAGCTATTAGTATTTTATCGCTACTCGCCGTAGAAGTGTTTGATATTGCCACCGGCAATATCTGCACTTATTGATTTTGCGATAAGCCACCGCTGAATTTATAATTAATACTATCAGCTGCCGCTGGAGTTATTGGTATTATTGCCATCAGCAGCCGATAAAGTTACTGGTTTTCTAGCTAGGCAGAAGGGCATTTCAAAAATTCCCATTTGGCTCCTGTGAGTCAGAGGCAAGCAATTTGCTGCAAGGCTTCTTGTTTCATGGTGTCATGAGATCGGTGGCATCTGGGATTCACCGAGGTGCCCAGCAGTCATAAGTTAGCAGCTGCTGACTGGTGGCCATTTGCGGTGGGAGGCGCTATCCTCTGAGTATCTCAACCTTCATTCGCTAAATGACCATTTTAGCTATCAATGATGGTGCTGACCTGCATCATTTTGCATCATCAAGCCTGGCTGGGCAGCCCGCCTCTGGAATCGGCTTCCGCAGTGCACGCCTTATGGCAGGCTTGTTTAACAGTTTACAAATGACAATGGCAGAATCCTATATTAATGGCCTCGAAATACCAGATCAAGTATTTCGAGGCCTTATCCAGACATCAATGCCATTTTTATTTAGGCGTATGCCCCAGTTACTGGCTCCATATGATTGGGTACTCAGCGAATCCGATAAAATCGCCGAATCCTCGCATGAGTTAATGAAAATTCAATATGATCTTCCGCAGACTCTCCTAAATCATATGCTAGGTGATTCGCAGCTTATCTATCCTAAATATAGCATGGGACTTTGGGAAAAGGGTGCCAAAAACCTGGAGGAGTCTCAAAAACATCACATTGATCAACTTATTGAACGCCTAGAAATAAAAGATGGTGATCACATCTTGGATTTTGGTTGTGGCTGGGGCTGTGTACCTAATTACATCCTGATGAAGTTTCCGAATGTACGCCTCACAGGAGTTAATCTTAGCCATTTGCAATGTGAATACATGCGAGGTAAAATGAAAGATCCTCGCAGCTTTCTTGCCAGTGGCCGCTTTAAATTGGTGGAAGGAGATATTAATGAAGTAGTATTTTCTGAAAAGTTTGATAGAATTATTTCAATCGGCGTCCTATGCCATGTGGGCAATCTAACCGTTCTATTTCAAAAACTTTCAACCTTGCTAAAAAGTAATGGCAAGGCACTTATTCATATTATAACCGTGAAAATACCCAATAATATGTCATCCGGCTTTACGCATAAATATATTTTTCCCCACGGCCGATACTGGAACCATGACGCTATCCCCAGCTGTAACAAAGATTTGAAAACAGTCAAGCGCTGGTATATAAATGGCTATAATTACTACAAAACTCTTGATACTTGGCTTAATCGTTTCGACGAAAGTCAGAACCAGGTGAGATACTTGGATTATGGCATGAATTATGCTAAGTTTCGCCGCATCTGGCGATTTTACCTCTTGATGCTTGGAACAATTTTTTCCAGCTGTGATGGAGAGTACAATGGCAATGGAAATTATTTACTCACCCATGCTTGACCAGCCGCGCCAGGCAGCACCATCTGGGCAGCCCCTGCCGGTAAAAAGCAAAAGGCAGGTCCTGGCAAAACCCTCCATCGTAACAGTTTTGCTCCCCTTTCTCTCTGTGATCGGGGATTCGATAATGAATATGGAGAACAGACCCAGATCCTATGGGAGGCTTGTAGCTTTTGGCTATGCAATTGGCCCGGTTTTAATAATCGCTAGCCATGCCTGCTCGCTGCTGCTAATAAGTACTGGTATAAATTTGGCTGGCCTGGCCTGGGTAGTTGGCTGGTACCTATTGCGCATGCTTGCAATCACGGCAGTTTACCACCGCCTATTAGTGCATCGCTCCTATCGAGCCCCTCGCTTTTTGCTAAGAATTGGTTGTTTGCTAGCTGCAGCCGCCGGTCAGATGGGCCCGAGTTGGTGGAAGGCCCACCACCTTAAACACCACCGCCAAGCTGACCAAATTGGTGACCCTCATTCCCCTCGAATATATGGCGGTGGCTGGAGGGGCTTTCTAATGTCCCAAGCTGGTTGGGCTTTATCGCCAGCTTTTTTCCCTAGCAACTTACCTCCCGACGTGGAGTCTGACCCCGTTCTTAAGGCCATAGATCGTCTACATTTTTTGCCACTTTTGTTAGTCTGCTTGCTCTCCTATCTGCTTGGGGGAACGATGCTGCTAGGAGCATTTTGCCTTAGTACTACTATCCTTTATCATGGCGTTAATACAGTTAATTCCTTAGCCCATTTGTGGGGTGAGCGACCTTTTAAAACAAGTGACTACAGCCGGAATAATTCTTTTGTCGCCTGCATAACACTCGGAGAGGGTTGGCACAACACTCACCATGCTTTTGGCTATTCATGTCGCCATGGCTTGGCGGTGGCGAAGGGCAAGATTCGCCACCTGATTGATCCCACCTATAGCTTCATTCTGCTGCTGTCAAGATTTGGCCTTGCAACTGACATTAAGCTGCCAAGTAATCAACAGCTTTTGGTCGCTTTTAATCCAAATCCGGGGCTACAAACAAATCCGGGGCAACAAAAAGTACATCAGCGAGTCTGTAAATAGTCCAATGAATAGTTGATAGCTCATGTTTCTGGGTGGCTCCAGTGACAAGCTTGTGAGGATGCCTGTAACGGAAGCCATATGAACACCTGTATGCATAGCTAGTGCGGACAGCTCGAAAAGTCAATTCTGCTTGCCATATCAGGCTGCAGGCAGGTCTGCTGTCCCCGTAGCCTGATGCTGCTGTGCATAGGTTCTCGGCTGGCAGCATCGCTGCAATGGCGGTTTTCCGGAGCCCTCCTTAAGGGCACCTCGAAAAAAGCCGGCATAGCCCTGTACCAGCGCCTGAGACCCCTTAGGCGACAGGTGCAAATGGCAGCGGCTGCGAGGCCAGGGGGCGATTTTTAGAGCTGCCCTTAATGATTACGTTGCGAAATTCTGCCTGGTCAGGAACTGCCGTATTCAATCCTGTACCACTCAGCCGCAGTGGCGATTAAAAATGCCAATACGGCTGCAAACTTGGCGGAGCGTAGTAGGCGACTTAGCACGGCTGTATTTGGTGGAATCATTAGACGTTCTCAGTAAGTCTTGGCCTTAGCTCATTGGTTGGCACTGCAAAGGTTGGTGAGCGGTGGCTGGCCAGAGGCCAGCGCCGCACCCAGACACAGTCAGAAAACTCATCGATATTCACCACTTGGTAGGTACCGCCTGGTTTCTGGCTGAGGCTGATCAAGTCACCGCATTTGATGGTCATGGCACTTATCCAAACTAATCCCAGTTAAGTGGTCTTGGACGGGCTGGTAAGTATTAATGCTTAAGCCCTGACCATTAACCTGCTGCCGATCTGCAGCTTCTGCCTCTCTAGTGGGCTGGCCAGGCCAGTGCTGACCTGCTGTTGGCGAGCTTTTCGGGATAAATGGTCCCGCGCTTCCCCTGCCTGGCAGCGGCCATGGCTGCCGAGTAACGGCCATGATTGAGCTCTCACCTGTGCCCAGCCGCCATGGCCCTCCACCAGGAAGCCTGCATCCCCTGCAGCCAGGGTGCGGCAATGCTCAGCCAGGCTGAGTTATCAGATCTGCTGCACCAGTTGCCCGGCTGGCAGCTGGTGGAGGGCCATCACTTGCAAAAGAGCTGGAAATTTCCAGACTTTCAGCAGGCCCTGGCCTGGGTCAACATCGCCGCTGCAATCTGCGAAGAGCAGGGCCATCACGCCGAATTCAGCCTCGGCTGGGGCCACGCCGGGGCCGTTATCTACACCCACAAGGTGGATGGTCTTACCCGCGCCGATGCGGTTCTTGCGGCCCGCTTCGATGCAGGCTTTGCCGCGGCGATCGCAGCGGCTAAAGAACGCAGACCCTATGGGGCCTATGCCAGGCCGCGCTGAGCCCCTGGCCAGCGTTTGGTTGTAGGCGCCTGGTTAGCTGTATTTGCCTGGTCAGTTGTATTTGCATGGTCAGTTGTATTCGCCCGGGATGTCCTGCTTGGTGACGGTGACCCGGCCCACCTTCTGGCCCGAGAGCCGCAGCAGCTCGTCGCCGGAGAAGGAATATCCGCTGGCGGCGCCGATCTTGGCCACATCGTCGGCGGTGGCAGCCGCCAATACCGATTGCCGCAGGGCCAGGTCGTCTTGCATCCTGGCCAGAAAGGCCTTCAGCTGATCTAGGGCCATGGTGCGCTCTCCTGGCTTGCCGGTGGCAGAGGTGCTTGTTCGGGCAGTGTCTGTTCAGACAATTTCAATTCTGAACTAGCCACCGCCGCTCTGAACTCGGTTGCCTTGGGCATCCAGGCAGATGCCCCTGCTCCAGCGGCAGCATTGCGCGGCAGAACCTGACGCAGAACCTTGGCTGGCAAGGGGAAGCTGCTGGGCTGAGATGAATACCTGGGGTTCAACCGTCCGGGGGTAAAAAGCCCAAGCATTGATTCGCCAGGGTGTTGAAGCGGACGCATCGGCGGTTCTCCAGAGCTGTCCTGGATTTCTGCATGCAATTGCAAAAAAACTCTGCGGCATAAAAAAACCTCGCAAAAGCGAGGTTTACAACATGGCTCGGGGGAGACTTGAACTCCCGACCTTGGGGTTATGAATCCCACGCTCTAACCAGCTGAGCTACCGAGCCGAGCTCCGCATACTTTATCAGGCGCGGGGCGGCAGGAATGCCAAGGGGTTCATCGCGCCGCTGCCGGCCGGGTGGATTTCGAAGTGCAGGTGGGGTCCGGTGCTACGCCCGGTGCTGCCCATCTGGGAAATGGTCTGGCCCTGATCCACCTCTTGGCCCTCCCGCACTAGCAGGCTGCTGTTGTGGCCGTAGAGAGAGCGACTGCCATCGGCGTGGGCGATGGTCACCAGGTAGCCATAACCGCCATCGTGCCAGCCGGCAAAGACGACGCGGCCGGCCTTGGAGGCCACCACCGGGGTGCCCACATTGTTGGCCACATCGATGCCCTTGTGCATGCGCCCCCAGCGCCAGCCATAGCCTGAGGTGAATATGCCCCGAGTGGGCCAGATCCAGCCGCCGTTGGTGATGCCCTGGTTAGGGGACACCCGGTCTGACTCCCCGAAGCTCGGTAGCTCTGGCCAGCTCAGGCCGCCACTGGCTGCGGGCTTGAGGCCGAGCACCATGTGGGGTCGCATCGGGGCCGACTGGGCCAACCTGATCGGGCTACCCACCACCAATTGAGCAGTCTCCAGGCCTGGGTTCAGTCGCAGCAGCTCGCTGAGGCTGAGGCCGTAGCGCTGGGCAATTTTGAGCACCGTGTCGCCAAAGCTGACAACTGCACCAGGCTCCTGCAGCGCAGGCGGTTTTTCCAGGGGGGGCGAGCGCCTCAGCTCACTGGTGTCCAGAAAAGCCAGTTGCTTGGCGCTGCGCAAGCTCTGGCTGGGCAGCACCAGCCAATCACCACCGGCGTAGCGGTGATCCTCATTGACATCGTTCAGCTCCGCCAGCTTCTCTTCTTGGATCGCCAGGCGGTTAGCGAGATCCTCGTTGCTGATGCCGCTGCGCACCTTCACCCAAACCCGCTCGGCGCTGGTGGCAGGCAGAGCTGCCAGCAGCGGTTCCAGCTGGGGAGCCGACTGTTGACTGTCGGGCACCAGGGCAGCCACGGCCAATGGCAAGGCCGCCGGCAGGCAGAGGCTCAACCGCAAGATGGTACGCCAGGGCCTCATGCACAGTTTCCCAACATAGAAAGGTCCAAGGAGAAGCCGACATTGCCAAGCGGCCAGACAGTAGCGGACTGAACCAAAAAGCACAAGTGCAGCTCGTTACAGCATCAGTTGCCCCCCTGTCCAGCCTCAAATAGCTAAGTAAACCGATTGTCAAGTCCACCAAGCTGGCGCAGGGCCTCGAACAGCACGATCCCCACCGAAACCGAGAGGTTGAGGCTGCGCACCCCACCCCCATCCGAGCCGCTATGGCGCAGCATCGGGATGTGGAGCCGGGCATCGGCGCTGGCCTGGACCGCCGCCGGCAGACCATCGCTCTCGCGGCCAAACAGCAGCCAGTCATCAGCGGCAAAATCAAAGTCCAGGTAGCTGCTGGAGGCGTGGCGGCTGAGGGCAACCAGGCGGCCGCTATGGCCCAGTTGATGACTGCGGAACTGATCCCAGTCCTGGTGGCGTCGCAGCCGCACCAGGGGCCAGTAATCGAGACCTGCCCGCCGCAGCTGTCGGTCGTCGATGGCAAAACCCAGGGGCTCCACCAGGTGCAGTTCCGTGTCTGTAGCCGCACAGGTGCGGGCCACATTGCCGGTATTGGGCGGAATTTGGGGTTGAAACAAGACGACCCTGGGCATGCTCTCGGCGCCAAAAAGCGACTGCTGGCCTAGATGCTCTCAGTCGCTGGGTACGGCCTGGCTTTGGGCCAGCAGGTTGAGGGCCCTTCCCGCCACCACCAGCCAGCAGCCACTGCTGATCGCCACCAGGCGGCGCTCCAATGCTCCGAGGCGATCCCGAAACAGCCCGCCAATGGCCGTGGGCGGCACCAACCCCCAACCGGTCTGCTCACTGACCAACACCACGGCCGCCTCGCTGGCGATCAGGCCCGCCTCCAGCTGATCGCAGAGTTGCAGCCAGGCGTCGGCCTCTAGATCAAGGCCCGCGGCCACCCAGGAACCGAGGGAATCCACCAGGGCCAGCTGGCTGGCTGCCAGTGCCTCCAAACAGCCCGCCAACCGCTCTGGTTCAGCTATTTCCAAACAATCCCAGTGGGCCGGTCGCCTCTGGCGATGCAGCCGCAGCCTTGCCTGCCAAAGGGGATCGTCTGGCCTGGGGCTGGCGGTGGCCACATAGGTAACCGCCAAGCTGCCGCTGCTGGCCAGATGCTCCGCCCAGCGACTCTTGCCACTGCGGGCGGCCCCCAGCACCAGGGTGAGCGAGCCCGGCTGGGGGGGCGCTTCAGCCGCCACCGTTCATGTTGCGCAGGGTTGCCACAGAAGATGGCGAAACCCGGTTGAGGTAACGGAAAATCCAGTATTTAAATATTGTAGCCAGCACCACCGGGAAGGTGGCGATAAATAACATTACAAAATTTTCCCTGGCGGGAATTCCCAGGTGATAGGCCACGCCATTCAGTAGAACAGTCCAGCCCTCGGGGCTGTGGAAGCCAACAAATATATCGGTAAATAGAATAATCGAAAAGGCCTTGGCGCTATCGCTCAAGCCATAGATCAATTCGTCGAGAAAGCCCCGCAATACCTGCAGATCGGGCTGGCCAAAAATGCAAACCAAAGCAAATCCCAGCAGACCGCCGATATCCGCTAGAACATTTTTGATCGCATGGGTGCTTTCCTGATCGGCCTCTTCGTTCAATTCCTTGGCTCGCTCGCTGAGCTGGGCTTGCATCTCTTCCCTGGAGGGAGGTGCTTCCCCCTTGAGCAGGGCATCGAATTCAAGTTCAGATTTATATTCTTTTAGTTTCTCAATAGCCTTTTCCTGCAGGTGGGGTTTTGCGTAGGAAAGCAGGGGGCTTTCCATGGCAAAATTGTCTACCAGCGGCGACACCAGGTAAGTGCGACTGATCTGCTGCACCAGCACCGGCACCAGGATCAGCAGCAGCAGAATGCGCAGGGATACCAGGGTGGAGTCGCGGCGGCGGCGAAAACCGGCCACCACATTGGCCTCGGCGGCTGGATCCAGCTGCCGTCGCATCTGATCCACCACGCCAAGCAAGCTGCGGGGCAACATCTCTGGGGTGCGGCTGATCGTCGGCAGCGGTTGCCGGTTGCTGTCGTAGCGGGACAACACACCCTCAATCAGTTGCACCTGACGCAGTTCCTGGCCCGTGAGCTCAACGCGATGGGGTTCAACGTTATCGAGGGCCTGGCGGCATACGTTTATGGCCGTGCGGAAGCGTCGTAGCAGTCGAGCCTGGGCCGAGCGGGGGATGCTCAACTCCAGCTCAGGCCTCACCGGCCGGTCGTTGTAGTGCTCCAGCTCAATGCTCTGGATCACCAGGGCGGCTTCATAGCCGCGCTCAATGTCATTGGAAACATCCAGCGACTGGGCACGACCAAAAGCACCCAACCAATTAGTCAATGCCATAGAAACTCAGCGCGAAAAAATCCACCAGGTGAGCATCGGCACGATCGTGCCCACCGCCAGTAGCACCAGCACCCAGGTGCGGGCATTGCTGGACTGGGTTTGTTCATGGGTAGGCACCGTGGTGGGCAATTGCACCAACTCCGCCGTTGCCGGTTCGCCGGGATCTTCCCCGCCTTCCAGCACCGTCTGCAGCCTGCCTATGCCATCGAGACTGGCTTGGCGATAGCGGGCCCCCTGGCGCAGGGGTTGGCCCATGGTGGCCCGCCCGGTGCTGCGCAACAGGGGTGCTCCGAGAGTATCCGCCAAGGGTGCTGAAGCCACCACCTCGGCCGACTTGGTCTGCAGGTCGTAGAGGAACAGCAGTTGCCTGGCATTGCCGCCGCTCTCGGCCCAACGATCCAGCAGTTGGTTGCCCAGTTGGCCCAGGCTCAGGCCGTAATCGAGCCGCTCCACGGTGACCATGTGGGCATCCACATCGTCTTTGCTGAGCGCCTCCAGGGCTTGCTCCACCTCGGCTGCCGCTGCCCGGCTGAAAAAGCCACTGGCATCCAGCAGCCTTTCGCTGGGCGGAGCCGATGGGTAGCTCTGGGCAGAGAGCGCCCATACCGGCGCGGCGGTGGCCAGCAGCAGCCCGATCGCCAGGGCCATTAAAAGCAGCCTGGCGGGCTCCAGAGCCTTGCCGAGCTCCAGGATTTTCCCGGTAACAGCCGTTTTCCCAGTAACAGCCATTTTTCTGATAACAGCCATTTTTCCAGTAATACCAATTTTTTTTGGCCCAGCCATTTTCCCTAACCCAGCCTGTTGGACCGGCAGGGCCAATTGCCCAGCCAAAGCCAATTGCCCCGGCACAGCCAATTGCCCCGGCACAGCCCTGGGTTTGGCAGCTGGTTTACGAACAGGGAAAATCAACGGCCCACCCCTCAGGTGGCTCTAGTTTGCCGCCTGAACGCGGCCCTGTCGCCTGTGGATATGCCTTGGCCAGCTCGGCTGGCACTGGGGGTGGGCATTGGCGCCCTGCTGCTGGTGGTGGTGAACCAGTTCACGGCACCCCAATTGGAGCCGCCCCTGGAAAGGGCCAGTGTGCTCGCCGGATTCCTGGCGGTGGCCCTGATGCTGGTGGCTGCTCTCTGGACTCGGGCGGTGCCAGAGGCCGCTGCTCGGGCGGCCCTGCAGGGTCGCGAGGGCCTGGAGTTATGGCCCGACTTGCCGCCTGAACTGGCGGATGAACTGGGTTGGGGCAGTCAGATGCTGCTCACCGCGACGGCCGCCGCTAGCATGGTGGTGATTTGGCACGACCAGCAGCTGCTGCGCCGCGGCCTGTTGGCCGAGGGGCCCTTTACGCCAGGAGCCCTCTGCCAGCGGGCCCGGGCCAGTGGCAAAACCATCTCCCTGGTGGATCTGAGCCTCTATCCGGCCCGCGCCGAATTTGATGGCTTACTGGCGGGTTTGCCGGCGGCGGTGGTTCACCCCCTGGGGGATGAGGGCTGGCTGGTGGTGGGCGGCTGGTCAGCCCGTTGCTTCAGCCGCAGTGATCTGCTCTGGCTGGAGGGCTGGGCCCAGAGGCTCAGAGCTCGATTGCTGGCTTGGCGGCCTGCTGCCGCTTAGCCGGCTTGGCGCCTGAGGGGG
This sequence comes from Prochlorococcaceae cyanobacterium, assembly GCA_044356735.1. GTDB lineage: Bacteria > Cyanobacteriota > Cyanobacteriia > PCC-6307 > Cyanobiaceae > UBA5018. The sequence continues at coordinate 12,585 of JBIKVR010000074.1, forward strand.
GCAGCTGCAGCTGGGTGTGCACCCTGCTGGCCGGACTGGTGAACACCGCCAAACCATCGGCGCCGAGCTGACCCTTCAGCTGCTCAGCCCTGGTGATTTGGTTATTGGCCCGCCGCCGCAGGGTCACCTGGCCGCTGGCTTCGATCGCCTGGGTGGTCCAATTCCATTGACAGCGCTGGGAGCGCAGCTGTTCGCCGGGCTGGCGTAACTCACAGCCCCTGTCGATCACCGCCAGGGTCTGGTCGTTGCGCAGTTCAAAACTCTCGCCGGCCAGCTCTAATTGGCTCACCCGGCCCTGGAAGGGGTGGCTGGAATGGACAAGCTGGCGCCGCAGGTCAATTTCGGTTTCGCCAGCCAGCAGCTCGGACTTGTGCTGGGGGTCTAAGAAGCGCACCGGTGCCTTCAACACCAGCTGCTGCCGCAGGGTGTTGCCCTGCAACAGGGGCGAGGTGAGCGTCTGGGGCGGTTGAGCGGCCACAAGCCGCCGCTGGGCACGCACGGGGCCAGGCGCCTGCAGTTCGCCGCTGTTCAGCCACCAGTCAGCCTTGGCCACCCGCAATTCCAGGGGCGCCGATCGGGGTTGCTTGGGCCCGGGACGCCGCACTAATAGGGGGTTGCCCCGCAATTCGAGTTTGTCTTGATCGAGAAGGATCAGAGCTTGATCGGCACTGAGCTCCAGCTCTGCCTGACTGGCCCGCGGTCGCAGGTCCAGTTCCATGCGCTGCTCACGGGGAAACCAGCGCAGGCGACGGGTTTCCAGTTTCAGGGGATGGGGGCCAAGGCGAACCAACTGGGCTCTCCCCTCCAGCTGGATTAGTTCGCCGTCATTGAGCACGATGCCACTGCTGGCCGTGAGTCGATACAGCGGCTTGCCGGCCGCGTAGATGGTGCCGCTGAGCTGGCGGGCCTGAGCGACGCGGCGACTGCTGTCATAGCGGGCTTCCGGGCTGGTGATCTGCCAGGCCGGCCGGCCCAAACCATCCTGCTGGCGCAGATTCAGCGACTTGAACACGAAGGGCTGCACCGTCTCCTCCGGCGCCGGTTTGCTGTTGCAACCACCCAGGGCGAGGCCGATCACCCCGAAGGCAACAAGAGCCCATAGGGCCTGCCCTGCTGACCCCGGCCTTGCTGACCCCAGCCCCTCAGCCCAGCCGCGCTTATAGGGGATCATCGAGCTCCAGCCTGGCCATCACCGGCTGGGGCTCGGGCAGGCCCAGACCGGGTTGCAACAGCCCCCAGCGCAGGGCAGCAGGCCAGCGAGGTTCGCCATCCTGGGCCAGCTGGGCCAGCATGCGGGCGGAAAGTTCGGGCACCAGCGGTGCCAGCAGCACGGCCACTTGCCTGGTGGCCTCCAGCACCGCATAGAGATCGGCGGCCACCTGGGCTTGCTGGTCTGCCTGCTTGATCAACTTCCAGGGGGCCTGGTCGTTGAGAAAACCGTTGGCGGTGATCGCCAGCTGCAGGGCAGCCTCGGCGGCGGCCCGCAAATCCAGCCGCTCCCAGGCCTGCTCCGACAGTTCCCGGGCCT
>JBIKVR010000124.1:0-7117 GCA_044356735.1 Prochlorococcaceae cyanobacterium
GCATCGGCGAACCAGCGCCGGGCCATCGAACTGGTGCGATTCAGCAGGTTGCCGATGGTGTTAGCCAGGTCGTTATTGACCAGATCGGTGAAGCGCTGCTGTTGGAAGTCGCCGTCGTCCCCGAAGGGAATATCCCTGAGCAGATACCAACGCACCGCATCGCGACCGCATTTATCCAGCAGCTGCTGGGGGTCGAGCACATTGCCGATCGACTTGCCCATCTTCTGGCCTTCCCGGGTAAGAAAGCCATGACCAAACACCCGCTTGGGCAGGGGCAGGCCGGCGGAGAGCAGCATTGCCGGCCAGTAGACGGCGTGGAAGCGCAGGATGTCCTTGCCGATCACATGCAAACTGGCGGGCCAGCCGCGCTCGCTCAGCAGTTGCAGATCCGGTTGATCGCCTGGCTCCAGCAGGGCGGTGAGGTAGCCCAGCAAGGCGTCAAACCACACATAAAATGTATGGCCGCTATGGCCTGGCACCCCAATCCCCCAGGGTAGATTCACCCGGGAAATCGAAAAGTCTCGCAGGCCCTGGGCCACGAAGTTTTCCACCTCGCGACGACGATTCTGAGGCTGAATAAATCCATCTTGGCGTATTAGCTGTTCTATTTGATGCTGATAGCGCGATAATCTAAAAAATAAATTGAGCTCATCGCGCCACTCCAGTGGCCGGCGATGCAGGGAGCATTCAGGATCTTGAGCCTCGTGGGGATCGTCTTTGAATTCCTCGCAGGCCACGCAGTACCAGCCCTGCTGTCTACCTTCAATCACATCTCCGTTCGCCTCAACCCGCGCAAAAAACTGTTCGACAATGCTGCGATGGCGCGGATCGGTGGTGCGAATGAAGCGGTCGTTGCTGATCTGCCAGCTCTGCCATATCTGGCGATAGCCCTCACTGACGGCATCGCAGTGGGCCTGGGGGGAGAGACCGGCTGCCTCCGCAGTGCGTTGAATCTTCTGGCCATGCTCGTCGCAGCCGGTGATGAACAGCACCGATTCGCCGCAGAGCCGCCGCTGCCGGGCGATCGCGTCACAGGCCAGGGTGGTGTAGGCGCTGCCGAGGTGGGCGCGATCGTTGACGTAGTAGAGGGGCGTGGTGAGGGTGAATACCATCCGGCCTAGGCCAAGGCAAATGTCTTTGGGATGGCCAGCGGGATGGCCAGGTTATGGGCCCCTGGGCGGGCCCGGGTGATCGCCATTGGTATGGCCAAGCTATGGGCCCCTGGGCTGGCCCGGACCATGGACAGCTTGATGCACAGCTGGGCTGATGGTGCTGCTTTGGAGTTGTCCAGAGCCATGGCACAGCAGGCCGCATCTGCTGACGCAGTTCTCCTGGCTGAATCGAGGAACCGCAATTCTCCTGGCTGAGCACTCCAGCCACACCTCCGCTGGCACCCTGCGCCGCCGAAGCGACCTCGGCCATAGCTGGATATTAGCGATCCAGACCATTCCAGCCTGTTACCTTCCAAATTGCTTACCCCTTGCCCAAGGCCCCCTCCGCAGTGATTCAGGTGCCCGTGCTGGTGTGGGGCGGCGGCATCGGCGGCCTTTGCGCCGCCGTCCAGTGTGCCCGCAGTGGGGTGCGCACCCTGTTGCTCACCCCAGGCGGCTGGCTGGGGGGCATGGTTAGTGCTGCAGGGGTCTGCGCTCCCGATGGCAACGAACTGAGCCCCTGGCAGAGCGGCATGTGGGGTGCCTTCCTGCGCGCCCTAGAGGCCAGCGAGCCCCAGGGTTTGGACCACAACTGGGTGAGTTGCTTTGGCTACCGGCCCGCCACCGCCGAGCGGCTGTTGCGCCAATGGCTGGAGGAGCTACCGCTACTGAGCTGGTGGCCTGGTTGCAATATGAAGGCCCTGGAGAGAAGCGCCGATCGGATCACCGCGCTGGTGATTGAAAGGGCCGCTGAGACGCAACGGCTGGAGCCCCAGTTGGTGATCGATGGCAGTGACCGCGGCGACTTGCTGGCCCATGGCGTTCAGCATCGCCTCGGTTGGGAAGCCCGCGAGCAATGGCAGGAACCCAGTGCTCCCCCCGGGGCGGAGCTGCTGAGCAAACCTTTTTTTGGCCAGCAGCCGCTGCAATCGCCCACCTGGGTGGCGATTGGTCAGCTAACGGCGGATGCGCCCCATCGCCAGCCGTGCCTGGGCGGCGCCGAGGCTGCTGGCGAGCTACCGGAGCCCTTCCGCCTGGCCAGCGAGCGGTTTGGGCTGGAGCGAACGCTCACCTATGGCCGTCTGCCCGGCGGCCTGGTGATGCTCAATTGGCCCCTGCATGGCAATGACTGGCATTGGGGCCTGGAGAGGGGTTTTGGCCCAGACCCCCAAGCGGCCGCCGAACTAGATCGCCAGATGCAGGAGCATTCCCTGGCCTTCGCCGATGCCCTGGCAGAGGCCAGTGGCGGTTGGTTGCGCCGGGCCGCCGTGTTTCCCGATCCCATCGAGCGAGAGCTGGCCGCCCAGCGGGGCCAACCGCTGCCCCTGGGCGGCAGCTCGCCCCTGGCGCTGATGCCCTACTGGCGGGAGGGGCGTCGGCTGGTGGGACTGAGCACGGTGGTGGAGACGGATTTGCTGCCGATGGGCGCCGGAGCCTCCATCGCCCCGGCGCCCCTGCGTTTCGGGTTGAATGACGCCATCGCCGTGGGCAATTACGCCAACGACCACCACTACCCGGGCCCGGACTGGCCGCTGGCCGCCAAGAGTTGCCGCTGGGGGGGACGTTGGACCGGCACCCCCTTCTGCATCCCCTACGGCGCCCTGGTGAGTGCCGACTGCTGCAATCTGCTGGCGGCCGACAAGGCGATCGCCACCAGTCACATCGCTAATGGGGCCACGCGATTGCAACCGCTGGTGATGAATGTGGGCCAGGCGGCGGGCCTGGCGGCGGCGCTCTGCCTGCAGCGGGGCTATGAGCCAGCCGAGTTGCCCGTGGAGCAGTTGCAGCGGGCCCTGGTGCTCGATCCGATCGCCCCGGCGGGGCCGATGCCCCTCTGGGACACCCCATGGCACCACCCCCAATGGCGGCAACGCCAGCTCCAGGCGCTCGCCGATGCCTCCCTGGTCAATGGCCAGGGTCAGCTGGCCGGAGGCGCAGCGGCCGATCCCAACGCCGCGCCGGCCGCTCGGGGCGAACGCCTGTTTCGCGGCAGGCTGCGGCAGGCAGCCCAGGGGGGGTGGCTGCTGGAGGGTAGCGATGGCAGCTGGCCGCTAATCACCCTCGAACCAGGATTGGAGGGCTGGATCCAGGCCCAGGCGCTGCCCCGAACCGTTGCCTTGATCGGCTGCCTGAATCCCTGGGGACCCTGGATTCGCGCCAGCCGGCTATTGGAGCCCAGCTAGCCGCTGGCCCGCATCCGCAGCTGGTCCCGCAGCGGATCCACCAGCTGCACCCGCAGCAGCAGTTCATCGCCAGGTTGGCTGCCGCTGGGGCAATCGGCCGCCAGGTCCATGGCCAGCTCGGGGGCATGCACCAAACCCAGGCCATCCTGGGGCCGCAACCAGCGCAGAAATTGCCCCTGCCACTGCTCGCCGCGATGGCGTTCGAACCACACCTGTTGCCAGTGGCGTTGGTCTTCTCGGCTGATTTGAACCACCTGCCGCTGGGGGCTTTCCAGCTCATTCAGCAATTGCTGCATCTGGTCGGCATCGAGGGGAATACCGCCGTAGAGCAGGGCGGCCAGTTGACGCTGCACCAGCAGGTCGCCATAGCGCCGAATCGGCGAGGTGGCCTGCACGTAGCTATCGAGGGCCAGGCTGAAGTGGGGGCTGGGGCTGGTGCCGCTGTAGCCCCTGCTGAGGCAACGGCGGATGGCGGCGTGGCGAACCGGCCCCTCGGGCAAGGCCGCCAGCTCTGCGGCCGGCGGCAGTTCCGCCGGCAACTGGGAGCGATAGGGCAGGGCCAGGCCCTGGGCCTGGCCGAGCTCAGCCACCACCGCACCGGCCAGGATCATCGCTTCTGCCACCATCAAGCGGGACGGGCTCGGTTCGGTGATCTCCAGGGTGGGTTCGCCAGCTATCTCGCGGATGCGGCCCTCTGGCTGGTCGAATTGCAGCGCCCCCCTGGCCAGGCGCCACTGGCGCCGGCTGAGCAGCAGCTGGTGGATTTGGCCGATCTGGCGCTCCTCAGGCGGGGCCAGGTCGATCAGTTCATCGGCGTCGTCGTAGGAGAGCCGGTAGGCGGGCTTTACCCAACTGCGCAGCACGCCACTGGCGGCAATCGCCCCATCGGCGGCCAACTCCACCCAGATGCTCCAGGCGGGGCAGCGCTGGCCTGCCACCAGGCTGAAGGGCCCCGTGGCCAGCTTCAGCGGGAACATCGGCAGGCTGCCGCGACTTAAGTAGAGGCTGGAAGCCCGTCGCCGCGCCTCCAGATCGAGGGGATCGCCAGGGGCCACCAGGCGGCCTGGATCGGCCACATGAATCCACAGGCGCAGGGGCCCCTCATCTGGCTGCTCCAGGGCCAGACCATCGTCGATGTCGCGGGTATCGACATCGTCGATCGTCACCAGGTGTTGGTGGCTGAGATCCGAGCGCAGCTCATCGCCGGGCTGGGGCTGGCCATGGGCCTGCAGCAGCCTTTGGCATTCCGCCTCCAGTTCGGCATTGAAGCCCAGCTCCCAGCGGGTGTCGCGCAGCGAGGGCAGGCAATGCAGGTCCCACAGGCCCAGATCCACCAACAAATGGCGAATCGCCCCGGTGTCGGCGGCGCAGCCAGCCACCTGTAAACCGCGCCGCAACTCAGCCGGAAGGGGCTGCTCGGCATCGCCCGAGGCCCATGTCAACAGCAGATTTAGCTCTTGGCGCTGGGCTGGGCTGAGCAGTTCGAGGTTCAGCGGCTGGCGCTGTTTCAGTTGTTCGTGCCAGAGGCGCTGGTGTTCCAACACCAGCCGCTGGCGCCGTTGCTCCAGGCGCAGCCGCCGCAGTTCTGGCAGCGGTCGCGCCGATACCTGCTGCTGGCGCCAGCGAAACAGCAGCTGATCGCCCTGCAGCCACAACCAGGCGGCGGCCAGCTGTACGGGTTGGGGCTGGGAGAGCTGCAGGCCCAGCCAATCGTCCAGGGACAGGCTGGTGTCGTCTTCCGCTAATAAAAGCCAAGCTGCCGCCAAATCCGCCCGGGGCGGTGTGGCGGCCTGCAGCTGCTCCGCCGTGAACCGCCAGGGAGCCAGCCCCGGGGCTTCCGGGGGCGAGCTGCCGTCGGGCAGCCGGGCGATCAGCTCCACCTGCCTGAGCGGCAGGGAGAGCGGTCGCGGCCGGCTGGCGCCGCTCTGCCAACCCGGCAACAGCTGCGCTTTGGAGCCCTGCAGGGAGACCAGCAGGGCTAACTGTTGACCCTTGTCGGTAACGATGCCGACCAGGTCACCGGGATGGAAAGAGGCCGCAGCCAGGGGAACCTCAGCCTTCGGGATTAACGAAGGGCAGCAATGCCACGATCCGAGCACGCTTTACAGCGTTGGTGAGATCCCGTTGCTGCTTGGCGGTAAGGCCAGTGAGGCGGCGGGGAAGAATCTTGCCCCGCTCAGTGATGAACTTCTTGAGTAGATCGACATCCTTGTAGTCGATCGGATCTCCGGGTTTGATCGGAGACAGACGCTTTTTGAAAAAAGAACTGGACATGGGGAACGGTGGAGAAAAGAAAAATTGCCTACGAGCCGAGCCGGTGGATCAGGAGCGGAAGCTCACTTGATTTCCTTGTGAACGGTCGACTTGTTGCAGTGGGGGCAGAACTTCTTCAGCTCCAGCCGTTCGGTGGTGTTGCGGCGGTTCTTTTCGGTGGTGTAACGGGACACACCGGGAGACCGCTTGGCGGGGTTGGACCGGCATTCGGTGCACTCGAGAGTGATAACGAGCCGGACGCCCTTGTTTTTAGCCATGAAGGACGTTGCGCCGCTTGAGCGATGCGAAGTGACAACGCACCACCCTACCTGTCAGGGGTTACCCACCCCGATCACTGCCTAGGATCATTGCTGAATGATTCCAAGGACTGATGCGGGTCTCGCTCCAGTGGCTCAAGGAGCTGGTCTCCGCCGAGCCCGAGGCCTTTGCCATAGACAGCCTGGCCGAGCGGCTGTCGATCGCCGGTTTTGAAGTCGATGGCATCGACAACCTGGCCGCCCGCGCCGCTGGAGTGGTGGTGGGCTATGTGCAGTCCCGAGAACCCCATCCCAATGCAGACAAGCTGAGCGTCTGCCAGGTGGTGGTAGCCGAGCCTGAAAGTCTCCAGACTCAAACCCTGCAGACTCAAACCCTTCAGACTCAAACACTGCAGATTGTCTGTGGGGCGGCCAATGTGCGCGCCGGCATCCACGTGCCGGTCGCCCTGGTGGGCGCCACCCTGCCGGCGGTGGAGCTCACGATCAAACCCACCGAACTGCGAGGGGTGGCCAGCAGCGGCATGATCTGCTCCCTTGGCGAACTGGGCCTGCCGAGCCAGGGGGAGGGCATCGCCATCCTGGAGGAACTGCTGGAGGTTGTGCCGGCTGTCGGCAGCCCGGTGGGCCCCCTGTTCGGTCTCGATGACCAGGTGTTGGAGCTGGCGATCACCGCCAACCGCCCCGATGGCCTTTCCATGCGGGGCATTGCCCGCGAGGTGGCGGCCCTGGTGGGCGGTCGCGCCAATTGGCCCGCGGTGGAGACCGCCGCCGCAAGCCAACCGCTGGCCAGCGATCCGGCCTCCCAGCGCTTGATGAATGAGGGGGGGATCTTCAGCATCACCCAATTCAGCGGCATCCAGGTGGCGCCCTCGCCGGCCTGGCTGCAGCGCCGGCTGGAAAAGGCCGGCCTCAGACCGATCAACAACGTTGTGGACATCACCAACCTGGTGATGCTCGAAACCGGCCAGCCCCTGCATGCCTACGACCGCGACCGCCTGGCCAGCCTGAGCGGCACAGAAGCCGAGATCGCTTGCATAGGCCTCCGCCAAGCTGTACCCGGCGAAACGCTGCTGGGCCTCGATGGCGAGCAGCGGCAGCTAAATGGCGAAAGCCTGCTGGTTACCTACGCCAAAAAACCGATCGCCCTGGCTGGTTTGATGGGCGGTGACGCCACTGCCGTGCGCGACACCACCAAGACGATCTGGCTGGAGGCGGCCGTTTTTCCGGCCATGGCGGTGCGCCGTTCCGCCCA
>JBIKVR010000095.1:0-10493 GCA_044356735.1 Prochlorococcaceae cyanobacterium
CTGCTCGCAGCTCTACGCCGACGCTTTTGCAAAAGTAACATTGGAGCTGCTTTCAAGTAGTGACAACGGAGAGGTAACTCCCGCAAGCCTTAGTAGGACTGAAAAGCTGGAAGACGTCCCAACAGAATGGGTGCGAATCGGATAATCAGTAGTATCTTTTGGCATGCATCCAATTTGTTTTGAGTGGCTAGTTTTGGGAATGGGCGCCGAACGCCCAAGATCAGAAGTGGGCAGATCTACTCTAGGTAAAAGTACCACTGCTCCTGTCTTCTGAATCTTGATGTTAGGCATTCATGTGCCTATACAACCATGATATGCCAATTGATAGTGATATTTGGAGAGAGCGGGGCTCCCCTGCTTCTTGGGAGTGTTGAATACTAGTCAGAATCATCTGGGTAGGCCCCATATAGCCATGCCATGTACTCTTTCGGATAACTTAATTAATCAATATGGACACATCAAAAGTTTGCTAGTGGCGTGTCGCAGCTGCCAAGCAAAATAGATTTGTGCAATGCTATCCTCTCTGGCACTACAAATGATGGCAAAAATAAATAGATGCGTGTGGTCAGAGTTTGCTGGATGACAGGATGAGGTCATCGCATCTTTGAACTGCTTAGAATATGAATAGACTTGAGTCGTGAAATGGAACATCAATAATGCGACTATTCATGGATGGTGAGGAGCCAATTTAGGTAGTGTAAACCCATGCTTGGCAACCTGACCTGCAATATCTCCTGACAAATCTAGTGGACTGGATCAACTTGACATCTCAGTTACCCAGCGTCTGTCTGCTATTAGATTCGATTTAGTTTTGCTGTGGCCCCAAGTGAGAATGGCTTGTCTCTAATACGAAGCCATCCGATGTTGGATGCAGCCCAAGCTTGGCCCGCTACGCTATGAACTTCAATTCTGTCCACATACCAACCAGGATACTTTCCGCTGTTGTCATGCTGAATGGTTGCATACTCTAAATCCCCTAGATCTTCACAGGTAATCTTAAACTCATCAACTTTCCCTTTTTCAAAATTATTTTGGACGTTATCAAGGTTCTGCAACCCACTTGAGCCATTTGTTCCCGTCAGAGTTATATACACTCGAGCGTCTGTGCCGCCATGGTCCACTGCGCCTGTCGTGATGATGACTTTGTAGTCCATTTACTGGCTTGAGGAGGTTCTACATACAAAAGGTACCTCGAAAAATTCAAGTTCCAACGGGACAAAGCAAATGAGCCTCATTCCCGCATCAGCCCGAGGTTGAGAACAAATTCTTTCGATAGCTGATTTTTCGAGCCGTCCATAACAATGTTGGACACAACGAGCAAGGCAACGGCCACACGAATTTACAAGTTTTCAACTTTGCGCGGTGGATCGCTCGCATGTTCCTACGCCTAACGCCCATCATCACCCGCCCGCAGAAGCCATAAAACTTGCCAAACCATATGCTCGGGTCGGGTGAATGATGATGTTAGGCATTCTCCAATGATATTTGTGCGCTGATACCATGAACAGTAATGTGTTTAAAATCAATGCCCCTGAGCCTGTCTGCAAGATATCATTTCAAGATATTAACTTCAAACCCCATGATCCTTGCGAGCGGCAAGGAGTTATTCGCAACAAGATTACGTGCGTAGATAGCTTATTGCTAGTATTAGCCTAGTGGATAGCAGGCCGTATGCTCTGCCACGCAATAGCACAGGTGTGGTATGCGTGCCTTTTCGGAATGAGCCTTTATTGGACATCCTTTTTCAGGCATATGATCGCTTGATGACTCGGTCCGAGGGTTCCATGGTATAGATCAATGCTGCCCTCATGTTCTAGCACAGCACATACATATGACTTCAACGAATCATTCCACGTCCAGCCCCCGCTTGGATGTGGAACTATGTCCTGAATCAGCTCATATAGGCCTTGCTTAGGTGGCTGATCATAGGGCTGGACGCCTGTAAGCCTGAATGTCTGTAACTCTGTATCCCGTATTGCCTGCAGTATCTGAGACCACTCTGCAGTAGTAAGTGTGATGTTGTTGTTGGGAATATTCGCCTGCCCGACACTGGCATCTATGTTCACTCCATCTGGTGTCCTTCGGTATTGAAAAATTCCAGTCTGAGTGCCAGCGTGAACCCCGAGAGTCTGAAGAACTTTCATTGAGATTCTCCCTTTAGTGTTGGTGTGCAGTCTTTTGGACCTCCTTAGATCCTAACAGGTTTTAGGCGGACCCACATAATACCTCCCTTCTACGCTGTTTTGGCCGCCTAAAAGCGGGTGGCAAGCATCAGGCACCCGTGAGATTGCTTGCGATGACAAGAAGTTCACACAAGTCGGAACCATTAGGTGTTTGATAGGCGGGTCCGCCTATAAGGGTTCGCTGTGTTACAAAAGATCGGCAGGGCTGCAAACACCCAGCGGCCTCGGTTGAGCACATGGGTATAAATCATTGTAGTTTTTATATCGCTGTGCCCGAGTAATTCCCGAATCGTGCGAATATCTTGACCGCGCTCCAGCAGGTGGGTGGCTTTTGAATCACGCTGGTATCCAGGTGATGGCGCTAGCGAATTAATTCATTTTTGTGTTCTATTCAGCGACGGAGGCAAGACTTGACGCACTGGCTCCTTCTGCAGCAATTGGGGCGCCTGAATGCTCCGTACCAAGGAGTGAGAACTAGAGAATAGCGGTAAACACCATGCGAAAGACAACTGCTTTGCGCCTTATACAATAAATTACAGTGAATGCGAGGTGACCAACGTCATAGTAGCCGAACACAGGTAATAGCGCGTCGATGATATGGGCTTGCTCTCGGTGCGCGAGGCCCAGGCCCCTTATCCCTCAACGGCTGGGGCTCCCAGAACTCGCCCGGCTGCCTTAGGTCTCACCTAGAAGTGGCCTAGTGTGACATGTGAAGCCTACCGTCTGCAGGAATCCGTAGAATCCTGCGAATGGCACTGCAACCGACCGACCAGAAACGGATCCGCCCGCGCAACTGAGTCGATGGACCTTTCCCCTTGTGATTGGGTGGGCCGGGGTTTCCGCGACCCTGGGGTGTGTTTTACCTCTCAAGCATTTGTTCTCGCGGTATTGCCAGTCGTACTGCCTATTGTTCTGCCTATTGTTTTGCTTTCCTTTGCGTTTCTGTTCAAACTTCCGCAGCGAGCCTGTCAGCGCTGGATAGCGTTCTGGCGGTGGCGCCCGCCGGAGGAGCTCAAGGTCTTCAGCAAAAGCGATCCGTTCAGTGAGGATCTACCACCACAGTTCACCCGCGGCCAAAGGCTCCGGCGCTGGCCGCGACTGCTGCTGTGCAAGCTATGGCGCTGGTGGCGCACCCTATACGTGCTGCTTCGCCGGTTCTGGCGCCAGCTGTTCACATCGCTTCGTATGCTGCGCCGCCGTTTACGGCGACCTCGGCCCTGAGCCTGTCCATACAATTTGCGCAATCCGCTTACAGCGTGAAACTGGCAACGTTCCATCCTGTACCACCCTCTGTCGTCGTAGTCCGTTAGCACACCAAAGGGATGCGGCTGTGGAACTGATCGCTGACTACAGGGTTTCGACCGCTCGCCAAGTTGAGAGCGGCCTAGGGCTCTAAGCCCAGCGCTCGAAGCTCCAGCAGTTAGCCGCCGACAGTGGCGCGGTGGTGGTTGCTGAATAGGTGGAAGTTGAATCTGGCCGAAAGGCTATTTGGCCCCATCTGGCAGCGGCGATGGCCGAAGCCCACAAGCGCGACGCCGTGATTGGGGTGGCGAAGTTGGTCCAACTGGCCCGCGATGCCGAGCTGGTGCTGAGGCTGGCCCGCAAAGCCGATCGAAACGGATTCGGGGATTGTTGTTCGCCGATCTGCCCGAGATTGATGCCACCACAGCCAGCCGCATGGTGCTGACCGTTATGGCCAGCTATTGCCAGCGTGCCCTATTGCAAAGGCCGCAGATCGCTGAGCGCACCCGCGTAGCCTTGGCCGCAGCGAAGGCCCGTGGGGTCAGGCTGAGCGACACCCGCCCACCCACCCCACGACCGTTACGGATGCGCTACCGTTTGATGTACGGTCCGGACCGGACCGGTCCGCGCAAGACATCCGAGCCATCAACACGACCGGAGCACCCATGGCAAAAACAGGGAGGCTTGAAATCCGAGCTGAAAACCAGTTTCTCGAAAATCTCGATCAGCTTGCACGCGAAAATGGACTCTCCAAAGCCGCCATTATTCAGCGTGCCGTGATTTTATACGCGCAAGCCCTTAAAGAAGCGGAAGCAGGCAAGTCCATCGAATTTGTACCTACCGCGCAGACTTCGACGCTCTCCAACCGGTAAACGACGTTCCAAGCAATGATATTTTCCCCAAAGAATGAGAACTCAGAAAGTCAATCGGAAAATTCCAAAAAACTAGATGAACAGCTGAGCCGCTACCCAGAAGCACAAAAATTCTCTGGCAATGGCTCAGATCTTGTTTCACTGGAATCAGCTTTAGCATTATTCAAAACAGGTGCAGGCCTTGCAGGGTCAAAACCCAACCACTGGACGAATAATATTCTGCTATTAGCAGTCATACTTGTAGCCTTAGGCTCGGCCGCAGTGGGGTGCATTTTGGTGCTCCCTGCTAGCAACGATAAATTGGCTAAGGATAGATATGAGATGGGAAAGCTGCTATTGGTTGGGTCGCTAACAACTCTATCCGGCATGTACATGGGTTCAAAAACAAAAAATTAAGCACTGCAAGCCAGCGGCCATGGGATTAGCGCCACGGCGCTCAACCACAAACCGCCCAGCCGCTAAGCCCTCGAAAAGACCCGCCCCACCCCCGCCCAGGCGCGGCAGCCATAGCCCTGGGCCACACTGAAGCTGCCAGGGCCCACCGCCCCGGCGAATTCACCGACTGATACCCCAGCTGCCCCCGTGATTTGGCTCAGCCTTTCGATGATCGTGCGCAATGAGGCGGAGCGGCTGGAGGCTTGCCTGGCATCGGTGCGGGGTTTTGCCGATGAGCTGGTGCTGCTGGACACCGGCTCCAGCGACGCCACGGTGGCGATCGCCCAGCGCTGCGGTGCGGTGGTGCATCAGATGGACTGGCCAGGAGATTTTGAGCCGGCCCGCAACGAGGCCCTCAAACATGTGAGCGGCGATTGGGTGCTGGTGCTCGACGCCGACGAACAGCTGCTGGAGGAAGCCAAGCAACCGCTGCGCCAGCTGATGGCCAAGCCCGAGTTGTTACTGATCAACCTGCTGCGCTTTGAGCGAGGTGCGCTGCAGTCGCCTTACTCAAATGTGAGCCGGCTGTTTCGCCGCCACCCAGATATCCACTGGAGTGGCAAATACCACACGATGGTGGACGACAGCGTGGCGGCCCTGATCGCCAGGGAACCCCACTGGCGCATCGCCGACTGTCCGCTGCCGGCCCTGGTGCATGACGGTTACCGGCCCCAGCTGCTGGCCGATGGCGGCAAGGCCGCCAGGTTGCGGGCGGCGATGGAGGACGAGCTGGCGCTCAAGCCCGGCGACCCCTACGCCTGCGCCAAACTCGGCAGCCTGGAGGTGAGCGAGGGCAACCGGCGGCGGGGCATCGAACTGTTGCGGCTGGGCCTGGCCCACTGCCCCCCCAACGCCCACCCGGAGCGCTACGAATTACTGCTGCACCTGGCCATGGCTATGGGCACTGCTACGGGAATGGCGATGGGCCCGGATAGTCAGCAAGAGAGCATCTCCCTCTATCGCCAGGCCCTGGCCCTGCCGCTGCCGGCCCGGCTAACCCTGGCGGCACGCCTCAACCTGGCCCAAGCTCTCCTGGAGCAGGGGGAAGTCGATGAGGCCGCGGCCCTTGCCAGCGGCGCCTGCCAGGCCGCCCCCGAACTGGCCCTGGCCTGGTTCCAGCTGGGGGTGATCGAGCGCCAGCGGGGCCAGCTGGCAGCCGCCATCGCCGCCTACCGCCAGTCTTTGCAGCTGGATCCAAACGCGGCGGCCAGCCATCAAAATCTGGCGGTTTGCCTGCTGCTTGCCGGCGACATCCCAGGCTGCCGCCAGGGTTTCAGCAGCGCCATTCGCCTGCTGCAACAACAGGGCCGCACCAGCGAAGCAGCGGCCCTGCTCCAGCAGGCGGGCAGTCTGGTGAAGCTGGAGTTGACGCCATGAGCCACCCATCTGATGCCAGCCCGCTGGCGGGCCGCACGATCGCGGTGACCCGCGCCGAAAGCCAACTGGCGGAAGCCCGCAGCCTGTTCGAGCGGGCCGGCGCCACCGTGGTGGATCTGCCCGCCCTGGTGGTAACCCCGCCCCAGAGCTGGGGCCCCCTCGACGACGCCCTGGAAGAATTGGACAGCTTCCACTGGCTGGTGTTCTCCAGCGGCAATGGCGTGGAGGCGGTGGAGCAGCGGCTCAGGCGCCGCGGCCAGAGCCTGGCCCACCGGCCCCCTTCCTTGAAGCTGGCGGCGGTGGGCCGCAAGACCGCCGCCCAACTGGAAGCCCTGGGAGCCCCTGCAGACTTCGTGCCGCCCAGCTTCGTGGCCGAGAGCCTGATCGATCACTTCCCCGTGTCGGGTTGGGGACTGCGGCTGCTGCTGCCCCGGGTGGAAAGTGGCGGCCGCAGCCTGCTGGCGGAGGCCTTCGGGGCGGCGGGGTCCCGGGTGGTGGAGGTGGCCGCCTACGAAACCGGCTGCCCCCAGGGCCTGCCCAGCGCCGCCCAACTGGCCCTGGACCAGGGCCGCATCGATGCGATCACCTTCAGCAGCGGCAAAACCGTGAGCCACACCTGCCAGCTGCTGGCCCAGGCCTACGGGGCGAACTGGCAGCAATGCCTATCAACTATCGCCCTGGTATCGATCGGCCCCCAAACCAGCCAACGCTGCCGCGAACTGCTGGGCCGCCTCGATGCGGAAGCAAATCCCCACGACCTGCAGGGCCTGGTGGCTGCCTGCAGTATTGCCCTAGCCCAGCGACCCCCTAAGCAAGCGCTGGCCTCCTAGGCGGCCCTAGAGCTGTATCGGCAACAGCCGCTGGCCCTGGCTAAGGGTGAG
The DNA here is from genome assembly GCA_044356735.1 of Prochlorococcaceae cyanobacterium. Lineage (GTDB taxonomy): Bacteria > Cyanobacteriota > Cyanobacteriia > PCC-6307 > Cyanobiaceae > UBA5018. The sequence continues at coordinate 6,991 of JBIKVR010000095.1, forward strand.
CACACCGCGCTGCAGGTCAATGCCAGCCACACTCCAGCCAGCGGGCAGCAGCTTGGTGTTGCGGCCACCGCGGTCCCCCTGGCGCAAACTGCCACTGAGCTCCCCTAGCTGCACCAGGGCCTGGGGTCTGGAGCCAATGCTCACCACGCCCGTGAAGCGAAAGTTTTCCGGCAGGGCCAGCGGCACCACGCTGGAGACTGGCACCGCCACCGGCGGCGAACTGAACGGATCCCGGCGGCCGGAGCCCATGGCAGCCACCACCAGGTCGGGACTGGGCAAGGGCGTCAGACCTGCAATGGCTGGTAGACCAGCGGCGGGGGGCTGCTTTGCGGCGGGCTGCTTGGCGGGAGATTCCGGAGCCTTAGCCGTAAAACTGGTAAGCGGTCGCAGGCCAGTCTGCGGGGCGGGCAACAGCTCAATCTTCTGTTCAGGAGCTTGGCCACTGCTGTTTTTGAACAGGTCTTGAAAGGGCAGGCCCGAACAGGCCGTCACCAGGGCGAGGGGCCCCAGGGCCAAAAAGGCGGCCAAGGGCCGGGTTGGCAGCAGATGGGCACACCGGCGGCGAGGTTCAGCCATCGCGCTCCACCAGGTCTCGAAAGCGGTCAAGGTTGGCCTGCAGCTCCTTCGTGACGATCCCCCCCAGGATGGTTGGTTCCATCAATGGTGCCAAGACCCCGGGCAACTCGTAGCTCACCGTCAACTTCACGGCGGTGAGGTTAGGCGCCTGGGGATAAAAACGCACGGCCCCCCTGGTGGGCAGGCCGCCCACCGATTCCCAGTGCAATTGCTGAGCCTCAACCCGGCTGGCGATGCGGGCCTGCCAGTGGAAGCGAAACCCCTGGGCCACCAGGGTCCAGTCGGTGAGATCTGGATCGTGGGGCACCGTTACCACCGACTCAATCCAACGCATCCACTGGGGCATCGCCTCCAGATCACTCCACACCTGCCACACCCGCTCCACCGGAGCGTTGATCTCCGTGGTGACGCTGTGCTCGAGCCAACGGCCCATGGGATTTACGCGAGGGGGCAAGGAGCTGGGATTCAGGCCGCCAGGGGCTGAACAGGGGTGGCGGTGGCGGCATTGGCGACCAGGTTGGCCCCTTTACCCAGGATGGCAGCTGCAGCCAACTTGCCGCTCATCGTGGCGCCTTCCATCGAATCGATGTAGTCCTGGCGGGTGTAGCTGCCGGCCAGGAAAAAATTGGCCACCGGCGTGCTCTGCTCAGGGCGATAGGGCTCCATGCCGGGGGCTTCTCGATAGAGCGACTGAGCCAACTTCACCACATTGCTCCAAACCAGCTTGAGCGGGCGCGCCGAGGGGAACAGCTCCCGCACCTGGGCATCGGTGTGGGCGACGATCGCCTCGCTGCTCTTGGCGATCCAGGGATCGCCGGGGGTGAGCACACATTGCAACAGCGAGCCCACGCCTGGCTTGCGATAATCGGCGGGACTGGCCAGGGCCAGATCGGCAAAACAGCTGAAATCCGCGTCGGCTGTATAGAGCAAATTATCGAGGCCAGCGGGTCGATCCAGGTCGCGGCGGGCGCGGTTGGCCTCGGAGCCTTCGCCCAGCTCGGTAACCCAGCCGTCGTAGCGCAACTGCACCGTGGCCACCGGCACAGCATCCAGTTTGTAGATGTTGTCGAACTGGGGATAACGGCGCCAGGCCTCCGGAATGATCCGCTGAATGCCCGGCACATCGCAGGCCGCCAGGTAGGCATCGGCCTGCACCTGAATCTGACCATCCGGGGTGCCCAGAGTGAGCCCGGTGACGCGGCTGGCGCCAACCCCAAGCCCAGCAGCAGAGGCCAAGCCATTAGCTGAATCATCCTGACCCGAATTCCCTTGGCCAGGCTGATTTATTTGGCCAGGCTGATCAAAGTGAATCTGGCTGACACGGTGGCGCAGGTGCAGCCTGCCGCCGCGGGCCTGGATGTAATCCAGGATCGGGCCCGTGAGCCAACGATGGGGCGAACCCTTCAATAAGTTCAGCTTTGACGCCTCTGTTTTAGCCGCAAACATCATGAAAATGGTGAGCATGCAGCGCGCTGAAATCGCCTCACAGTCAATAAAACCGAGGGCATAGGCGATTGGATTCCAGAGGCGGCGGATGCTCTGCTCACTGCCGCCATGGCCGACAAACCACTGCTGGAAGCTGATCCGATCCAGGTCGCGGATCACAGTCATCGCCCCCTCGTAGTCCACCAGGCCACGCACTATCGGACTGGTGCCCAGGGCAAGGGCATTGCGCAACTTATCCAGCCAATCGAGCTGGGAGGTGGTAAAAAAAGCCTTCAGGCCATTGAAGGGAGCACCCAGGGCAAAGCGAAAATCGAGGCTGCGCAGATCGCCACCGCGATTAACGAAGAGATGATGGTGCTCTTTGGGCAGCAGGTTATCGATCGCCCCCACCTTGCGCATCAGGGCGAATAGGTTGGCATAGTTATAGAAAAACACGTGCAACCCCATCTCGATGTGGTTGCCATCGGCATCCTCCCAGCTGCCCACCTTGCCGCCCAGGAACGGCCGTGCCTCATAGAGGTCCACATGGTGGCCGGCATCCACCAGATCCACCGCCGCCGCCAAGCCGGCCAAACCCGCACCAACGATGGCGACCCGCACCCCGTTACCTCAAAATTTTTCTTAACTCTATGAAGCGGGCCCTCAGTTCTGCTTAGCTGCGCCCCTACCCCCCAGCTGGCCGGCCTGCCTAGAGTTGTGTTGCCGGATCCCAGAGCGCACCGCTCCCCACCGCCATGACCGCCGAGACGGCAACTTCCCAAACAGCAACCGCCCAAACAGCAACCGCCCAAACAGCCACCGCCCAAACAGCCAGCGCCCCAACAGAAACCACCCAAACGGCTTCCCCAGGGCCGGCCAGCCCAGTGGCCACCGTCACCGATCGCGATGGCAAGGGAATTCTGATCACCGAGACGGCGGTGAAGCAGTTGGGCCAGCTGATCGGCCAACAGGGCGACAACAAGGTGTTGCGGGTGGGTGTGCGCTCCGGCGGCTGCAGCGGCATGAGTTACACGATGGATTTCATCGAAGCGGAAGCGATTCGCCCCGACGACGCCAGCTATGCCTACGAACCCGAGGGGGTGGCGCCGTTTCGGGTGGTCTGCGATCCCAAGAGCCTGCTGTACATCTATGGGATGCAGCTGGATTTCTCCACCTCCTTGATCGGCGGCGGTTTCAACTTCACCAACCCCAACGCCACCCAAACCTGCGGCTGCGGCAGCTCCTTCAACGTCTGAGCTGGCCGGCTGGCTCGCCGCCTTGCTGGCCGCCTTTCTTGGGAGGGGCCACCTGCGGCATGGGAATCTGACTCCATAGCCGATTGATCCGCCGCTGCCATGACGGCCTCCAGCCCCGAGACGGCCTCCAGCCCAGAAGCCCAGACGACCCCGAGCGGCGAGTCGCTGTTCGAGCAGGCCATTGCCCGCTATAGCGCCGGTGCGCCGATCGATAGCTTGATCGCGGACTTCAGCGCCATCACCGAG
>JBIKVR010000093.1:0-10715 GCA_044356735.1 Prochlorococcaceae cyanobacterium
ACCCCGAGCGGCGAGTCGCTGTTCGAGCAGGCCATTGCCCGCTATAGCGCCGGTGCGCCGATCGATAGCTTGATCGCGGACTTCAGCGCCATCACCGAGCAGGCACCGCGCCATTCAGCGGGTTGGACCTGCCTGGCCTGGTTGCAGCTGCTGGCCGGCCAACCGCTGGCGGCGATGAAATCCGCCAAGGTGGCGGTGCGACTGAACCCCCAAGATCCCCAAAGCCGCATCAACCTCAGCCTGGCGATGCTCGAAACCGGCACCAAGGGTGTGCGTGAACATATCGACCTGGCCCGAAAGGTGCTGGCCCTGGCGCCGGAATTGGCCACTGAACTGCAGGATTCAATCGCCGATGGCCTGGCCCGCAAACCCAACTGGCAGGCCATGCTCAAGGTGCAGGCTTGGCTCCAGGAAAACTGAGCTAAGGCTGGCTTGAATTGTTCGAGTTGTTGAGTTTTTGAGTCGTTGAAGCCCGTCTTACTGCTGAGCAACGGCCACGGGGAAGACCTCAGCGGTGCCCTACTGGCCGCAGCCCTGCAGCGACTGGGCGTGGCGGTGGAGGCCTTGCCCCTGGTGGGCCACGGCGATCCCTACCGCCGCCAGGGCATTGCCGTGCTGGGCCATACCCGCAGTTACAGCACCGGCGGCTTGGGCTACACCAGCCTGGCCGGCCAGCTCACGGAACTGCTCCAGGGCCAGGTGCTCTACCTGCTGGGTCGGCTGGCGCTGCTGCGCCGCCGCCGCCGCCGCTATGCGCTGGTGGTGGCGGTGGGCGACATCGTGCCGCTGCTGGGGGCCTGGCTGAGTGGGAGGCCCACGGCGATGTATCTGGTTGCCTATTCGAGCCACTACGAGGGCCGGCTGCGGCTGCCCTGGCCCTGCGGCTGGCTGCTGCGCCAAGCCCGGGTACTGGCGGTGTGGAGCCGCGATGTCCTCACCGCCAGCGATCTCCAGGCCCAGCTGGGCCGTCCCGTGAGCTTCCTGGGCAACCCCTTCCTCGACCCGGTGGCCCCCGATCAAATACTTGCCCCCGATCAACCAGTGGTCTCCGGTGAATCAGTGGTCTCCGGTGAACCAGTGGCCTCCGGCAGGGGGGCGGTGGCCCCCGAACAAACGGTGACCGCTGGCCGGGGTGCAGCGGCAGCTGGCCCCTCGGCCAGCGGTCAGCTGCCTATGACCCCGGCCCGGCGGCTGGCCCTGTTACCCGGTAGCCGCCTGCCGGAAGCCCTGCACAACCTGGAGTTGATGTTGCAAATGCTGGCCCTGCTGCCAGCGGAGCTGCGCCGGCCAGGGGGCCTGGTGGTGGAGCTGGCCCTGGTGCAGGAGCTGGAACTGGAGGCGATCGCCGCCATGGCCCGCCCCCACGGCTGGCAACTGGAGCAGGCGCCTGGGGCCAGCCCCAGCGGGCCGCTGCTGGCGGGCCATGGCCTGCGGCTGCTACTGGGCTGGGGTCGCTTCAGTGGGATCCTGGCGGCCGCGGATCTGGTGATCTCGATGGCGGGCACGGCCAGCGAGCAGGCGGTGGGCCTGGCCAAGCCGGTGCTGCAACTGGCGGGGCGGGGCCCCCAGTTCACAGAGAGCTTTGCGGAAGCCCAGCGGCGCCTGCTGGGCAGCGGCCTGCATTGCGCCGACGGGGCGGCTGGCAGCCAGGCCGCCTTGAACGCCACGGCGACCCTGGCGGCTGCCCTGCTCAAGCAGCTGGCCGATCCAACCCAGGCCGCCGCCCTGCGGCGCCGCCTGGAGCGCCTGGCGAGCGAGCGCATCGGCGATCCCGGAGGCAGCGAACGCATGGCAAAGGCGATCATGGAGTTGCTCGAAACCTGCCCCCATGGCTGAACCCGCCAGTCCCCTGCAGCGGCTCAAGGGAGCGATCGACACCCTGCTGGTGATCGACGTTTTTGTGGTGATCGCCGGCGCCTGCTGGTTCGCCGTGGCGGTGGGCATGAACAGCCAGCACCTGGAGGCGCCGCTGAAGCTGTTTCAAGCCCTCTGGGAGCCCCTGTTCACCCCGGCGATCGGCCTGCTGATGGGCTCAGCCCTGCTCAGCGGGGCGATGGCTTGGTGGCAGAAGCAAGTGCGGCGCTGAGCTCGGGCCACTGCCAGCTGAACCCCTGCTGTTGCAGCCGCTGCGGCAGCACCCGCTGCCCCTCCAGCACCACCTGGGCCCCATCGCCGAGCAGCAGCTGCAAAATCGCCCCGGGCACGGGCAACAGGCTGGGCCGCCCCAGCACCCGGCCCAGCCCAGCGGCGAACTGGGCCATGGTGGTGGGTTCGGGAGCCACGGCGTTGTAAACACCGCTGTAGGCGGGATCCGCCAGGGCGGTGGCGATCAGGCGGCAGAGATCCTGGCGATGGATCCAGCTCATCCACTGGCGGCCGGAACCAACGGGCCCGCCAAAGCCAGCCCGAAACACCGGCAACATCTTGCCCAGGGCGCCGCCGTCGGGGCCGAGCACGATGCCCAGGCGCAGCTTCACCAGCCGGCAACCGCTCGGGACCCGATCGGCTGCCGCCTCCCACTGAAGGCAGATCTCGGCCAGGAAATCGCCACCGCTGGCGCTGGTTTCAACGAAGCGGGCGTCAAGGCTGCTGCCGTAACAACCCACGGCCGAGCCATTCACCAACACCGCCGGCGGCGTCGGCTGGGCGGCCATCGCCCGCACCAGCAGCTCGGTGCTGTTCACCCGGCTATCGAGCAAAAGCTGACGGTGGGCGGGGGTCCAGCGCCGCTCGGCGATCGGCTCGCCCACCAGATTCACCACCCCCTCGGCCGCGGCCAGGGCCGCCAGCAGGCGATCGTCCTGCCAGCTGGCCGCCAAGGCCGGATCGAGCCGCAACAGCTGCAGCCGCTCCCCCACCAGGGCCGGGAAGGGGTTGGCCTGGCGGCTCACCAGGGTGAGTTGATGGCCGAGTTGCAGCAGGTGCGGCACCAGCTCGCGACCGACAAAGCCCGAACAGCCCAGTAGCAGCAGTCGCACCGATTAGCCCCCTACTCGCCCCTGGAGGCTAGGCCCAGGCGCCTGGCCAGGGGCACCAAAGCTGCGGCTTGCCCCACCAGCCCGATCAGCACCACCCCCAGGGCCAGGGCCGGCATCTGGCGCCCCCAGGCCACGGAGCTGGCGGCGGCCTGGATGGCCAGGGCGATCGGCACCGCCCCCCGCAGGCCGGCGCAGGAGATCATCAACCGCTCAGGCCCACTAAAACCAACGCGGAACAGCAACATTTCCACCAGCGGCCAGCGCACCAGCAGCAGGGCCAGCACCAGCAGCAGCGCCCGGCCGGCCGAATCCACCACCTGATCGGGCTGCACCACCAGGCCCATGCATAAAAACAGCAGCAGTTCAGCCAACTTGGCGAAACCGGCATGGGCCTGCTCCAGGGCGTCGCGGTCGCAATCGGAGCTGTTGCCCAGCACCAGGCCGGCGATATAGGCCGCCAACAGGCCGCTGCCCCCCAGCAACTGGGTGGCACCCACCAGCAGGAACAGCACCGCCAAACTGGACACCGCCAGCAGCGAGGGCACGCCGCCGCACAACTTGGCCGAGAGCAGCTGACTGGCGAGACTGCCGCCGAGGAAGCCGAGCAGGGCACCGAGCAGAAACTGGCGCAACACCTCGATCACCAGATAGGAAGAGCTGGTATCGCCATCACCGGAGGCCAGGGCCAGGGCCAAGCCCGCCAACACCACCGCCACCGGATCGTTGAAAGCCGATTCGCACTCCAGCAGGTCGAGCAGCCGCTGGGGCAGCCGGCCGGCCAGGGGCCGCAACAGGGCCAGCACCGCCGAGGCGTCGGTACTGCAAACCATCGCCCCAACAAACAGGGCCATCGGCAAACTGGCGGCCCAATTGGCGCCGGCGAGCCGCTCCAGGCCCAGCACTCCGCCCATCAGCAGTATTGCGGTGAGGCCGGCCCCCAGGGTGGCCAGCCGGGCGGCGGGGCGCAGCACGCTGCGCAGGGCAGCCCAGTTGGTGGTGAGCCCGCCAAAGAACAGCACCAGCACCAGGGACACCTGGGCGATTTGATTGGCTTGGTAGAGGGTTAGCAGCGGTGGTGGCTGGCCTGGAACCGCCTCCAGGTTGTTGTCGATCAGCAGCCCCAGCAGCAACACCAGCAGGATGCCGGGCAGGCGAATCCTGGCGGCGATGTCATCGAGCAGCACCGCCACCAGCAGCAGGGCCCCGAACACCATCAAGTAGAGGGCGAGGTGGGAGGTCAAGGGGCGGCCACCAGGACATTGGCCCCAGCGTGGCAGGCCAATCACAGCCGGCCAGCTGGCCTCCAGCCAATGAAGCGCTGATTTTGCAAGGGTTCTCGGCTGGCGGGGCCAAGGAAATGGCGCTTTTCAGAGGCGCCCCAGCCAAGCTGCCGGCCAAACCGGGCAGTATTGCTCCAGCAGCCTTGGCTGAGCGGCGATCGCCAAGCGGTGATCGCTGAGCAGAGATGGCTGAGCCGATCGCCGCCAGAGAGCTCCCCGATGACCGAATCTCCAACCCCAACCGCCGCTGGCCCCGCCGCCGCCAAGGTGCAGCCCTTGAAGAAGGGCAGCCTGGTGCGGGTGAATCGCCTGGCCTACGGCGGCAGCCTGGAGGCCCGGGCCAGCGATCCCCTGCCGCCCGATTACATCCTCGAGGGCCCCGGGGAGATCGTGGCCCTCAAGGGCGACTACGCCCAGCTGCGCTGGCGCCGGCCCGTACCGGACGTGTGGCTGCGGCTCGACCAGCTGGAGGCGTTTGGGGCCTGAATTTGGTGGTCTAAGTATTTGATTTAGATGTCCAGGCAGCGGCGCTGCTCCAGCAGCTGGCTGCGCTGCCGCTTGGCTTGCCGCAATAACTCGCGGCCATCGCGCAGGTAGGAATCCACGTAGCCCATGGTGTAGCGCTCCAGGTCGGCCAGAGCGTCCTGCACCTGGCTGAGGCAGTGGTAGAGACCAAGGGCCAGATCCCTGGCAACAGCTGGGGCGGCCTGGGAGCGATATAGCTTGTCCACCTTGTCGAGCTTGAGCCGGCTCTGCTCCAAATAGGCACAGAAAACTGCCATCAGCTCATCGTCGTAGGGATCGGCCGCCAGGGCCCGCAGCTGGGCGGGGAAGGGATTGATCACCTGGGCCAGCAGCCGATCGATCGGGCCATAAACCCCCTGCAACCATGCCGCCAGCCGCTCCTCCAGCTCAGCGCCACGGCGGCTGGCCCTGCGGGCGGCGGCGGCGGCGTCCCGCTGGCTCGCCCCCCCATCCTCCAGCCGCCGATCCAGGGCCCGACGGCGCTCGCCATCGCCCAGCACCTCCCAGGCGGCATTGAGGGCCACGATCGTGAGCGCATCGCCGCCGGCATCGGGATGGTGACGCTTCACCAGGGCCCGGTAGGCGCTCTTGATTTCGGCGGCGCTGGCCTGGCGCGAAACGCCGAGCACGGCATAGGGATCCTGAGCCAGCGAGAAAGGGGTCAACCGAGCTGCCCTAACAACTATCTCCCCATCTTCGGCGGCAGGCAAACCCGGCGGCACCAGCCCAAGGCAAGACCGGCGGGCAGCGCATCAGGGCAAGCGCATGCCAAACCAGTCTTGCGATCACAGACCCGCAGATTGGCTTGACAACAGCAAACATACAATTACAGCGTGAAAATTACACGGCAACACTAGTGGAACTGGGCAAATCAGCGGACAATATCGAGTCAGCAACAAGCTGAGACAATCAAAACTGAATCAATCAAAAAGGGCTCTTGCTTAAACAGCAAGAGCCCCAGGATTATCGAACTAATTAGGCTGAAAAATCAGCCATAAAGCTCAGATCGGAAGATCAGAACTTGAAGGTGGTCTTAACCAGGCCACCGAAGTTGGTGAGGGCATTGCCACCGGCAACTTCACGACCAATGGCACCGAGGGGAGCGCTGAGGTAGTAGATGGCGGGGGTAACGCTGATGTTGTCGGTAACCTGGAACTTGTACCACCACTCCCAGGCGTAGTTGCCGTCGTTGGGCTTGCCTTTGAATTGGCTGGTGGCGAAGGTGGGCTGACCAAAGGCCATGCCCAGGGTGTTGCCTTTGAGGAAGGCATCAGCCCACTGCAGGCCCACGTACCAGTTCTGAGCTGCGGTGACTCCTGCGCCGATGGGGACGACTGGGTCGCCCGAAGCATCCACTGTGCCTTTAGCAGCAGCCAAGGTGCTGTAGCCCCAGCCAGTGCTGATGGAGGGAATGAAGCCGGTCTCCTTGGGCGACCAGTAGGCGCTCAGGCCATAGTTGCTGTTGGTGCCACCGAAAGCGGACTCGGCCAAACCAGTGGCATTACCGGGATAAACTCCGGCAGTGCCACCATTTTGACCGTAGGTGTAGGCGAAAGCCGCACCGTAGTTAGAACCGGCATAGCCCAACTGGGCAGTAAAGGTAGACTTGGCACCATTTGTGCCGATGCCACCTTCGGAAGGATTGGCGCTATCTGCGTTGGCGGAAACGTAGTTGAGGCTGGCGTTTAAGCCGTTCTTCGCATAAGTAATACCGGCACCGCCGCCCAGGTTCAGGCTGTAGGCACCGGGAGCACCGGCGTAGGTGAAGACGTCAAGGACAGTGTCAGCGGGGTAAGCGCTGGGCCACATAGCCAGCATGTCGTCCTGACGAACCCGGGGACCAACAATGACATTGAAGCCATCGCCCACGGGGAATTTGTAGAACAGGCGATTGATTTCAACCACGTTGGCGCCAGCGTCACTCTGGAACGCGGTTTCCATCCCGGTGAGACGGGAAATATTCGTAGCACTGCCGCCGTTGTAGGCGGAAGCACCAAAGTTTCCGGCGCGCAGGCGGGTGCGCAGCAGGTCCTTGCCAGTGAAGCTGGTGTCCAGGTCTAGGCGAACGTCGTAGTTGAAGGAGGTGCCGCCTTGAGTAGCCTTGGCGTAATTCTTAAGGCTGCTAGGTCCAACGTTGGTGCCTGCGGGGGTGTTTTGCTTACGGAAGACGGCGCTATCGGCAGCCACAACATTGCCGTTGCCGCCGTAGGAGTTGCCGCCCAGCACGAAGGCCGCATAGCCCTTCAGTTTGGTGGTGGTGGAGAACTGATTGGCTTCCAGTTCACCCACGCGGGCCTCGAGGCCATCGACGCGGCCCTTGAGGATGGCGAGTTCCTTCTGGAATTCCTTCATCAGGCGCTTCAGCTCGTCGGTCACTTCAGTGACGCGGTCGAGGCAGGCGTTGAGCAGAGCGGCGGCCTCAAAGCGGGTCATCGCCTGGCCACCCTTGAAGGTGCCATTGGGATAACCGGCCACGCAGCCGTAGCGCTCGATCAGGTTGCTCAGTGCCTGATAAGCCCAATCGGTGGGCTTCACATCAGAGAACTGAGAAATGCTGGTGACCTGCTCCTGGCTGGTGTACTGGCTAACGCCAGCGATATTCAGCTCAGCGGCGCCGGCGGCCATCGGGGCCAACAGGCCCAGGGCGGCTGGAGCCAGCAGCAGTTGCTGGAAGAGTTTCATGAAATCCTCACACTTGGTAGGCGCGATGCGCCAATCAAAAGTTTGGGGCCAGCACAGGCCAACGGCCAGGGTCGATGTGTCAGAGATCACACCGGCCCCCCTCACCCAGCCCCCCCTACCGCCCGGATCGACCTGGGCTGGCGAGGGCCCATTCGCCATTACCAGCCACCTGGACAAGCTGGCAAAGTGCCAGCCATGACTCGTGTGGCCCCGTTCGGCAGCCCCTTCTCGCGCCTGGCGGGGCCCCTCTCGCGCCTGGCGGGCCCCCTGTTGCTGGCACCGCTGCTGCTCACAGCGGCCCCCCGCAGCCCCCTGGCCCACGACGCCGGCTACTACGGCCTGCAGGCCCGCTGGATCCTGCAGAGCGGCCACTGGTTGGCACCGCTGTGGTTTGGCGAGCCGGTCTACGACCGCAGCATCGGCGTCCAGTGGCTGATGGCCCTGAGCCTGAAAATATTTCCTTGGCCCTGGGCCGAGGCGCTGCCGGCGCTGTTGGCGGCCGTGGTCTCGCTGCTGCTCAGCGGCTGGCTGGCCAGGCGGCTGCTGCCCCAGCTGCCGGCGGCTGGCCCGCTCACCATGGCCCTGCTGGCGCTGACGCCCCTGTGGCTTAACTACGCCCACCTGGCCACCCAGGACATGCCCCTGCTGGCGGTGGAGCTGACCGGCATCGCCGCCCTGGTGAACTGCGGCCCCCAGGGGGGTGGACCTTTCCGGGTGCTATCAGCTTCGCGTCCAGCTGGTGCGCAGCCAACTAATTCTTCGGCAATCTGGCCGCTGCTGGTGGGGCTGGCGCCGGGGCTGGCCTTTTTGATCAAGGGCTTCATGGTGGCCCTGCCAATGCTGGCCATCGCGCCCTATCTGCTGCTGGAGCGGCGGCAGCTGCTGCGCCGCGGCGGCTTCTGGCTGGGGCTGGCCCTGGGCTGGCTGCCGGTGGCCCTGTGGCTGGCCCTGAGCCTGCATAGCTATGGCCTGGAGCTCGTGGGCGGCCTCTGGCAGAAATTGCTGTTTTTGTCGCGCGCTGACGTCTACGCCGCCGGGCCCTTCTATTACTTGTGGAACATTCCAGCCAATACCGCCCCCTGGATCCTGGCGGCGCTGCTGGGCTGGCCGATCGCCTGGCGGCTGCCTCTGGAGCGGGGCCAACGGCTGCTGCTGCTGCTCTACCCGCTGCTGCTGCTGCTGCTGCTCAGCCTGTTTCGCACCAAAACCCCCTACTACGGCCTGCAGCTCACCCCCTGGATCGCCATGGCCGCCAGCCTCGGTCTACAGCGCTGGTGCCAAGTCGATCGGCCTTGGCGGCGGCCGCTCCAGCTGGCCCTAGGCGCCCTGGCCACCGCCCTGCTGCTGGCGGCCAGCCTGCTGATGGCGGCCCTGGTGTGGCCGGCTGCGCCGCTGCAAAAGCAGCTGGCCGCCGCTGAAGGGCTGCCGGCCCCAGCCCTGTTGGCCCTGGCGGCCGCTGGCCTGGGGGCCTGCTGGCTGGCCAGCTGCCTGATGCAAAAGCCCCGGCGGCGGCTCTGGGCCCTGCTGGCCGGGCCCTGGCTGGCTCTGGCGCTACTCACCCAGGCCGGCCTGTTCAGCGACCGCAGCCCCGCCCTGCGCCAGGCCCTGGCCCCGCCAGCGGTGCAACGGCTGCTGGCCCAGCGGCCGATCCAGGCGGCGGCGGCGGCCCCCCTCAGTGGCGATGACCACGCTCAGCTGATCCTGCTGGCCCTGGCCACGCCGAACACCCCCGATCAGCTGTTGTCTCCAGCGGCCGTGGCGCCGGGCCAAAGGCTGTGGCTGCGGCGGGCCGAGCTGCCTGCTGGTGAGGATTGGCGAGTGTTGCTGGAGGCGCCGGCGCTGCGGGGCTGGGTGCTGGCCGAACGGGCCGAACGGGCTGAGCGGGCCGAGCGGGCAGAAGGGGCAGAAGGGGCAGAAGCGGCAGAAGCGGCAGAAGCGGAAGGACGGCGATCAAACTCCAGCCCATCAAGCTCCAGCCCGTCAAACTCCAGCCCATGAGCGGCCCCACCACCACTTAGATGGCCCCCTCAGAGAAGCCCACATCCAGCCGGCCCCACCACCGCGATGGCTGGCTGCTGGCCGGCATCTGGCTCGGCAGCCTGGTGCTGGATCTGATCTGGCTGCAGGGCCACCAACTGCCCCCCGCCTGGGACCAGGGGGACCACCTCAGCCGCGCCCTGAACATCTGGCAGGTGCTGCGCCAACCCCAGCCGCTGGCTGGCGACTGGTGGCATCAGCTCTGGGCCCAGGCCCCCAGCTACCGGGGCCCGCTCACCTACCTGGTGACGGCGCCCCTGTTCAGCCTGCTGGGCCCCAGCTACGCCAGCGCCATCCTCAGCAACAGCCTGTTCAACGGCCTGCTGCTGGTCAGCGTTTACGGCCAGGGTCGGCTGTTGGCCAGCCGCCAGGCCGGGCTGTGGGCCGCCTGGTTCTGCGCCGTCGCCCCAGCCCTGCTCAACCAGCGCAGCGACTATCTGATTGATTTCAGCCTCACCGCCGTGCTGGCGGCCTGCTGGACCCTGCTCAGCTGGCGTCACCTGGGTGTGGGTGCAACGAGCCGCACAGCGGGCCCGAGCTGGCGGCGACCCTGGCTGGCCAGCGGCTGCTGCGGCCTGGCCCTGGGGGCGCTGCTGCTCACCCGTCCCACCGGCCTGCTGCTGCTCTGGCTGCCCCTGGCGGCCCTGGCTCTGCGGGCGGCCCAGCAACTGCTGCGGGGCCGCTGGTGGCTGGCCGCCCAGGGGCTGCTGGCCGCCTGGCTGGCCTGGCTGGTGGCCGGCGGCTGGATCGGCCAGAACTGGCTCACAATCGTGAGCACGGTGAACAATGCCCGCCGCTGGGGGGTGCTCTACCAGGAGGGACTGGAGCCCAACAGCCTGGCCGGCTGGCTCTACTACCCCAAGCTGCTGCCCGCCATGGCCGGCGCCAGCCTGGTGGGGCTTGTGCTGGCCGGCTGGCTGCTGGATCGCTGGCTAATGCGCCAGGGGACCCGGCCGCCGGCCAGCTCTGCGGAGCGCTGGCGCCTGGCCTGGTGGCTGAGCTTCCCCCTGGGGGGCCTGCTGCTGGCCAGCCTGATGAGCACCAAAGACTTCCGCTTCGTGCTGCCGCTGCTGCCCCAGCTGCTGCTGCTGCTGGCCTGGCTGGTGAGCAGAGTTGGCGCCAGCAGCGGTTCGGGCCCCTGGCGGCGCTACTGGCGGGGGGCGATCGTGCTGGTGGGCATCAGCGGCCTGTTGGCCTGTCAGTTCGGCATCGG
>JBIKVR010000120.1:0-7345 GCA_044356735.1 Prochlorococcaceae cyanobacterium
TGAATCGCCTAGGTGATTCGCAAGGCTGATGCGATTGCCACCAGAGACGCCACAACAACTTCAGCGCCTCGGCCCGCAACCCGGCATAGCTGAGGACGGCATGGGGGCTGGGGTCAACGGGTGATCGAGGGGGCGAGATTAGGTGAGAATAGTAAAAAGTTCAGCGCAATTAAGAATGTTTATCTAACCATTGAGTGTTGCTTTTACAAATCAAGAATTTGCAACTGCTGTTCGCTCACCGTTCCCGTCTTATCCTTCAGCGCTTAAGCCATATATGCAATCAAACAGCCCAGCTGTAGTTTCTTAATCCCATCTGGTCAAGTTTATACCGCCCATAGATGTTTTCTCCACTTCCTTGGCAATGGTATCACTATGAGGCAATCGATGATGAGAATGGTCCTTATTCTTAAATTCTACGGGGTCCAGTTAAATAAGTTTATCCAGGGCACCAGAAATGGCACAGATTGAACTATCAAACCATAGCTGAAGGACTGAGTCCTGGGAAGTTCTGCCCATAGACAATAGAATTTCAGCGGTAAAACCGTCAGAATATGCATTCTTATTTACCGGCTTTTCAGTCTAATTCGTCCACCGTATCCCTGACCATCCCCAGCTACGGCTAGCATTCACTTAGAATCTAAATAAAGAGAATAAATCTGTAGCTTATCAGCGGTTGCAATGGCTGTTGCCATTGAATTAGCATTATCATTTAAGACCTCTCAAGCGCTGACACTTCTTGGGTAGCTAGTCGCCTTATTTCCAATAATCATCAAAGTCATATAGCCGTTTATATCAGTAGATATCTCAGCACCACTGACTTTATCATCAGCAAAGACAGTACAGGTCGAAGACATTCGAATGGAATTAGAAGCAGTTAACATATCGTCCTGTCTGCCAATAATTATGGCATCAGAGACTGACCCCCCTGAACTGACAGCTTGGCTGCGAGTGTCCTTGCGCCAATTCCCACATTGCAATATTCCAGAAGAATCATTTTCGCATTATCAGCTCCCTTTCGGGATCCACAGGAAACCATGGTGCTTTCATACTCCCTTAAGGGCACCTCGAAAAATTAGCCCTAGCGTGGCCTTAGGCTCCATCCACTCCATTTGCCGCAGCGGGTATCGCTAGTCGGCCCGCGCGGAACCCGAATTTTTCGAGGTGCCCTTGATTTCTTGACATTCTCTTGCCTACGAAACAGCAACTCACGATTATTATTACAACATCTAATCTGACTATTGTCAGCAAAAACTTCTTTGCCTGCAGCCAGGACAACATTTTGAGAGGCTTGAATCCCCCCTAGAACGTCAGCCTAGTGCCAGAGGTATTTGTGCCAATACCACATTTCCAGATGGCATCAAGGCGATATGATCGTCGACTTAATATTGACAGCCAAGCATAACCAAGTCAAACTCTGCTTAATCAGGCAGACCTGGGCATTTTCCCTATACTACTAAAAAGGCATAGTCGCTTTCGGCGTTTCCCTTGCTGCGAAATACAATACTGCTAGCTCCCCCGCTGTCATTGTGATCAATATGCAAGCTACCAACGGCGGCAGAAGCGGCACTTCCAGTTAGCTCAAGGATAGGGAGCTTAGTCCGGAGAGAGGCCGTGCCAACTCCTACTTTTCTACTGTTACTTTCCATGCAAATGGCATCAACACAGATAGCAATATTGCGAATGGAGGCAAGTGTGGCAAGATTTGCATTGCCGGTTGTCGCAAGTAAGACTAGATATACTGGGCCACTTGCGGTAATGGTGGATAGAATTATTGGCCTATACGACAAGATTTACCAGGTTTTCTGGGGTGCCCGCGGACAGTGTTGCTAGCTTTATTGTGCAATTAATTACAAGAGTCGATAATCATGCTGTACCTGTTTCCGTGAGACTGGCTAGGCTTGTTGTGCCTGTTGCTGAAAGTGTAGTCAAGCGGTGCTTTTTGCGGTGAGCGTAGTCAAGCTAGTTGAGCCTGATATGGTCAACGAAAGGCGACTATATTCCCAGTTGCTTGCAACTGGGATGTGTGTGTGCGGGGAGGGACGGGACAGGTATCAATGTCAATAAAACTGTTGCCGCATCTATAAAAAGACGTGTCGAGTTATGTTTGTCAGCCAGGCCAAATCCAGGTTTATTGTCTGCACTCAATTTGATCTGCCAGGCTGATCAGGCAGCATCTGGAGCATCATAAAATTGCAATACTGGCTTATCTGGCTGCTGACGCACCAGGCCGAGGGGTTCATTCGGAAGCTTGAGCAGGCCATAGTCGGCTTAGTTCAAGCTAGCGTCGATCAGATAGGCCAAATCCACCTGCGTGGGAATCGCGGTGCGAGTTGGGCAATCAAGAGCAGCTTTGCCTCGGGCTTAGGCCAAGACAGCTGGCGGCGACCGTAGTGGCAGCCTGGGGGCATGAGTGATAGGAGTGACGCAGCCGCTGCAACCTTCTAAATTCCGAGACTGGCAAGGCCCCTCGGTGGAGGTTCAGCCCAGGCGGGGCAGCTGGCGCACCTTTTTGCAGGTGCTGGGCCCCGCCTACCTGGTGGCGATCGGCTACATGGATCCGGGCAACTGGGCCACGGATCTAGCGGCGGGCTCCACCCTTGGCTACCGGCTGCTCTGGGTGGTGGCCCTCTCCAGCCTGATGGCCACCCTGTTGCAGTCGCTGTGCTGTCGGCTGGGGATCGCCACCGGCATGGACCTGGCCCAAGCCAGTGCCCGCTTACTGCCGGGCGGCTGGCGCCTGCCCCTGTGGCTGATGGCAGAGCTGGCGATCATCGCCTGTGATCTGGCTGAGCTGGTGGGTAGCGCCATCGCCCTGCAGCTGTTGTTTGGTCTGCCCCTGGCCTGGGGGGTGGCCCTCACCGTGGCCGACACGCTGCTGCTGCTGTTGCTGCAGCAATGGGGCGTAAGGGGTTTGGAACTGGTGGCGATCAGCTTGATCGCCCTGGTGGGGGGCTGTTTTGCGGTGGAACTGCTACTGCTAAAGCCGGATTGGGGCGAGGTGATCCAGGGCTTTTGGCCCCGAGGCATCAACCCCCGTCAAGGTAATGAATTGTTTTTAGCCGCCGGCATCTTGGGGGCCACGGTGATGCCCCACAACCTCTATTTGCATTCCTCTTTGGTGCAGTCCAGGCGCTGGCCGATCGATCCGATGGCCCGCCACTGGGCCCTGCGCTACAGCACCTGGGATGCGGTATTGGCATTGAGTTTGGCGTTTTTAATCAACTGCTCAATCCTGATCCTGGCCGCCGGCAGCTTCCATGGCCAACAGCTGCAGCCGGTGGCCGATCTGCACGAGGCCTATCGGCTGCTCAGCCCCACCCTGGGCACCGCCCTGGCCAGCACTTTGTTCGCGGTGGCCCTGCTGGCGGCCGGTCAGAGCTCCAGCGTCACCGCCACCCTGGCCGGTCAAATCGTGATGGATGGCTTTCTGCAAATTCGCCTACCCGTCTGGCAACGCCGGCTGCTCACCCGCTGCCTGGCCCTGGTGCCAGCCCTGGGCACCGTTCTTTTGCTAGGGGAATCGGCCATCAACCAGCTGTTGATACTCAGTCAGGTGGTGCTCAGTTTGCAACTGCCCTTTGCGGTGATTCCCCTAATTCTGTTTTGCAGCAGGCCGGGCCTGATGGGTAACCTGCTGGCGCCCCCCTGGCTGGTGATCCTCAGCTGGGGCTGCGCCGCCCTGATCGTGGCGATTAACGCCAGCTTACTGCTCTCCCTTCTTTTTTAATTTTTTGTATCTTGCGGGAATATCGAAAAGCTAGTAAAATACCCGTTAGTAGATAAACACTTGCCTATTCACAACGCACCCAGTCAATCAATGGGCATTGTCTTGATCTAGGGCCTTCAGCACCAGCGGCAGGGCCGCCAGCAGCAGCACCGTGGCGGACAGGGGAAGTGCCGCCAACAGGAGCAGGCCAATGACCACCGCAACAGCCCGCACAAATCGGTAGAACCACAAACTTTTGATCGAGGAATTGTCGCCACGGCTAATTTTGGTTGACTCAACAAAATCAAGGCCGGTCGTGATCGAATAATTTCGGTGGCGAATCTTCTTGCTCGATCTACTCTTGCTTGATCTACATTTATCATCATTGATTCCATTGATTAGGGTCATTTGCGCCTGGGCTTTTAGCCAGGCTGGTCAGGCTGGGGGCATCTGTCCGGCGATGCCGCAGGGAAAACCTTGGCCTGTGTGCCAGCAGATAAATTGGCACAATTATGTTGAATTAATGGCAGCCGAGATCGGTGTCAATCAAACGGCTGGCGGCGAAGCCGATTCGCCAGCAAGCCCCCAGCCCCCAATGTTGCCAACAGCAACAGCGGCCCTTCCCCCAGCCGGTCGTAAACGGTGAGGCCAGATAGCTGTTGAATTTGGAACAGGCCACTGCTGGGTCTACCCGCTGGCAGCTGGGCCACCACCTGGCCGCGGGCATTCACCAGCAGGCTCGGTCCGGTATTTGCGGCACTCACCAGCCAGCGGCCGCTCTCGATCGCCCGCAGCTGGGCCAGGGCCGCGAATTGGTGCTGCAGCATCGCTGGATAGGGATCGAGATTGGCACTGGCCAGCAGCCAACGCCCGCCGACGGCGCTGGCCCTGGCCAGGGCCTGGCCGTCGGAGAGCTCATAACAAATTGCCCCGCCGATGGCGCCCGCCGGCCTGGTTAGCAGCCGCGATGGTGGCCCTGGTTGCAAGCCCCCCACCGCCGATAGGCCGCTCCAGCGGATCAAGCCCGCCAATGGCACCCATTCGCCCAGGGGCACCAGGCGGTGCTTATCCAGCCAATTACTGGGCTGCAGCTCCCCGGGCGGGAAACGCAATAAAGCACTGCGCTGTTCCGCTTCCCCCTGGAGCTGTTGAACGCGGAAGCCACCGCTGATCAATTCCACCTTCGCCGGCGCCGCCAATTCCGCCGGCAAAGCCAGGGCCCCCTCCGGCAGTAACACCGACGCCACCTGGCGCTCAGCCCCCTCGGCCAGAGCGGCATTAAGCCGAGCCTTTAGCAATTGCTGCTGGGGCCAAGTGAACTTCTCGCGGGTGGGAATCGCCGGCTGCAACACCAGCAGCCGCTCGCTATGTCCCTGCTCCAGCGGTTGGGCCGCCAACAGCCCGGCCCCCAGACCGTGGCTAGCGGCAACCATCGCCGCGGTAATAGCCACCCAAACCAGTGGTCTTTTGGCCTCCAGGCAACGGCTAATCCCCCAGCCAATCAGCAGCTGCACCGCCGCCACCAGGCCGGCGCCGCCCAGGGAAGCAAGCCCCGCCAGGGGCCGATCGCCCGGCAGGGCCGAGGCCCCCAACCCCAGCCAGAACAGGGGTCCCCGGGCTAGGGCCACCTCCGCCAGCCCCCAGCAGCTGGCCAGCAGCAGCGCCCCCGCCGGCGATCGCGGCCGCAGCCGCCGGGCCAGCGCCAGCCAACAGGCCACGCCAATCCCGGCAGCCAGGGCGCAAACCAGCAGCAGCAGCAGGCAGAGGGGCAGGCTGAGCGGGGCTGGCACGCCGATCCAGTCGAGGGGATGCAACCCCAGCAACCAGCGATGGCTCACCCCGATCGCCGCCAGGCCCCAGAGCATTCCGGCAGGCAGCGGTGGCGCCGTCTCCACCAGCCCCCAAAGGCCCGCCAGGGCCAGCCAGAGCAACGGCGGCCAGCCCAGCGGCGGCAAGGCCAGTGCCGCCAGGCCGCCGCTCAGGGGCGCCACCAGCCACCAGCGCCTCTGAGCGTTAGCCAGCAGCGCCCCCAATGCCCCTGGCCTCTTTGCCTCCAGGCCCTTAGCTGTCAATTGGCGCTCCCTTTGGCCGTGCAGCGTAAAAACCGCCATGGTGCCCATGGGCCGCCCAGCGCACAGGCTTCGTCGTCACTCCCCAGTTCAGGCTTCTCGCTTCACTCGCCACATCCACCCTCGCCAATCTCCCGCCGAACCACCGCTATGGATTCCAACAACCTGTTGCAGATGTTGCTTTTGCGGGGGCTGGGCACCACCACTTTGGTGGCCGATCGGCTCCATTACGTGAGCCAGGAATGGGTGCATAGCGGCCGGCTCGATCCCCGTCATGCCCAGGCCCTGGTGGATGACGTGCTGCGGGCCCTGCGCGGCGAATCACCCGGCCTGGAGCAGGAGGCCGAGCGGCAGTTGGAGCGCAACCGCGACCAACTGCTCCAGGATCTGGGCCTGGCCAGGCAGCGGGAGCTCGACGAGCTGCGCGGTCGCATCGATCGGTTGGAGCAGGCCCAAAGGATGCAGCAGACCAGGGCTGAAATTCCCGATTGATTCCCAGGCCAGCCACCGGCAGCCGGCCCAGCGCCGCCACGGGCCTGGCGGCTGGTGTGTGGCTGCTGGTATCTGACCGCTGGAACCTGGCCGCTGGTACCTAGCTACTAATAATGCTGGGCTACCAATCGCTCTGATGCTGGGGTCGAGCCGACGAGCCGGCAGAATTGCCCAAACTTCGGGTTGGCGATGCGAGACATCCTGATCTCATCTGCGGTCTTTGTTGCCTGCCTGCTGCTGGCCCTGGTGAGCCAGTTGGTCAGTACCACCAGCGTCCTAGCGCCCCCCCCTGGGGACGCCGGTGCCGCCTCCATCAGTAGCGCTGCCGCCGTTGCCAGCCAGCAGGCCAGGGGCCTTGGCCGCTACGAGCTCGATCCCGAAGACCCAAACCCCACACTTTTCGCCATGGCCCCCGATTCCGCCTCCCCTAGCAGCGCCGCAGCCGACAGCGACCTTGCCCAGGCCGGAGCCCTGGGCGGCGATCTGGTGGCCGCCAAGGAGCTCACCACCGCCACGGGTCTGCGGATTACCGATCTGGTTGTTGGCAGTGGCGATGAGGCCGTCAGCGGTAAGTCGGTTTCGGTGAACTACCGCGGCACCCTCACCGATGGCCGCGAATTTGATAGCAGCTACGGCCGCGGTCCCTTCTCCTTTCCCCTGGGTGGTGGTCGGGTGATCAAGGGATGGGATGAAGGTGTGGCCGGCATGAAGGTGGGCGGCAAGCGCAAGCTGGTGATCCCCCCAGATCTGGCCTACGGCGAACGCGGCGCCGGCGGCGTGATCCCCGCCAATGCCACCTTGATTTTTGAGGTGGAACTGCTCCAGGTAGGCCGCTGAATTTTGCCCCCAGGCCGGCTTATGACCCCGGCCAAGACCATTTCCAAGCAAACCCCTCAACTAAATGCACCCATGGCCTGAGCCAAAGCCTTTGGCTCTGCAGCTCAGGCCCACTGCTCATGACTGTTAGGCAGGGCGCCTAAGTGAGCTGCATTGGGTCATGGTCGAAAGCTCATGGCTGCCGGTCATGGTTCTTGGGTGATGTCACTCGGATGATGGCTCCTGGGTGATGGCTCCTGGG
>JBIKVR010000075.1:0-13732 GCA_044356735.1 Prochlorococcaceae cyanobacterium
TGATGGCTCCTGGGTGATGGCTCCTGGGCGATGGCTCCCAGGTCGGGGTTACTAGGTCATGTTTACTAAAGGCTGGCCCCTTGTTGTTAGCCTTGGCGCCTGGCTGCGGGATTGAGAGCGGGCTGGCTAAATCTTTATCGATCGTTCTTTATCGATCGTTAGGATGCCAGCCGCCGTCGGGCACTCCGGCAGGCACTCTTTTGCATACCACCTTGTCCCATGGCTCACACGCTGCCCGCGCTGCCCTACGACCTCGACGCGCTCGAACCCCACATTTCCCGCGCCACCCTCGAGTTTCACCACGGCAAGCATCACGCGGCCTACGTGACCAACCTCAACAACCTGATCTCCGGCACTGAGCTGGAAAACAGCAGCCTCGAAGAAACGATCGTCGCCGTGGCCGGTGATGCCGGCAAGGCGGGCATCTTCAACAACGCCGCCCAGGTTTGGAACCACAGCTTCTACTGGCAGTGCATCAAACCCGCCGGTGGCGGTGCCCCCAGCGGCGCCCTGCTCGACAAGATCAATGCCGACCTAGGCAGCTTTGAAGCCTTTGTTGAGCAGTTCAAGGCCGCCGGCGCCACCCAGTTCGGCAGTGGCTGGGCCTGGCTGGTGCTCGATAACGGCAGCTTGAAGGTCACCAAGACCGCCAACGCCGACCTGCCCCTAGCCCATGGCCAAACCGCCCTGCTCACCATGGATGTGTGGGAGCACGCCTACTACCTCGACTACCAGAATCGTCGTCCCGATTACATGACCACCTTCCTGGAAAAGCTGGTTAACTGGGATTTTGTAGCTGCCAACCTGGCCGCTGCCTGATCTCCATCCCCTGGCCAACTGGACTATACTAACTCATCCATCAGCGCTGACGGCTCCTGGCTTTAGCCGAAAAACGGCTTTAGCTGAATAACGTCTTTAACCGAACTAAAACCTCAGCCAGCACATAGCTCTCAAGCTGTGCTCCAGCCAGCCCAATCTATTTGTCACCCACCCCCTGACTAGTCAGGGGGTTTTTATTTGCCCCCTAAGGACTTGATTGGCAATGCAATATAGGCTCAAATGATAACTACTGATTTGACACAAAGTTAGCCAGCTGCACACTGCGTCAATCAGGCATGGGCAAGAGCCAGGATCAGCCCTAAGCCGAACTCAGATCCACCCTGTACCTTGGCCTGCGCTTGGGCCTACACTTGGGCCTGCACTTGGGAAAGTTGGCAGAGCGCGTCGAAAATAGCAAATATTACTATTTCAGGATTCAAAAAATCATTGGATGAGTCGCTGCTCCACGGACCACCCGAAGCAGATGATCAATCTTTTCCAGACTGCCAGCAATTAAGCTTTGGTAGCTTCAGAAAAGCCATGTAAGATTTGATGGCTCTGGCAGCTTTGGCGGCTTCTAAAATGCAGAAAGCCATGGAAACCGTGACAGATTTAGCAAATTATGTCATGCAAAAACCTTGAAAAGCCTCAGTAACGGCCAAGGATAAGCCAAGGCCGCGAAGGCTTGAGGTAGCAGGCTTGAGGTAGTAGGCTTGAGGTAGCAAACTTGAGGTGGCAAACTTGAGATGGCAGGCTTGCCGAAATCGCGATCTTCCAGTGTCTCCCCAGGCTATTGAGTTATCATCGGTCTATAAAATCAGTGAGGCTTAGGGATTTTCGAAGTGTGCTTCTGGCCTTGAGGATTCCAGTACCGCTTCTGGCGGTATCCACATAGCGTCGCCATAGGAGAAGAATCTGTAATTTTTTTCGATAGCTTCTGCGTAGAGATTCAATAGGCGGCGACGGCCGATCAGGGCGCTCACCAGCAGCAGTAATGAGCTCTTGGGCAGGTGGAAGTTGGTGAGGAGACCCTGCACCACCGCAAAGCGATAGCCAGGCTGAATCACCAAATTGACGGGCCCGGTATGGGCCGCCAGCTGGCCGCCATGCAGCTGGGCCACCGCCTCCAAACTGCGCACGCTGGTGGTGCCCACGGCGATCACCCTGCCGCCGCGGCTACGGCAGGCGGCCACGGCCTCCACCAGGGCTGAGGTCACCTCCACCCATTCGCTGTGCAGCTGTAACTGGCTGAGGTCGTCGGTTTCCACCGGGCGAAAGGTGCCCAGGCCCACGTGCAAGGTGGTGGTGGCGATTTGCACGCCTCTGGCCTTGATCGCCGCCAACAGTTGCTCGCTGAGGTGCAATCCGGCCGTGGGCGCCGCTACGGCTCCCGGACGAGCCGCGTAGCAGGTTTGGTAGCGGTCGTTGTCTTCATCATTGTGGCTGTGGATGTAAGGGGGTAGAGGAATCGCCCCATAACGCACTAGCAGCGGCTCCAGGGCCGCCGCATCCAGGCAGTCGCTAGGAAATTGCACGATCCGCCCACCGGTTTCGGGCTCCCGGGCCAGCACCTGCAGGCGCAGGTTGGGCTGGCCACTGGCCTGCACTTCAATCCAATCACCGGGATTGAGCTTTTTGGCCGGCTTAGCCAGACATAACCACTGACCCGGGCCAGCTGAGCTATCAGATTGAGTTTGGTGAGCTGATTCTTTCTGGTTGGCTGGCTGATTCTGGCCAGGAGCGGGTAGCCAGGGTTCCAGCACCAGCAGCTCCACCGCTCCACCATTGGCTCTAAGGCCCTTTAGGCGGGCCCTGAGCACCCGGGTGTCGTTCACCACCAGCAGGTCGCCGGGATGCAGCTCTTGATGCAGATCCCACACCTGCAGATGGCGCGCCTGGGCCGCAGCCCCTAGGCCGGCTGCCTGCCCCGCCGCACCAAAGACATCGACTGCATTGGCCAGATAATTTGGCTCAACGGCGAGCAGCTTGGCGGCATGGCGCGGTTCGAGCGGCCGCTGGGCAATCCGCTCTTGAGGCAGCTCAAAGTGATAGCTAGACAGCTGCAGATCATCAGGATCGAGCTTGGCCAAATCAGGGTTCATCTCGGATAGCGCCGATTAGGGGGCTTGGCTGCTGCAGCGACCAAAGCTAACAGTTATTCACTTGAGTTGACTACCGAGGGAAACCGATAAATCCATGAACAAACCTGCCGGGGTGGGACCATCGCACAGCAATCAAGTGTAGAAGCTAAGGGCGTCAGCCTGGCGACTATCGAAGACCAGGGGAAGATTCCAGATCTCAGCAATCCACTGACCCGATAATGCCCTACAGCGGCTTGCCCCCTGACTCTCAAGAGCCAAAGGGAGATTTTTAGAGCTGCCCCAGCGACTGGGCTGCAGAGAGTGCTCCGAATCCATGCCGGGTCAACCACTAGGCACACCAGCTTAGTAACTAGCGTGTAAACCACCGATATGGTAGTTCAGATAGCTGATAAAAAACCTACCGGACATACCACCGGGCCAACCAGCGACATAACCACTAACCAACCGCTGAGATGGCTAGTGAGATGGCCACTGAGAAATCATCGGGCTGATCACCAGATCAACTTCCAGGTTGGCCACCGGATAACCAGCTAGGCAAACAAATACAAGGCCCTGGCGCCCAGCCGGAATCAGCGCTTTTATTATTTAGAAAGCAAGGCTTTCGGGTGCAGTCTCAATCAATTGAGCCAAATCCTTGAGGAAGGCGGCGGCATGGGCTCCGTAGATGGTGCGATGGTCACAGGTGAGGTTCACCTGCATCTGATTTTTAACCGAAATCGAGCCATCCTTGGCGGCCACCACCGTGGGCCGCGAGGCGGCAACGGCCAGGATGGCGCCGGTGCCCGGCGGCAAAATCGCATCGAAGCGATCCACGCCAAACATCCCCAGGTTGGAGAGGGTGAAGGTACCCGTGCTGTACTCCTCCGGCTTTAGTTGCTTACTGCGGGCACGAGCCACCAGATCAACCCAGTTGCGCGCCAGGGAATAAATATCAGTGCTGTCGGTATTGGCCAGCACCGGTGTGATCAAGCCACCATCTTCCATGGCCACAGCCACAGCCACATTCACGGCGGCGGGATAGAGCATGCCGGCATCGGTGGTGGTGGCATTCACCTGGGGATGACGGGCGAGCACCACCCCCACTGCCTTGGCCAGCAGGGCCGTCATCGTGACCCCCTTGCCCTTCACTTTTTTATAAAAGGCATCCAGTTTATCAGTGGTGATCGTGTAGCCCACGTGGAAGCAGGGCGCCGACAGGCTGGCGACCATGCTGCGGTTCACCGCCTGCTGGAGGGTGTTGAAAGCCACGGTTTCGCCTGGCCGGCCAAAAGCCTGACCCAGCGGAGCGGCAGCTGGCGCAGCGGCAGCGGCAGCGGCGGCCGCAGGGGCGGCGGCGCCGTTGCTGGCGCTAGCGACGGCAGCCACTGGTCCACTGGCTTCCGCCACCCGGGGAACGCTGATTGGCTGGCCGCTGGCAGCCAGCACGTCTTCCGCCTGAATGCGGCCATGGGGGCCACTGCCCCGCAGTCCCTCCAGCACCACCCCCAGTTGGCTGGCCAGTTTCTTGGCCCGCGGCGATGCCACCACCCGGCCGCCATTGCTAGCGACAGCGGCTGGCGTCGGCACCACGGCCGGGGGAGCAACCACTGGGGTGGCAACCACTGGAGCGGCAACCACTGGGGAGCTGGGAGCCTTGCTGGGGGCCGGACTTGCCGGAGCAGTGGCGGCGGGGGCTGTGGCAACCGGGGCTGAGGCAACCGGGGCAGTGGCGGCTGGGGCGGCGGGCGCATTCGCGGCGGCGGTGGCGATTTCGGCCTCGCTGTCCACAATCAGGCCGATGGTCTCCCCCACCGGTGCGGTGCCGCCGGCGGGCATAAGTACCGCTGCCAAGAAGCCGCCATGGAAGGCCTCCACATCCATGTCGGCCTTGTCAGATTCCACCACCAACACCGAATCGCCCCTTTCCACCCGCTGGCCGGGTTGCTTGAGCCACTCCACGATCTTGCCCTCCGTCATGGTGGAGGACAGGGCCGGCATGAAGATGTCGTGGGTGGCCAACGGAGGGCTGCGTCTTATTTGCGCCGCATTTTACGAGGCCCATCAGCCTGAGCAGCAGCCTCAACAGCCGCCTCAACAGCCGACAGCCGCTTTTTCTCAGGCCTACCTGCCAGGAGGGGCGACTGGGCCACTTCAAAAGCAGCAAAAATTCATAAAGAGTGGCCTCAAAGAGCCACCCTTCAGCCTGTTTTTAACTGCCTTTTATTGGGGTAAATATTTTTACCAATAACTTGCCAACATTATACCTCCAAATACTTTTACCGCCCAAGCAAAAACAGCCAATTAGCCACTAATTATTCGCCGTCTTTGGTCGCCTAGATCACGCCGTCGCGTTCTAACAGTGAGGTTTGTAATCATGCCAATAGTAATAGACCGTCTTCAATCGCCTCGATCACGCCATCATGTACCAGCAGTGACGCTTGTAATTTTGCCAATAACAATAGACCGTCTTCAACTGCCTCGATCACACTGTTGCGCACTAACAGTGACGCCTGTAATTTTATTCGCCGGTCATAGACCGTCTTCGATAGCTTCGATTACGCCGTCGCGCACTAGTAGTGACGCCTGCAATTTTGAAACAAGATTATCGCCTACTGCCACTTCGCAGAAGCTCTCCAGCTGACCCTGCTCCACCACCTCCTCCAGCTCCAGCTCTCGCACCTGGCGTTGCTGCTCCAGCAGCTGGCGCTTTTGCTCCTCCAGTTCGGCCCGCTTGGTGGCCACCTGTTGTTGCACGCCGATCACCTGGTCCTGCACCCGCGGATCGAGGGGATTGGCGCTCTGGCGACGGATTTCATCGATCAGCTGCTGGCCCTCCTGCTCCAGCTGGGCCAGCTGGCCGTCACTGTTGCTGACGGCGCTGCTCAGCTCCCGTTCGGCCTCCTCCTTCCAGCGGGGTGTGACTACGGCGCGCACAGTGATGCTGCGCTTGATCGTGAGCATGCCCTTGGCCATGGAAGTTGGTAATCCTGCCCAAGCTGACAGCCCGAGCGACCGCCAGCAAGCACAAGGCCTAAGCGCGAGGGGCGTAGATGGAGTCGATGGCGGCGGCATCGCGGCTGGCAATGCGATCGCGACGCTGCTTCAGGGTTTGGGTGAGCAGCCCGTTCTCCAGGCTGAAGGGCTGCACCAGAGCCACCCCTGCCAAGCGCTCCTCGGCGCGACCGCCGGGCCTGGCCGCCAGGCGGCGGTTAAGGCGGCTGGTGATCGCCTTATACAGGGCCGCGGTATCTGGCGCGGCGGTATCTAGCGGGGCTGAATCCGGCGGGACTGAATCCGGCGGGGCGGTGGCTGCGGTGAAGGTGGCTGCTGTGGTGTTGCCTGGCGCGGCTGTCGCTGCTGCCTGTACTGGCTCGGCCAGGTGGGGGGGCAAGCGCAGCCCCAGCTCCCGGGCGTAGGCCTGTAAGGCCTCGGGCCGGGGCACCACCAGGGCCCCCAGCGACTTGCGGTCTTGGCCCACCAGCATCACCTGCTCCACCAGCGAGCAGGCCACCAGACACTCCTCCAACGGCCCGGGTTCGATGTTCTCGCCACTGCTGAGCACGATCGTGTCCTTGGCCCGGCCGCTCAGCACCAGGGAGCCATCGACCAGCAGATAGCCGAGGTCGCCGGTGTCAAACCAGCCCTCGCCATCTAGCGCTTTGGCCGTGGCCTCTGGCTTGTGCCAGTAGCCGGCCATCACCTGGGGGCCCCTGGCCAGCACCAGGCCCCGACCGCCCTGGGGCAGGGGGCTGCGGCTGTCGGGATCCACAACTTTGATGGCGGTGCCAGGCAGCGGTTGGCCGGCGCTACCGCGCCGGTTGGCCCAGCGGCGGCGACAGGTGAGTACCGGGCTGGTCTCGGTGAGGCCATAGCCCACCAGCAACTCAATGCCAATCGCCTCAAAAAAACCATCCACGTGAATCGCCAGGGCGCCGCCGCCGCTGATGGCCAGACGCAGCTCGCCGCCCACCAGCTGCTTGCGCACCTGGGGCCAAATCAGGGCTGTCGCCAACCGATGCAGGGGCCAGCGCAGGCCAGCTTCCAGGGCGGCCAGCAGCCGCTGCGGCGGCTGCTCGGGCACCAGGGTGAGATCGAGACCCTGGCGCCGCCGCAGGCAGTAGGCGCGGCTATTGGCCAGGGCGGCGCGGATGAGACGCTGACGGCGACTGGCCATGGCGGCCAGGGCGTCCTCAAAGCCCCCCAGCAGCGCCTCCCACAGCCTTGGCACGCTGATCAGGTACTGGGGTCGCACCCGGCCCAGGTCTGCCCTCAGCTGCTTGAGGTTTGTGTAGGTCTGCTGGCAGCCACAGGAGAGCAAAAAGTATTCGGCGCTGCGTTCATAGGCATGCCAGATCGGCAGCACGCTCACCACCCGATCGCCGGGGTTGGGTTGCACCGCCACCCCGAGGCAGCGCAGCTGATGCAGCAGGTTGGCGTGGCTGAGCGGCACCCCCTTGGGTTCGCCGGTGGTGCCGGAGGTGTAGAGGATCGTGGCGATGCGGCTGGGATCGGCCGCCGGCCAGGGGGTTGTCGCCCCCGGGCTGGCCAGGGCCGCTTCGCCCAGGGCCAGCAGTTCAGCCCAGCTGACCAGAGTTGGCGCTGTTCCTGTAGCGGCAGAAGCCTTTGCAGTAGAGCCACCAGCCTGTTCAGCCGCTCCCACAGCTGCTGCATCGCCCCGCTCCCCCTCCAGCACCACCACCAGGCGCAGGGGGCCGGCCGGCTGGCTGGCCAGTTCCAGCTTCTCCAGCAGGGAGGCTGATTCCACCACCAGCGCCACGGCGCCGCAATCGCGCAGGATGTAGCGCAGTTCCTCCACCGGTGCGGCGCTACCGCGCACCGCATCGGCTGCCCCCAGGCGCATCAGCCCCTGGTCGGCCAGCAGCCAGCGGGGGCCGTTTTCGGCGAACAGGGCCACCACCTCCCCCGACCGCACCCCCAGGGCGGCAAAACCGGCGGCGGCTGTCTCGATGCCCTGCTGAAGTTGGCGAAAGCTGAGGCTCACCGCCGGGCGGGCGTGGGGGGCGTCCAGGGCCGGTGAATCTCCGTAAAGCCGCGCCAGGGGCTCCCAGAGTTGCTCCAGGCCGCTGAGGCCACTCCAGTCGCGGCGCAAGGCCAGGGCCTGGCGGTCCGCCGCAGTGGTGGACCAGGGGATCTCGGCGGGGCTGGCGGCAGACACTGGGGCAAGCGACACTCTCGGCCCAGGCTTACCACCCCTGCAGCTGTTCCTGTGGCTCTGGGGCCCGCAAGGCCAGTCCAAAGCGATCCGCGAAGACCGCCAGCAGGCGTGGCGCCACGGCGGCGGCGGTGAGCTGGGGCCGCCAGTCGAGCAGTCGCCCCACCGGCCGATCGGCCAGACCGCAGGGCACCACCCGGGAGAAGCCAGCCAAATCGCAGTCCACATTCAGGGCCAGGCCGTGCTGGCTGATCCAGCGCCGCGCCCCCACGCCGATGGCGGCCAGTTTGCGCCCCTCCAGCCAGACGCCGGTGAGGCCGGCCAGCCGTTCGGCGGCCAGCCCGTATTCGGCCAACAGATCGATGCCCACCTGTTCGAGGCGACGCAGGTATAGGTGCAGATCGGCGCCATGGCGCTGCAGGTTCAGCACCGGGTAGAGCACCAGTTGGCCCGGGCAGTGGTGGGTGACCTCGCCGCCGCGGTCGATGCGGTGCAGGGGAAGGGGCGGATTGGCGGGATCAAAGCGCAGAAAGCCCGGGTCGGCGCCACGGCCGAGGGTGTAACAGGCCTCGTGCTGCAACAGGATTACGGCATCGGGGCCTTCTGGTTGCAGCAACAGCCGCTGCTGCAGCTGCCGCTGGGCATGCCAGGCCCGCTCGAACGGCACCAGCCGCTCGAATTCAAAAAGGATTGCATCGAGCTGAGAACCCACGGACAAGCTTCCCTAGCGTTGGTGGGCCCCTGCACCGGAGGCGGTTGCCATCTGATGAAACTGCTCATCCACGGCCGCAATCTTGACGTGACCCCAGCGATCCGGGAGTACACCGAAACCAAGCTCACCCGCGCCATCACCAACCACGAAGGCCTGGTCAAGGAAGCTGATGTGCATCTGTCTGTGGCGCGCAACCCGAGCGTGCCCCAGCAAATTGTCGAGGTCACGATGTATGCCAACGGCACGGTTATACGCGCCCAGGAGAAAAGCGAAAATCTCTACGCCAGCATCGATCTGGTGGCCAGCAAATTAACTCGTCAGTTAAATCGCTATAAGGAGCGGCTGCTGGATTCCCAGCAGGGGCCCGTGCATCGCTCGGCCCGCGATGAGGAGCTGGGGGCCGCCAGCCTGCCGCCACCTGGCGCCAGCCTCACCGATGGGCTGCATGCGGAGCTGCCCAGCCCCGGCGTGCGGCGCAAGTATTTCGACATGCCAGCGATGAGCCTCGATGATGCCCTGCATCAACTGGAGCTGATCGACCATGATTTTTATCTTTTCCGCGATAAAGAAACCAACCAATTACAGGTGGCCTATCGCCGCAATCATGGTGGTTTCGGTGTGATTCAGGCCAAGGCGTGAGCCAAGACCTCCCCGACCTGGCCCCCCTGATCGACCATGCCCTGCTGGATCCCCACCAGGGCAGCCAGGCGATCTTGCGCTGCTGCGACGAGGCCCGCCACTTCGGTTTTGCCGGCGTCTGCGTCGCCTCCCGCTGGCTGGCGCTGGCCCGGGAACGGCTGCCGCTCCAGGGCGCTGGCAGGGGGGCCAGCCCCCTGTTGATCGGCGTGGTGGGCTTCCCCTTCGGGGCGGTGCCAGCGGCGATCAAGCGGGCCGAGGCGGAGGCAGCGGCAGCAGCCGGCGCCGACGAACTGGATGTGGTGCCCGATTTCGGTGCCCTCGCCGACCGGGACAGCGCCAGCCTCCAGGCCGATCTGGCACCCATCTGCGAGCTGGGCCTGCCGGTGAAGGTGATCCTGGAGGTGGGCCGCCTGGACCCGGAGGCCCTGGCCTTGCTGGTGGAGGTGAGTATCGATGTGGGCGCCCGTTTCCTCAAGACCGGCAGCGGCTACGGGGCGCCGGTCACCGCCGAGCAGGTGAGCCAGCTGTGCGGCCTGGCCAGGGGCCGGGCCGCCGTGAAGGCCTCCGGTGGCATCGCCGATCTGGAGCAGGCCTATGGGCTGGTGGCGGCGGGGGCGATCAGGTTGGGCACCAGCTGCGGCGTCGCCTTGATCCAGGCGCTGCGCTCCCGTGCCTGATTGGCGGCTGCAGGGATTGGCGCTCAGCTGCCGCCCCCTGGGGGAACAGGATCGGCTGCTCACCCTGCTCAGCGACGCCGAAGGGATCACCCGCCTGGCGGTGCCGGGGGCACGCCGGCCCAACAGCAGCCTGGCGGCGGCGGTGCCCCTGGCCCAGCTGCAACTGCAGGTGGGCGGCAAAGTTGGCGGGCTGGCGCGGGTGCGGCAGCTGCGGGTATTGCGCAACTACGCCCCGCTGGCCGAGCGGCTGGAGAGCCTGGCGGCGGCCCAGGCCCTGGCGGAGCTGAGCCTGGCCATGGTGCCGGTGGGCAATCCGGTGGAGGGCTTGCTGGGCAACCTCACCATGCAGCTGGGCCGGCTGGAGCAGCTGGTGCAAGACAAGGGGGAGAGCGGCGAGCTGCTGGCCATCGCCGTGCAGGGGGCCGTGCACCAGTTGGCCCTGGGGGGCTATGCCCTGCCCCTGGCCAGCTGCGCCCGCAGCGGTGAACCCCTGGCACCTCCCCTGGGCGACTGGCAATGGCGCTGCAGTTTGCTGCCGGAGGAGGGGCTGGTGATCGGCGCGGTGCCGGGCTGCCAGCTGGCGCTGAACGCTTCCGAATTGGCCCTGCTGCAGCGGTTGTTGCGTCCGGTGCTGCCAAGGCGCCGCGATGGGGAGCTGATGGGCCCCCCGGCGGTGTGGTTGCGGTTGCTGGATCTGGTGGAGCTGTGGTGCGAGTACCACCTGGAACGGCCGCCCCGGGCCTTCCGGCTGCTGCGCGGTGGGTTCCCGCCTGAAGCATCATGACCGGGTCAGGAAAAGGACGGCAGCGCTTGAGCAATAGCCAGGAAACCAGCGGTTTCCAGCCCAGGGGTGCCACGGGTCTGCCGGGGGTGCTGGCGCTGCCGGACTTCCGCCGCCTGTGGATCGGCCAGATCTTTTCGCAACTGGCCGACAAGTTTTACATCGTGTTGATGGTGTATCTGATCGCCCAGACCTGGGTGGGCAGCACACCGGAGGCCAATCCAGCCCTGGCCGAGGCGGCCAGCGCCATGCGCCTGGAGCTGCCGGAAACCCGGGCCCAGATGATCACCCTGCTGGCCACCGGAATTTATGTGGCCAACACGATCCCGGCGATGCTGCTGGGCACGGTGGCGGGGGCCTGGGCCGATCGCTGGCCCAAGCGGGGCGTGATGGTGGCCTCCAACGGCCTGCGGGCCCTGCTGGTGATGCTGGCGCCGCTGTGCCTGCTGGAGGGTCCCAGCTGGCTCGGCCTCAGCTGGGGCTACTGGGGATTGGTGGCGATGACCTTCATGGAGTCGGTGCTCACCCAGTTCTTCGCACCGGCGGAGCAGGCGGCGATGCCGCTGCTGGTGCCTGGGGAGTTGCTTCTGCCGGCCAATTCGCTCTACCAGGCCACCAGCATGGCGGCCACGATTTTGGGTTTTGCCCTGGGCGATCCGGTGCTGCGGCTGCTGCACAAGCTGCTGGCGGCCATCGGCATCGGCGGCGGCGAATTTTTGCTGCTGCCCTTTTGCTACGGCATGGCGGCGCTGGTGATCAGCAGCCTGCAGCTGCAGGAGCCACCCCGCCAGCCGCGCAGCTCCAGCCTCTGGCAGGAAATCGGCGAGGGCCTGCAGGTGCTGCGCGAACGCCCCAATGTGCGCAGCGCCATGCTGCATCTGGTGCTGCTCTACAGCCTGCTGGCGGCGCTTTATGTGTTGGCGATCAGCCTGGCCGCTTCGATTGGGGTCTTGGGGCCCACCCGCTTTGGCACCCTGCTGGCGATGAGCGGTATGGGGCTGGCGACCGGCGCCCTGGCGGTGGCGCAGCTGGGCCATCGCTTCCACCGCCGCCATCTGGCGAGCGCCGGTTTGGGCACGATCGCCTGCAGTTTGGTGCTACTTGGCCAGCTGAGGGGCAACCTGAGCGGCACCTTGCTGCTCTGTGTGGTGTTGGGGGTGGGTGCTTCGCTGCTGGCGATTCCAGCCCAAACCACCATCCAAGAAGACACGCCGGAGGACCAGCGGGGCAAGGTGTTCGGGCTGCAGAACAACCTGATCAACATCGCCTTGAGCCTGCCCCTGGTGCTGGCCGGCACGCTGGTGAGCAGCTACGGCCTATTGCCGGTGCTCTGGACCCTGGCCGGCATCGCCCTGCTGGCGGCCCTGGCGGAAAAGCCCTGGCAGCGCTGTTAGCCGCTGTTAGCTTTGGCTGACGCAACCAAACACCAGTCTTGGTGGTCCATCTGGTGACCCACATCGCCTGGCTAGGTAAAAAATCCCCCTTTTGCGGCAACGTCACCTACGGGCTCACGATCACCGAGGCGCTGCGCAATCGCGGTCATCGGGTCAGTTTCATCCACTTCGATACGCCGGCCAGCTTCCCCCTGCGCCGCGACGACTCGGATAACCCACTAATGCCATGGCAAACCGCCGGCCCGGCGGCGGCGGCAGTAAGCGCCAATGCAGCCGCCAACTCCCTCAGCACTGGCCTCAGCGGTTTCAACGCCAAGGCAGGTAGCAGTTTTCAGGGCGGATCCAGGTTCAGAGGCGGGGTCAATTCGCTGGGCACTGCCAGTTCCCAGAGCGGTGAAGGCTCCCTACGCGGTACCAGTTCCCAGGCGAATAGCAATTTCCAGAGCATTAACGGTCGCTTGGCCGGTGTCGATGCTCCGCAAACCGCCGAGGCGCTGGCCAAGGCCGAGGCGCTAGCCAATCCCGAGGTGGCCCTCACCTACCTGATGAAGAGCCAGGTGTATACGGTGCCGGCCCCCGGTGCCCAGCGGGAGCTGCGGGAGTCGTTGGAGCGGCTGCGGCCCGATGTGGTGCACGCCAGCCTCACCCTCTCGCCGCTGGATTTCCTGCTGCCGGATCTATGCGAGCAACTGGGCTTGCCGCTGGTGGCCACCTTCCATCCAGCCTTTGACGCCGGCCTGCGCAACCTCACCGCCGGCACCACCCAGCTGATGTATCAGCTCTATGCCCCCTCCCTGGCCCACTACGACCGGGTGATTGTGTTTTCCGAGCTGCAGGCGGAGCTGCTCAATCGGCTGGGGGTGAAGGAAAATCGGCTGGCGGTGATTCCCAATGGCGTAGACCCCCAGCAGTGGGCGCCGGCCGGCCAGGAGCAGCCCTCGGTGAGCCAGGAACTGGCCGCCCTGCAACGCCAATTTGGCAATGAGCGGATATTTTTATATATGGGTCGCATCGCTCCCGAAAAAAATGTGGAGGCGCTATTAAAAGCCTGGCGGCTGGTGCAACTGCCGGGTTGCCGCTTGGTGGTGGTGGGCGATGGAACAATGCGCCAACAGTTGATGCAGAGCTATGGAGAAGAAGACCGGGTGCTCTGGTGGGGCCACGAGCCAGATCGGCTGCGGCGGCTGGCGCTATTGCAATTAGCTGAAGTATTTATTTTGCCCTCGCTGGTGGAGGGGCTGAGCCTGGCGTTGCTGGAGGCGATGGCCAGCGGCACAGCCTGCATCGCCACCGATGCCGGCGCCGATGGCGAAGTATTGGAGGGGGGCGCCGGCATCGTGATCAGTACCCAGGCGGTCACCACCCAACTGCGCACCCTGCTGCCACTGCTACGCGACCAACCGGTACTCAGCGCCGAACTGGGCCGCCGCGCCCGGGCCAGAGTGCTGGAGCGCTA
>JBIKVR010000066.1:0-15584 GCA_044356735.1 Prochlorococcaceae cyanobacterium
TTGAGCTTTAGCCGATATATTTAAGCCCAGGGCTAAAGATCAGCCGACGCTCCAGACGCCACCGGCGATATTGGCCAGGGGAGCCACGATGGAGGTGCCCACCAAGAACCAGGCGAAGGCGGCGCCGCCGCAGCCGCCTAGCCAGAAACCGCTGGCGAATTCAGCCCAGCCGGCCTTGGTGAACAGGTCCGCGGGCGGATTGTCGATGGTGGCATCGGCTGGCTGCACGCTGGGGCCGGTGCCGGCGGTGCCGTAGATCGACAGGCAAACGGTGAGGATCGAGACCAGGCCGATGGTGGCCAGCAGGCCGGCGGTGCTGGCGTACTCGGTGAGACGCAGCGGACCGGTGATCGCGAAGGGCCCGTAGAGGAAGAAGCCATGGGCCATGCCCACTTCCAGGCCGCGACGGTTGGGCGACAGGGAAGGGCGGTAGGCCGGCAGGGCATTGAGAAATGCCTTGGTGAAATAGCTGCTGTTGACGGGGGTGGCCAGGTTGCCGACGCAGGGGTCGGCCACGGGGGACACAGTCATGGTGATGGGGTGCGGCTGTGGTGCGGATGAAGCGAGAAGCAGCGTCAGTCGCGGGCTTCAATCACGTTGAACAACAGGGCCATGGCCACGGCAGGGCCGAGGATTCCCACGAGGGGCACGAATACCGATGGCAACCAAGCGGCGGCGAAATCTCCAGTCATGACACGGGCCAATAGCAACCACAGCTACTGTAAAGACCCCGGTCAAAGCCGCTTTGCGGTGGCGCCAGGGGCGACATAAAAGTTCAATTGACAGGTGTGGGGAGTTGCTCAACCCATCGCTGCTGGCGGCCTTTTCCCTGGTGTCGGTACTGGTCTGGCTGCTCTCTCGCCGCCGGCCGCCGGCCCTGCTGGCCAGCACCGATGCCAGCGCCGTGGCCGCCTTGAACCGGGTGCAGATCAGCCTGGTGCGCGAACGGCCCAACGCCCCGCCGCCGCCAGAGCAGACAGCTGCCGCCGCCAATCCCACCGCCCCGCCAGCCCTGCCAGCCCCGGGCGATGGCCGCAGTAGCAGCCTGCTGCTGCTGCGGTTGCGGCGGCAACTGCATGGCGATAACGCCGAGCGCTTGGCCGCGGTGATCCAGGCTGTGGCCTGGGGCGATCGCCGCACCCTGCCCCTGTTGCAAAGGGGTTTGAGGGATGTGGATCCGGCGGTGGTGCGCGTCGCCGCCCGAGGCATGGCCGCCTTCCGCGGCCGCTCCACCCCTGGTGTGGCTGAGGCTCCAGCGGCGGCGGCTCCAGCGGCCCTGCAACTGGTGCATGGGTCTTTCTCTGGCTCACCATTGGCTGACTTGTCCCTGCCGACCTTGCCATTAACTGGCTTGCCCCTGCCGGCCAATGCAGCTAATGGAGCAGCTAATGGGGCCCCCAGCGGGGCCGGGCCCGATCAGCCCGCTGGGGCAGGTTGACGCAAAATATCGCGCACCCGGTAGATCGGTCGCCCCTGGCTTTCGTGGTAGGTGCGCATCTGGATCTCGGCCAGTAAGCCAAAGCAAAACAGCTGCACGCCGGTGAGGAAACAGATCAGGGCCATCAGCAGCAGCGGCCGATCGCCGATGTTGGTGCCGATCAGCAACTTCTCGGCCACCAGCCAGAGGGCCACCAGCAGCCCCGCCCCCATCGCCACCAGGCCGCCGCTGCCAAACACGTACATCGGCCGGGTGAGGAACCGTTTCATGAACCACACCGTGAGCAGATCCATCAGCACCCGAAAGGTGCGATCGATGCCGTAGTTGCTCTTGCCGTAGCGGCGGGGGTGGTGGGTTACCTGCACCTCGGTGATCCTGGCCCCCTCGATGAAGGCCAGGGCCGGCAGAAAGCGGTGCAGTTCGCCGTAGAGATTGAGATCATCGATCACCTCGCGGCGGTAGGCCTTCAAGGAGCAGCCGTAGTCGTGCAGCTTCACGCCGGTGACCCGGGCGATCAGGCGATTGGCCAGCAGCGAGGGCAGCAGCCGGCTCAGGGCCGCATCCTGGCGGCGGTGGCGCCAGCCGCTCACCAGGTCAAAACCCTGGTTCAGCTTCTCCAGCAGCAGCGGGATGTCGGCCGGATCGTTTTGCAGGTCGCCATCGAGGGTGACGATCACCTCGCCGCAGCTGGCGTCAAACCCCGCCGCCATCGCCGCCGTTTGGCCGTAATTGCGCCGCAGCCGCACCGCCACCAGCTCCGGCACCGTCGCCGCCAATTGGCCCAGCAGCTCGGGGGTGCGATCCCTGGAGCCGTCATCCACCAGCACCAGCTCGAAGCTCAGCCCCAGGGGCCGCACGTGGCTGAGGATGCGCTCCACCAGTGGCGCCAGGCTCTCCTGCTCGTTGAACAGGGGCACCACCACCGATAGCTGCATCGCCCTGCCCTAATCCAGCGGATTTGAGGCTGAACTTAGGCGGGCAGGGGGCTGCCGTCGTGGCTGTGCAACACGCGACCGGCGCCCCGCAGCCGCTGGCGGTAATGCACCGCCACCGGATCCTGGTTGCGCGGGTGGAGGTTGTCGATGCCGAGGCCGTTGCGACCGTGCGCCAGGCCCGAGCTGTGCAGATAGCGGCCGCCGCCCAGGTGCAGACCCACGTGGTCGCAGCGCTGGGGTGTGCCGAAAAAGAGCAGATCCCCCGGCCGCAGCAGCTGGCTCACCCCCACCGCCACGGCCACCGCCTGGCAGAAGCGCTCCTGCAGGTAGGCATCGCGGGGCAACCAGATGCCCGCTGCCGCGAAGGCGGTTTGCACCAGCCCCGAGCAGTCGTAGTCGGGCCCGAGACTGCCGCCCCACAGATAGCGATTCGGCCGCTCCAGGGCCGCCAGCCCATAGCCGAGCACCTGCTCAATTCGAGCGGCGATTTGGCCGCTCTGCAGGCGCGGCAGCAGCGGCGGCAGGCTGGCCACGGCCCGCCCCAACAGCGCATCGGCCTCGATCCAGCCGGGGTAGCCGTCCTCCAGCAAGCGCACCCGCAACCGGCCCTCGCCGGTGGCCAGGATCCGCAGACAGCGACCGGCGGCCGCCTGGCTGGCCAGACCCTGGCCCCGCGATCGGCTGAACAGATCCAGGGGCCGCCGCAGTTGCCAAACAGTGCAGGCGATCAGGTGTTCGGGCGCGGCGGGCTCCCCGACCGGCAAGGAAGGCTGGGCTGGGCTGCCTAATCTCGCCACGTAGCAAATTTGATGGGATGCCGTTCTATAGCCCGGATCCCGGGATGGGCCAGAGGCTGGAGCAGCTGGTGCGGGCCCTGGAACAAGATGGCAGGCCGGGCCTGGCCCAGCGGCTGTCGATCACCTGGCTGCAACGCCTGCCGGGCACTCCAGCCCGCTCCCCGATCGGGCTGGGCGCCAACCTGGAGCCCCAAAGGTTTTGGGCGCTGCCCTGGCTGGGCGCCGGCTGGCATGGGGCCAGCCGGCGCTATCCGGCCAGCGTGGTGAAGCTTGTGTATCTGGTGGCCGCCGAGGCTTGGTTGCAGGACGATCGGCTACCGGATAGCGCCGAGCTGCGCCAGGCGCTGGCGGCGATGATCCGCGATTCCAGCAACGATGCCACCGGCCTGGTGGTGGATTTACTCAGCGGTACCACCAGCGGCCCGCAGCTGCCAGCGGATCGGCTGGCGGTTTGGCAGCGCCAGCGCCAGCTGGTGAACCAGTGGCTGCTGCAGCTGGGCTGGCCGGAACTGGAGGGCTGTAATGCCTGTCAAAAAACCTGGGGGGATGGCCCCTATGGGCGCGAGCGTCAGTCCTATGGGGAGCAGAACCAACACCGCAATCGGCTCAGCAGCGATGGGGTGGCGCGGCTACTGCTGGCGGTGATCGGTTCGGCGATCGTCTCGCCGCCGGCCTGCGCCCGCATGCGCGAGCTGCTCAGCCGCAGCCTCGACGCCGCCAGCCGGGCGGAAGATCCCGAAAATCAGGTGGATGGCTTCCTGGGGGAGGGCCTGCCGCCGGGGGCCCGGTTGTGGAGCAAGGCTGGCTGGATGAGCCAGGCCCGCCACGACGCCGCCTACGTGGAATGGCCGGCTGCTCAAGGTGCCGCTGGCCCGGTGGTTGGCGGCGAGGCAGGGGGGCCAGCAGCCGCTGAAGAGCCACTGAATACCAGCTTGCTGGTGGTATTCAGCGAGGGCCAGCAGTGCGCCCAAGACAACAGCTTGCTGCCGGAGATCGCCCGCCGCCTGCTACAGCCATAAATAACAATCAGAGCCAAACTGTCAACCAAAATTGGCTTTCAGTTTGGCTCTGGATTTGAAACGGAGAGGGAGGGATTCGAACCCTCGACAAGAGTTGCCTCCTGTAACTCCTTAGCAGGGAGCCGCTTTCAACCACTCAGCCACCTCTCCAGTGGCTAACCGAGCTTATCAGGGCACAGGCGTCTGAGCTGGGGCCGCCCAGCCTGTCCCGCTCAGCCCCGCCTCAGCTCAGGTTTGCCTCAACTCAGGCCTGCCCCCTGCTCAGGCCGTCGGCGACTCAGCCGGATGCGACTCAGCCGGCAGGCGTGGCAGCCGGTGCTTGAAGCCACAGAGGATCTCCCAGGGGATGGTGCCGCAGCGGGCGCTCCAATCGGCTGGGCTGATCTCCTCATTGGCCTCGCGGCCCAGCAGCGTCACCACCGAACCCATTTCCAATTCAGGGCAGTCGGTGGCATCCAGCATCAGCTGGTCCATGGTGATCGCCCCCACCTGGGGCAGCCGGCGGCCGCCAAACAGCACCTCCAGCTGGTTGGAGAGCAGCCGGGGCACGCCGTCGGCATAGCCGATGCCCACCACGGCGATGCGGCTGGGGCGGCTGGTCACAAAGCGATGGCCGTAGCTCACCCCCACCCCCGCCGCCACCTCCCGCAGCAGGGTCACCCGCGCCCGCAGCTGCAGGGCCGGCCGCAGCTCCAGGCAGCCGCTGAGGTGCTCGGCCGGGGCTTGGCCGTAGAGGGCCAGACCAACCCGCACCAGGTCGTAGTGGAGGCTGCGGCAGCGCAGGGTGGCCGCCGAATTGGCCAGGTGGCGGCAGCCGCCCGCCAGCCCCTGCTCCGCCAGGCTGGTGAGCACCGCATCAAAGCGGCTTTGCTGTTTGGTGGTGAGGCCGTCGTCGGCCTCGGGCGGCGCATCGGCGCAGGCCAGATGGGAATAGATGCCCACCAGGTCAACGGCGTCCAGATCCCCCATGGCGGCCACCAGCCGCGGACCCTCCTGCCAGTCGGCCCCCAGGCGGGCCATGCCCGTATCCAGCTTCAGCTGCACGGCCATCGAGCGGCCACTGCCGCTGGCCAGATTTTGACAGAGCAGCGCCTCGCGCATCGAGCTCAAGGTGGGCATCAACCGCCAGCGCAGGCAGTGGCGCAGCTCCTCCACCTGGCTGAGGTTGCCCAGCACCAACACCGGTGCCTCAACTCCTGCCTGGCGCAGCTCCACGGCCTCCGCCAGGGTGGCCACCCCCAGGCTGGTGGCCCCGCCCTCCAGGGCCGCCCTAGCTACGGCCACCGCCCCATGGCCGTAGCCATCTGCCTTGACCACCGCCATCAGGGCCGTGGTAGCGGCCAGCGAGCGGCGCAGGGCCCTGGCATTTGCGGCAATGGCACCGCTATCCACATCAACCCAGGCCCGCATGCGCCCGAATTGATCGAGGCCGTCCCCGGGGGGAACCGGGGCGCCGGGCAGGGCCCAGGGGCTGCTGGTCATCGGTTCAGCGGCAGCAGATTTGGCACCAGGTGGTGATTTGCGGCACGGATATGAATGTTGCAGGCCCCTTAGCATGCTCCTTAATACGGGGTCTGGCGTGGGCCACGTTCTTGTTCTGAATGCGTCCTATGAGCCACTGAACATCACCACCTGGCGACGGGCCATGGTGATGCTGCTGAAAGGCAAGGCTGAGGGGTTGGAACATGACCCCAGCCGCTCGATACGCGGCGATTACCTGTTGCCCACGGTGATTCGTCTACGTCAGTTCGTGAGGGTGCCCTACCGCCAGATGCCTCTCACCCGGCGCAATGTCTTCCACCGCGATGGCCACCGCTGTCAGTATTGCGGCTACAGCGGCGAACCGCTCTCCATCGACCACGTCATTCCCCGCAGTCGGGGCGGCGCCGATGTCTGGGAGAACGTGACCACCGCCTGCCTGCCCTGCAATGTGCGCAAAGGCAACCGCACCCCCCGCGAGGCCGCCATGCCCCTGGCCCGCCAGCCCCGCCGCCCCTCCAGCAGCCTCAGCTTTGAAGCCAGCCGCCACATCCTCTCCGGCCGCCATCAAGAGTGGAGCAAGTACATGATTGAACTAAACGATTAAGCTCGATTTCTTGGCTAAATTTTTGAGCTAATTGGCCGAGCAAATAGATTGAGCTCAAAGATTGAACTCAAGTCTTGGAAAAGGGGATGGGCAAAGGCTTCGGCCAATAGGCAACTTTCAGGCAGGGCGAGAGCGCCCCTGCCATGCCGCCGCAACCGAGCAGCACAGGGCCCGCAAAACGGCAAGCTCATATCAGAACATATGTACCATAGGCAGATGCTTCGCCGCCTGGCCTGGCTAAACTGATGTCATCAATTACAGATCCCCGCGCTGCTGATACAGCAGAGAGCTCGGCCCCTCTTGATCCAACGGGATGGGCGTCGCTAGCGGCGGGCCTACTGGTTGCTCTGATCACCTTCTTCACCTCCTACAGCCATGTCAATCTCTTCGGAATCCTCCAGTTCAAGGTTGATCAGCAACTCGGAATTCCTCTCCTCCTTGCCGCCATGGCGGCGCTTGTTGGCGAAGTTAAATTGGCATCCAACAATCGACGCACAGATCAGAGTGCTCGAGAGCGAGAGGCGAATGCAGCTGATCGAGAACGATATCGAGCGGCTGCAGAAAGAGAACAAACGGCTCGCAGATATCGAATCCAGGCTCGATGCCTTGTTGCTCAATGCCGATTCCTCCTCGCCGGCACCCCCCGCAACCGAATCCAATTGAATGAAGCCCTGGCGCTGTTGATCGAGGAGCTGCGGCCGGCGGAGGGTTGACTAGCGGCAAGAACAGACAAAAGAACAACTTGAGCCACCAGGCGTTGCTCAGCGACGAGCAGAACGCCCGCCAAGGGCTGCCGCAACCGAGCAGCACAGGACCCGAAAACGCTGATCACACGCCAGAACATATGTACCATAAGCAGATGCTTAGCTACCTGGCCTGGCTAAACTGATGTCATCAATTACAGATCCCCGCGCTGCTGATACGGAAGAGAGCTCGGCTCCGCTGGATCCAACGGGATGGGCATCGCTGGTGGCAGGCCTGCTGGTTGCTCTGATCACCTTTTTCACCTCCTACAGCCATGTCGATCTCTTCGGAATCCTCCAGTTCAAGGTTGATCAGCAAATCGGAATTCCTCTCCTCCTTGCCGCCATGGCGGCGCTTGTTGGCGAAGTTAAATTGGCATCCAACAATCGAATCGCGGATCAGAGTGCTCGAGAGCGAGAGGCGAGAGCAAGAGAGCGAGAGGCGAACGCAGCTGATCGAGAACGATATCGAGCGGCTGCAGAAAGAGAACAAACGGCTCGCAGATATCGAATCCAGGCTCGATGCCTTGTTGCTCAGTGCCGATTCATCCTCGCCGGCACCTCCCGCAACCGACTCCAATTGAATGAAGCCCTGGCGCTGTTGATCGAGGAGCTCAGGCCGGCGGAGGGTTGAATAGCGGCAAGAAGAGACCAAAGAACAATTTATGCCACCAGGCGCTGCTCAGCGATGAGCAGAACGCCCGCCAAGGGCTGCCGCAACCAAGCTGCACAGGACCCGAAAACGCCCATCACACACCAGAACATATGCACCATAGGCAGAAGCGTCGCTGCCTGGCCTGGCTAAACTGATGTCATCAATTACAGATCCCCGCGCTGCTGATACGGAAGAGAGCTCGGCTCCGCTGGATCCAACCGGATGGGCGTCGCTAGCAGCAGGCCTGCTGGTTGCTCTGATCACCTTCTTCACCTCCTATAGCCATGTCAATCTCTTCGGATTCCTCCAGTTCAAGGTTGATCAGCAAATCGGAATTCCTCTCCTCCTTGCCGCCATGGCGGCGCTTGTTGGCGAAGTTAAATTGGCATCCAACAATCGACGCACGGATCAGAGTGCTCGAGAGCGAGAGGCGAATGCAGCTGATCGAGAACGATATCGAGCGGCTGCAGAAAGAGAACAAACGGCTCGCAGATATCGAATCCAGGCTCGATGCCTTGTTGCTCAGTGCCGATTCATCCTCGCCGGCACCTCCCGAAACCGACTCCAATTGAATGAAGCCCTGGCGCTTTTAATCGAGGAGCTCCGGCCGGCAGAGGGTTGACCAATAGGGAAGCCCTGAGGTGCTGAGAGGGCGGCCGGGTTGGCTGCTACCGGGGAATGGAGCTGCTGGTAGTGGTGGGGTGTTTCCTAAACTCCCGCCACCGGATCTGCCAATTGCTCTAACAGCCGGCTCTGTTCAGCGGCAACGCATGCTGAAATAAGCGGTTCGATTTCGCCGCTCAGCACTGGTTCGAGAGAGAAGTTTTTGCCCAGCCGATGGTCTGTTACCCGGTTG
Source organism: Prochlorococcaceae cyanobacterium (assembly GCA_044356735.1). GTDB lineage: Bacteria > Cyanobacteriota > Cyanobacteriia > PCC-6307 > Cyanobiaceae > UBA5018. The sequence goes on from JBIKVR010000066.1 coordinate 8,530, forward strand.
TCCTTGTAGTTGTAAGTGCGGATTTTTTCGCTGCGATCGCCACTGCCCACCTGAGCCCGCCGCTGGGAACTCTCCTCGGCATTGGCCTGGGCCAGCTGAATTTCGTAGAGCTTGGCCCGCAGGATTTCCATGGCCCGCTCCCGGTTCTGCATCTGGGAGCGCTCTTGGGTGCAGAACACGCGGATGCCGCTGGGTTTGTGCAACAGATCTACGGCGGTCTCCACCTTGTTGACGTTCTGGCCGCCGGCGCCGCCGGAGCGGGCGGTACTGATATCGAGGTCGCCCGGATCTATCTGCACCTCCACCGGATCGGCCTCAGGCATCACCGCCACCGTGGCCGTGGAGGTGTGCACCCGGCCCTGGGATTCGGTGGCGGGCACCCGTTGCACCCGATGCACTCCGGCCTCAAATTTCAATTGGCTGAACACGCCCTCGCCCCGGATGGCCAGGATCAGCTCCTTGAACCCGCCCAGTTCAGCCTCCGAAGCACTCACCGGTTCCACCCGCCAACCGGTGGTCTGGCTGTAGCGCTCGTACATCCTGGCCAGGTCGCCGGCCCAGATGGCCGCCTCATCGCCGCCGGCCCCGGCGCGGATCTCAAGCATGACGCTGCGCTCATCCCTGGGGTCGTGGGGCAGCAGGGCGATGGTGAGCCGCTGCTGCAGCTGGGTGATTTCAGCTTGGAGGCTGGCCAGTTCTTCGTTGGCCAGCTCCTCCATGGCCAAATCGCCGCGATGTTCCCGCAGCAGAACGCGGGTCTCATCTTGTTCCTGCTCGAGTTTGCAGAGCCGCTGGTGGTCAATAACCAGCGGCTCCAGCCGCGCCCGCTCCCTGGCGATCGACTGCATTTGAGTGGGATTGGCCGCCACGTCGGGATCGGCCAGTTGGCGCTCAAGGCTTTCGAAGGTGCGCTGTGCCGTTTCCAGTCGCTCGTGCAGTAGGGAGAGATCCATGGAGGGGGTGACGGCAAAACCGCCTGGGGCGGGAGAAATCGATCAACATCAATCGATCAACATCAATGGATCAACACAACCGGAGCTCAAGGCAACCTCAGCTCAAGGCAACTCAGCTCAAGACAAGCAGAGCTCAAGCCGAACAAAAAAGCCGGATGCTCAGGAGCATCCGGCTGGCGTTGATCGAGATGGGGGCCTGCCCGGTGGGCGCGGCAAACACCCCATCAGTGCTTGAGATCAGGCCTCGGATGCAGCGGTTTCAGGCTTGTCAGCGCTGGCGCTGGCGGCGGGGGCACCGCTGGTCATGCCGTACTTGCGCATGAAGCGATCCACACGACCCTCGGTGTCGAGGATTTTTTGGGTGCCGGTATAGAAGGGGTGGTTGCCACTCCACACATCTACGTGCAGTTCGGGCTGGGTGGAACCGGTGGTCATCACCACGGTGCCATTACAAATCACCTTGGCATCTGGGTACCAGGTGGGGTGGATATCGGCCTTGGGCATGGCTGAAAAGAATGAGCAAAGACTGGTGGGCTGAGGAGCCCAGGCCGCAGCAGCCTGGGCTAACTAAAAAATCAGCGCTTGGAGAACTGGGGCGCCTTGCGGGCTTTCTTGAGGCCGTACTTGCGGCGTTCCTTAGCCCGGGGATCGCGGCTGAGGTGACCTTCGGTTTTGAGCGGCTTGCGGTTGTCGGGCGACAGGTCGCAGAGGGCCCGGGCGGCGCCCTGCTTGATGGCATCGGCTTGGCCGGTGAGGCCACCGCCGCGCACGTTCACCAACAGGTCGTAGTCGTTGGACAGACCCAGAGTCTTCAGGGGTGCCTTGACGGCCGCCAGATAGACCGGGTTGTAGTTGAGATAGTTGTCGCCGGGGCGGCCGTTGATGGTGACGCTGCCGGTGCCGGGTACCACCCGCACCCGGGCCACTGCGGTCTTGCGGCGGCCGGTACCCCAGTAGGTGACGGAGTTGCTGCTCATCGTGCGGAAGTGGCGGGATCGAGGGCGAGAACCTGGGGCTGCTGGGCGGCGTGGGGATGCTCAGTGCCCTTGTAAACCTTCAGCTTGCGGAACAGCTGGCGGCCGAGGGAATTGTGGGGAAGCATGCCCTTGATGGCCTTTTCCACGATGCGCTCGGGGATGCGGGCCTGCAGGTGGGCGAAGGTTTCGGTCTTCATGCCACCCGGGCGACCGGAGTGACGCCGATAGAGCTTCTGGGTGGGCTTGTTGCCGCTCACCCGAATCTTGTCGGCGTTGATCACGATCACGAAGTCACCCGTATCGAGGTGCGGGGTGTAGGTCGGCTTGTTCTTGCCGCGCAGCACCTGGGCCACCTCGCTGGCCAGACGGCCAAGGGTTTGGTTCTCGGCGTCCACCAGATACCACTGGCGTTCGAGCGTCTCGGTTGAGGGGAGGGGAGTCTTGTTCATATCGCCTGGTGAGGCACCGGCTGGCCGGATGGGTTTCCCCATCACGGCGGATGGGTCTTGACCTGCGCTAACGCAGATCGGGTAGCAACGACCTTACCGGTTCGCCTGCCACCGCCTGGATTTAGCGGGGCGGGGACCCAAAGGGGGCCGCTGTGGAGATGTCGGCGGTTGCCGCAGCTCTGAAAATCCTTGTGCTTTGAGAGCAAGACTCTCAAAGCAAGAATCTCAAAAACGCCGATTCTAGAGCTAAAGCTCTCAGATGCGGAAGCTTTCAAAAGCTTGGCCCCTGGAGCGAAAGCTCTCAAAGCCAGGCTGAAGCAGGGCAATCAGCGCCGACAGGGATCGGGGGAATCGCAATGCGATAGCCGATACCGCGGTTGGCAATCGTACCATGCCCAAGTTGGGAACGGCGGTTCGGGGTAGCCCACCCGCAGCAGGCAGAGGCCCTGGGGTGGCGCCGCCTCCTTCACCGCCGCCCGCTGCCGCTGGCGCCAGCGATCCTCGAATTCCCGGGGGGCCAAGCGCCCCTCACCGACGGCCACCAGCTGTCCGATCACCAGCCGCACCATGCCGTAGAGAAAACCGCTGGCCTGCAGTTCCGCGGTAATCAGGTCACCTTCGCGCTCAAGACTCACCTCTTGAAGGGTGGTACGAGCGTGGGCGCGGCGGCTGCCGGCCCGCTGGAAGGCCGAAAAGTCATGGCGGCCCAGCATTGCCTCCAGGGCGGCGGCCATCGCCCCATGGTCGAGGCGCTGGCGGTAGCGGTGCCAGCTCCAGGGGGCAAGAAACAAATTTGGCGTGCGGCCGTTGTAAATCGTGTAGCGATAGCGCCGGTAGCTGGCCGAGAAGCAGGCGTGCCATTCGCTGGGCTGCTCGGCGGCGGCCCGCACCCTGATGCTGGCGGGCAGGCGGCCGTTGAGGGCCCGCGGCCAGCGATGCGCTGGAATCGGGCCGCAGGCATCGAAATGCACCACCTGGCCCGCCGCATGCACGCCGGTATCGGTACGACCGGCCGCCATGGTGCGGCAGGGCCTCTGGGGGTCTAGCTCAGCGATCGCGGCCTCCAGCCGAGCCTGCACACTCGGGGCCTGACTCTGGCGCTGCCAGCCGTTGAAGCAGCTGCCGTCATATTGCAGACAGAGAGCGATGCGACGAAGCCGCGGCTCCTGCTGGAGAAGCCGCGGCTGGTTGTCACTGGATAGCTGGCCTTCCCTGGCAACCTGGCTGTCCCCAGAATGCTGGCTGTTCCCGGAGAGCTGGCTCTCGCCGGCGGCCTGGCAGTTCAGGGGGCTGGGTGCCAAGGGGGCGGGGCCTGGGGCCAAGCGCGCTCAGACCAGTTCGATGATCGCCATCTCGGCGTTGTCGCCGCGACGGGGAACGGTGCGAATGATGCGGGTGTAACCGCCATTGCGATCGCCGTAGCGCTCGGGAGCCTTGTCGAACAGGGCGTGCACCAGCTGCTTGTCGAAGATGTAGCCGATGGCCCGGCGGCGGGAGGCGAGGCTGCCTTCCTTGGCCAGGGTGATCATCCGCTCGGCCTCATCCCGCAGGGCCTTGGCCCGGGCTTTGGTGGTGGTGACCCGACCTTCGCGGATCAGTTGGGTGGTCAGGCCGCGCAGCATGGCCTTGCGTTGGTCGGCAGGGCGTCCCAGCTGGGGGACTCGGCACTGGTGTCGCATGGTTAGGGGCTCTGAAGGGGCTCTGAAGGGGCTCTGATCTGTCGGGGGTTGGGGTCGCGGCAGGGCCGCTCCGGGTGAGGTTGCCGCTCAGGCGGTGGTGCGGCTCTGGGGCAGGGAGATGCCAATCCGCTCCAGGGCTTCGATCACTTCGTCAGCCGACTTGGAACCGAAGTTTTTGATCTCCAGCAGGTCTTCATAACTGAAGCCCATCAGGTCGGAGACGGAGTTCACCTGGGCGCGCTTGAGGCAGTTGTAGGCCCTTACCGAGAGATTCAGCTCTTCGAGGGGAATCTGGGCCTCGGCGGCGGGTTCGGAGTCGTGGCCTGGCTCGTCCGCCATGCTCAGGCTGGCCAGGGGCTGGAACAGGGCGATCAGCTGGTTGGCGGCCTGGGCCATGGCGTCGTCGGGGCTGAGGCTGCCGTTGGTCTCGATGTCCAGCCGCAGCCGCTCCCGGGCCGAACCGCCCTCGCCCACGGCGGTTTCATCCACCGTGTAATTCACCCGCCTCACCGGCTTGAACACCGCATCGATTTGGAGCAGATCGATGGCGCTGGTGTCTTCGTTGTGGCGATCGACAGGGCGATAACCAACACCGCGCTCCACATGCACCTCCATCTCCAAACTATGGCCATCGGCCACGGTGGCGATCAGGCGACCTGTATCGATCACCTGCACCTGGGAGGAGAACTGCAGGTCGCCAGCGGTAACCGTGGCGGGACCGTTTACTACCAGCCGGCCAATCTCCAGCTCGCGATTGCGGCTGTTAACTGAGATTTGCTTGCAGTTGAGCAAGATATCCAGCACGTCTTCGCGCACGCCGGGCACGGTGGCGTACTCGTGGTTGACACCGGCGATGCGTACCGCCGTGATGGCGCTGCCTTCAAGGCCGCCGATCAGCACTCGACGCAGGGCGTTACCCAGGGTGGTGGCCTGACCGCGATCGAGCGGGCCGATCAGGAATGTGCCGGTCTGGGAGCGATCTGAGGCGACCTGATTGTCGATGCGATCGATTTGGTAATGCAGCACGGTCTGAAAGTCGGGGAACGGGACAGCGACGGGAGACGACTTCAGACGCGACGGCGCTTGGGCCGGCGGCAGCCGTTATGGGGCAGGGGGGTGACGTCGCGGATCAGGGTGATCTCCAGGCCGGCCACCTGCAAGGCGCGAATGGCGGTTTCACGACCGGAACCGGGACCGCGCACCAGCACTTCGATCTGGCGCATGCCCTGCTCCAGGGCGCGGCGGCCAGCGGCCTCAGCGGCGGTTTGAGCCGCGAACGGCGTGCCCTTGCGGGCTCCCTTGAAGCCGCTGGCACCTGCGGAGCTCCAGGAGATCACCTCACCGGCGGTGTCGGTGATCGAGACGATCGTGTTGTTGAAAGTGCTTTGGATGTGGGCAACGCCGTTGGGCACGTTGCGCTTGGCCTTTTTGGGGCCTGTCTTCTTGGCGGGCTTGGCCATGGATGGGGGCCTGCCGGGGGCAGGAGGTGATCGGGATACTGGCGAGAGCCGCCCTGGTGACGCCCATGGGGCGGCAGGGCTGGGCTGGTCTTGCGGTTTGGACCGCTGGACCTGGGCTGGGGCTGGGCTGTTGGCTAAGGCGGTTGGCTGGGATGGCTGGCCTGGGCGTTGCTGGAGTGACGTTGAGGGTCACCCTGAAGTTGGCCTGGGCAGTAGCGGAGTGACGGCCGGGTGCCGCCCTGAAGTTGGCCTGGACCACCCGGAAGTTGGACTGGGTTCTAGGAGTGGGGCTGGGCCCTACTTCTTCTTGCCGGCCACGGTTTTGCGGGCGCCCCGGCGGGTGCGGGCATTGGTGCGGGTGCGCTGACCGCGCACGGGCAGGCCGAGGCGATGGCGGCGACCGCGCAGGCAGCCGATGTCCTGGAGGCGCTTGAGGGCCATGCCCTCCTGGCGGCGCAGATCTCCCTCCAGGGTGAAACTCTCGGCGGCGCTGCGCAGCTTTTGCACATCGGCGTCGTCGAGATCTTTGACCCGGGTATCCGGGTTCACGCCGCTCTTGGCGATGATCTTCTGGGCACGGGTGAGACCGATCCCATACACATAGGTGAGAGCGATCTCGACTCGCTTATCGCGAGGGATATCGACGCCGGCAATCCGAGCCACAGGGATTAAGGGAGTTCAAGGGGGCAGGGTTGGCCCCTGGATCGGGGCCATGACCCCAGGCTTGGGGTCTTGATAGGAGCCAGGGCTGATCAGCCCTGGCGCTGTTTGTGCTTGGGGTTGGCGCAGATCACCATCACCCGGCCGTGGCGACGAATCACCCGGCACTTGTCACACATTTTTTTGACCGAGGCACGCACCTTCATGGGCGTTGTGCTCTCCGAATTTGCAAACAAACACCCTATCACATCGGTCAAGCAGCGTTCAGGTGGCAGCCCAGCGGCTGGGGTCAGACCAGCAGGGCCTCAATGCGGCCGGTAATCTCGGCGATGTCGCCGGCGGCCTCCACGGACTGCAGCAGCTGCTGCTGCCGGTAATGGGCGATCAGGGGGGCCGTCTGCTGGCGGTAGACCTCCAGCCGGTGCCTGATCACGGCTTCGGTGTCGTCTTGGCGACCGCGGCCCAGCAGCCGCTGCAGCAGCAGTTCGTCGTCTAGTTGCATCAGCACCACCAGCTCGATCCGCTGCTCCAGCTCAGCGAGCAGTTGATCGAGGGCCTCGGCCTGGGCCAGGTTGCGGGGAAAGCCGTCGAGCAGCCAGCCCCCCTGGTGGCCCAGCAGCCGGCTGCGCACGATCGCCAACACCAGCTGATCGCTCACCAGTTCGCCGCGGGCCATCACAGCTTCCGCCTCCTGGCCCAGGGCAGAACCGGCGGCCACCTCGGCCCGCAGCAGGTCGCCGGTGGAGAGGTGCAACAGGCCATGGCTGGCGGCCAGTTGGGCGGCTTGGGTGCCCTTGCCGGCACCGGGGGGACCTAGGAACAGCAGGCGTTGCTTCATGGCAATCGGATCAGGCTTTGGGATCAGGCTTTGGGATCA
>JBIKVR010000006.1:0-46152 GCA_044356735.1 Prochlorococcaceae cyanobacterium
GCCGACTACTGGCGCACCATGCCCTCGTAGCGCTGGGAAATCACGAAGGTCTGCACCTGTTTGGCGGTGTCGATGGCCACCCCCACCAGGATCAGTAGCGAGGTGGCCCCCAGACCTTGAAAGGTGCTCACCTGGGTGGCCCCCTCCACGGCGGAGGGGATGATCGCCACGGCCCCCAGGAACAGTCCACCCAGCAGGGTTAGCCGGTTCTGAACCCCCCCCAGGTAGGCGGCGGTGGCGGATCCAGGGCGCAGGCCCGGAATCGCCACACCACTGCGCTTGAGGTTGGTGGCGATGTCGGCCGGGTTGACCGTTAGCGAGGCGTAGAAAAAGGAAAAGCCACAGATCAGGCTGAAGAACAGCAGTGCATAGATCCAGGGGGTGCTGCTGTTGGGATTGATTGAGCTGGCCACCCGAATCAGCCAGGGGTTGCGGCTGATGTTGGCGATCGTGAGCGGCAGGAACACCACCGCCGAGGCAAAGATGATCGGCATCACGCCACCGGCATTCAGCTTCAGCGGCAAATAGCTCTGGCGTGCCGAGAGCAAACTGGCGCCGCCCACCTGGCGCTTGGCACTGATGATCGGGATGCGGCGGTTGCCCTCCTGCACAAAGATGATCCCGACGATCGTCACCAGGAACACCAGCACCAGCACGACGATGCCGCCAACGGTGCGGCGATCGCCGGTTTGGGCCAGGGCGATGGTGGAGCCGAGCGCCTTGGGCAGGGTGGCCACAATGTTCACGAAGATCACCAGGGATGCCCCCTGGCCGATGCCCCGTTCGGTGATCACCTCCGAGATCCACATCACCACCATCGAGCCCGTTACCAGGGCCAGGGCGGTCTGAATCACGAACACCGTTTCAGAGAGGCCGGCGGTGGCGTAAGGCCGCAGGATCAACGCGAAGACGACGCTCTGCAAAATCCCCCAACCCAGCGCCACAAAGCGGGTTATCTGGGCGATCTTGCGCCGACCGGCCTCCCCCTCGTTCTTTTGCAGCTCCTCCAGTTGCGGCAGGGCCGCAGTGAGCAACTGAATGATGATCGAGGCGTTGATGAAGGGCAGAATCCCCAGGGCAAAGATGCCCAGGGTGGATAGGCCGCCGCCGGTGAAGATGTCTAGAAAGCCGATCAGCTGTCCCCCCCGGCCCAGAAAATCCTGGAAGGCCACCCGGTCGATGCCGGGGATGGGGATGTAGATCCCGAGGCGCACCAGCAGCAGCAAACCGAGGCTGGTGAGCACGCGATCGCGCAGGCTCTGCGATTGGATCAGCTGGCTGAGGATTTCGCCGGCGCTGGGGTTGCGACCCCGACTGACGAGCATGGCGGTGGCGGGTGGAGGGGACAAACAAACAAAAACCGCCTGCTGGGCACGGGGCTCAGGCAGGCGGTGCAGACCTTAGGGCCGAGCGAGCGGACCGACCTTGAGCGCCCGCGCTCAGATCAGTTCGCAGCTGCCGCCAGCGGCCTCGATCTTGGCGCGGGCGCTGGCGGTGAAGCCAGCGGCCTCAACGCTGAGCTTGACGCTCAGATCGCCGTTGCCGAGCACCTTGAGCGGATACTTGGGGCTGGTGACGATGCCCGCCTCCTCCAGGGATTGGAGGTTGACGCTGCTGCCGGATGCCAGCTCCGCCAGTTGACCCACATTGATCACGGTGAAGTGCTTCGGGTTCACCAGCTCAAAGTGCTTGAGCTTGGGTAGACGCCGGTAGAGGGGCATCTGGCCCCCCTCGAAGCCGGGGCGGGTGGGGCGGCCGGAGCGCGACTTCTGACCGCGCATGCCGAAGCCGCAGCTGGCCCCCTGGCCGGCGGCGATGCCGCGCCCCTTGCGGGTTTTACGGCGCCGGGCACCGTCGTTGGGCTTGAGGGTTTGGAGGTTGATGGTCATGGCGAGGCCTCAGGAGTAGATCTGCTCAAGGGAGATACCCCGCTCCTTGGCGGTCTCCTTATGGGTGCGCAGGGCCGCCAGGGCTGCCATGGCGGCCCGGGCGTTGTTAAGGGGGGTCTTGGAGCCCAGGCGCTTGGCCAGCACGTTTTTGATGCCAGCCAATTCCAGCACCGTGCGAATCGAACCGCCCGCGATCACACCGGTACCGGGGGCGGCCGGGCGGATCAGCACGCTGGCGGCACCGTCATGGCCCCGGCTCTCGGTGGGCACGGAGTTGGTGCGGGTGAGGGGCACCTTGACCAAGTGCTTCTTGCCATCGGCAACACCCTTGCGCACGGCTCCGATCACATCACCGGCCTTGCCGACGCCGACGCCCACCTGGCCGCGTTCGTTGCCGACCACGACGATGGCCCGGAAGCTCATCTTCTTACCGCCCTTGACGGTCTTGGAGACGCGGCGGATCTGTACCACCCGCTCCTGCCATTCGGAGTCGCGCTCCTGGCCGCGGCGGTTTTCGCGGCCCCGGCCACCGCCGCGGCGGTCGCCGCCCCGGTCGCCACCGCGGCCGCCGCGGCGGTCCTGCTGGCCTTCGGCGGCGGGAACGTCGGCGGCGCCTGGGATGTCGGCGGCGTGGATCTGGTCGTTGGTTTCGGTCATGGTGAGGAGAGCAGGATCAGAACTGAAGGCCCGCTTCCCGGGCGGCGTCGGCCAGGGCTTTCACCCGACCGTGGTACAGGTTGCCGCCGCGATCGAAGACCACCTGCTGGATGCCCTTGGCCAGGGCGCGCTTGGCGACCAGTTCACCAACGGCGATGGAAGCATCGCAAGTGCAACCGTTGTTGAGGCTGGTGCGCAGATCCTTGTCCAGGGTGGACGCCGCGCAGAGGGTGTTCTGGGCGTCGTCGTCGATGACCTGGACGTAGATGTGGTTGTTGGAGCGGAACACGGCCAAACGCGGGCGCAGGGCGGTGCCACTGAGGGTGCGGCGCAGGCGGCGGTGACGCTTCTGGACCTGCTGTTTGCGGGGAATGAAAGACATGGAGATAGGGCGGGATGACGACGCTCAGGCAGGCCTCATTTCTTGCCGGTCTTACCGGTTTTGCCGGCCTTGCGCAGGATTTTCTCGCCCTCATATTTGATGCCCTTGCCCTTGTAGGGCTCAGGCGGGCGAATGGCGCGCACTTTGGCGGCTTCGTTGCCCACCACCTCCTTGTCGGCACCGGAGACAAGCACGGTGGTGTTGCCTTCCACGGCAAAGCTGATGCCGTCTGGGGGGTCCATCTCCACGGGATGGCTGTAGCCAGCGCTCAATACAAGTTTCTTGCCTTGAACATTGGCGCGATAGCCCACGCCAACGATCTCCAGCTTGAGGGTGTAGCCCTGGCTCACCCCCTGCACCATGTTGGCCACCAGGGTGCGGCAGAGGCCGTGGCGCTCCCTGGAGCGGCGGTGGCTGCTGGAGGGCGTCACCAACAGGGTGTTGCCCTCCTGGCTGATCGCCACACCCTCAGGCAGGGTGCGGCTGAGTTCGCCCTTGGGACCTTTAACGGTGACGTGCAGCCCGTTCAGGCTGACGCTGACCTTATCGGGCACCTCAATCGGGGCTTTACCAATACGAGACATGGATCGATCTCCCAGGATCAATAGACGTAGCAGAGCACTTCGCCGCCAACACCCTGTTTACGGGCGTCACGGTCGCTCATCACACCCTTGGAGGTGGAGATGATGGCCACCCCAAGCCCCCCCAAAACCTTGGGTAGCTGGCGGGTGTTTTTGTAGATGCGCAAACCGGGCTTGCTCACCCGCTGCACCGAGCGGATGGTGGGGTTGCGATGCTTGCCGCTGTACTTGAGTTCCAGCACTAGCTGACGCTCAATGCCAGCACCTTCCTCGGAGATGGCGGCGATGAAGCCTTCCTGTTGCAGCACGTTGGCGATGCTGCGGCACAGCCGGGATGCAGGAATCTTGGTGGTCTCGTGGCGCTTCTCACTCGCATTGCGGATGCGAGTGAGCATGTCGGAAATTGGATCGTGATTGGCCATAGTCGTGTCCGGAAGAGGGCTCAGTTACTGCGGAACGGCATCCCCATCTCGCGGAGGAGGGCCCTGCCCTCTTCGTCGTTACGGGCGCTGGTCACGATGGTGACGTCCATACCCCGGATAGCATCGATTTTATCGAAGGAGATCTCGGGGAAGATGATTTGTTCGCGGATTCCCAGGGTGTAGTTCCCCCGGCCGTCGAAGCTCTTGGGGCTCACGCCGCGGAAGTCGCGAATGCGAGGAAGAGCGAGGTGAATCAGTCGCTCCAGGAAGGCATACATGCGGTCGCCCCGGAGGGTGACAGCAACGCCAATCGGCATACCCTGGCGGATCTTGAAACCAGCAATGGCCTTTTTGGCACGGGTCACCATCACCTTTTGACCGGTGATCGTGGCCAGTTCCGTAATCGAAGCTTCAAGAGCCTTGGCGTTTTGCGCCGCTTCGCCGAGGCCCCGGTTCACGGTGACCTTGATCACCTTGGGAGCTTCGTGAACGTTGGAGAGGTTCAGATCCTTGAGCAACTTGGGCAGGATCGTCTCCCTGTAGCGCTGTTTCAGTGACATGACGGGGGGAGGGGAGTGCGCTTCTGGTCGGGGTCAGAAGGCGGACAGAGGGATTGAGAGGCTGATATAGAAATAGGCTGATTGAATGGCTGAACCGGTAAGGTTGCGCCCGCCAATCAATCCCGGTAATTCAGTCCAGAATTTCACCGGTCTTTTTGAGGCGGCGCTTCTTGGTGCCGTCCTTATCGACCACAATCTCGACCCGGCTGGCCACCTGCTTAGCGGTGGAATAGATCATCACATTCGAGGCATGCAGCGAGGCTTCCTCGGTGAGAATCCGGCCGGTTTCGCCCTCCTGGGTGGGCTTGATGTGGCGAGTGCGCAGGTTGATGCCCTGGACTACAACGCGGTTTTGGTAGGGCAGAGTGCGCAGCACTTCGCCGGTTTTGCCCTTGTCCTTACCGCTGATCACCTGAACGGTGTCGCCTTTTTTGATGCGCATTTTGATGCGCACCGCAGTCTTGACTTTGGGGGTGGCGGTGGCCATCTCAGATCACCTCCGGAGCGAGGGAGACAATCTTGGTGAAGTTGCGCTCCCGCAGTTCCCGGGCGACCGGACCGAAGACGCGGGTGCCCTTGGGGTTGTTGTCGTTGCCCAGAATCACCGCGGCGTTGTCATCGAAGCGGATCGAATTGCCCGTATCCCGGCGCAGGGTGGCCTTGGTGCGCACCACCACCGCCTTGACCACATCCGACTTCTTCACCCCCATGTTGGGCATGGCGTCCTTGACGGCTGCCACGATCACATCGCCCACGTGGGCGTAGCGACGGTTGGTGCCCAGCACCCGGATGCACTGGATGCGCTTGGCGCCACTGTTGTCGGCGACGTTGAGATAGGTTTCCTGTTGAATCATCGGTAGGTCCTCCTCAGTTGGCGCCGGTGGCCTTGGCGGCACCGGTGGTGGCGATCACTTCAGCCACCTGCCAGCGCTTGGTGCGACTGAGGGGCCGAGTTTCGGTGATGCGAACCCGGTCGCCCACCTTGCAGCTGTTGGTTTCGTCGTGAACCTTGTAGCGGGTGGTGCGGCTGACCGTCTTCTGATAGATGGAGTGGGGGAAGCGGTTTTCCACCGCCACCACCACCGTTTTGTCCATCTTGTCGCTGACGACGGTGCCGACCCGTTCCTTGAGTGCCATGGGAATGGAGGTTGGGATCAGGAGGCGGAGGAGGAGCTCTGTTGCTCCCCACGCACCGTGAGCAGCTGGGCCAGCTTGATGCGGGCCTGCTTGAAGCGGTGCGGTTGTTCCAGGCGGCGGGTGGCCCGCTGGAAGCGCAGATCGAACAGTTCGCGCCGGGTGGCATCGATCTGTTCGAGAATTTGGTCACCGCTGAGCTTGCGCACCTCGGCGATTTCGGGACGGGCCATGGTCAGGACTCCACGGTGACGGGCTCGGCGGCAGCCGAGGGATCAGGCAGGGCCGAAGCATCGATCGAGGCCGAAGCATCGGTCAAAGCCTGGGCTTCGGCTTCCACTTGGTCGGCCAGGGTGAGGAACTTGGTCTTCATCGGCAGCTTGTACTGGGCGAGCCGCATCGCCTCGCGGGCGATTTCGGGGGTGATCTCGGGACCACCCATCTCGAACAGAATGCGACCGGGCTTGATCACCGCCACCCAGAATTCCGGGTTGCCCTTACCGGAACCCATGCGGGTTTCGGCGGGACGCATGGTGACCGGTTTGTCGGGGAAGATCCGAATCCAGATCTTGCCGCCCCGCTTCACATAGCGGGACATGGCACGACGGCTGGCCTCAATTTGACGAGAGGTGATCCAGCCGCACTCCTGGGCCTGCAGAGCAAAATCGCCGAAGGCAATGGTGTTGCCACGGGTGGCTACACCGCGCATGCGGCCGCGCTGCTGTTTGCGGAATTTGACGCGTTTGGGACTCAGCATGGTTTAGGCCTCCTGCTCACTCTTCGTTAGAGCGGTCTTCGAACTGTTGGGGCCGCCGGCTGGTCCGCCGCTTCGGAGCAGCACCCACGGGTAGCTGTTCCTTCTGCCCAGGCAGGATTTCACCTTTGAACACCCACACCTTGATGCCCAGAACCCCATAGGTGGTGCTGGCCAGTTTGGTGGCGTAGTCGATGTCGGCACGCAGGGTGTGCAGGGGCACGCGACCTTCGCGGGTCCACTCGGTACGGGCGATTTCGGCGCCATTGAGACGGCCGCTCACCTGAATCTTGAGACCCAGCACCCCAGCCCGCTGGGCCCGCTGCACGGTCATGCGCATGACACGGCGGAAGGCGACGCGCTTTTCCAGTTGTTGACCGATGTATTCGGCCAGCAGGAAGGCGTCAGCGTCGACCCGCTCCACCTCCACCACGTTGATGCGCACCTGGCGATGGGCATCGCCGAGGGTTTTTTGAATGCCGCTGCGCAGCTCTTCAATGCCGCTGCCTTGGCGGCCCACCAGCACGCCGGGGCGGGCGGTTTTCAGTTCGATCTCCAGCTGGTCGGCCTTGCGGGCGATCAACACGTCGCTGATGCCAGCGGCGCCGTATTTCTTGTGGACGAACTTGCGAATCTGGTCGTCTTCTTTAAGCAGGGTCGGGTAGGTCTTGCTGGGGGCGTACCAGCGTGACCGGTGCTCCTGGGTAATCCCCAGGCGCAGCCCGGTTGGATGGATCTTGTGTCCCATCGGTCGGTGTCCTCGGGGTTCAGGCGGAAGGGGCCACAGCAATGCTGATGTGGCAGGTCTGTTTCTTGATCGCGTAGGCGCGACCCTGGGCGCGGGGCCGGAAGCGCTTCAGGGCGGGGCCCATGTCGGCGCTGGCCTGGCAGATCACCAGGGTGGAGGGATCCAGACCCAGGTTGTGCTCGGCGTTAGCCACCGCGGAACGCAGCACCTTGGTGATCGGGCCGGTGGAGCGGTAGGGCATGAACTCGAGCATGATCAGGGCGTCGCGATAGCTGCGACCCCGGATCTGATCGAGAACGCGACGCACTTTGGAGGCGGAGCCGCGGATGTAGCGCCCGTAGGCACGGGCCTCGTTGGAAGAGGTGTTTGCCATGGTTTAACGGCCTCCTTTCTTATCCTTGATGTGGCCCCGGAAAGTGCGGGTGGGAGCAAACTCCCCGAGTTTGTGACCCACCATTTGCTCGGTGACATACACCGGCACGTGGGCCTTGCCGTTATGTACGGCAATGGTATGGCCGATCATCATCGGCAGGATTGTGGAAGCCCGTGACCAGGTCTTGATGACGGACTTATCGTCGGCCGCATTTTGCTTTTCAACCTTGCGAAGCAGGCTGTCGGCAACAAATGGCCCTTTTTTGAGTGAACGTCCCATGGCGGTTTAAGCGGAGAACAAGGCGAGTACAGGCATCATGAATCGCGTCCGCCACGGCTCCGTTTGGAGGTGCGGCGACGTTTCCGAAGCACGAACCGATTGCTGGGCTTGTTCCGCTTGCGGGTTTTCAGGCCAAGGGCGGGTTTGCCCCAGGGGGTCACCGGACCGGAGCGGCCGATGGGAGCGCGACCCTCGCCACCACCGTGGGGGTGATCGCAGGGGTTCATCACCGAACCGCGCACCTCCGGGCGACGACCCAGCCAGCGCTTGCGGCCAGCCTTGCCGAGGCTGGTGTTGCGCACTTCAGAGTTGCCCACTTCGCCGAGGGTGGCATAGCACTCGCGGCGCACCAGGCGCACCTCGGTGGAGGGCAGCTTCAGGGCGACGTAGTCGCCTTCTTTGGCCATCACCTGGGCGCTGGCGCCGGCGGTGCGCACCATTTGGCCACCTCGGCCGGCGTAGAGCTCCACGTTGTGGACACTGGAGCCGAGCGGGATCGCCGACAGCGGCATGGCGTTGCCGGTTTCGATCGGCGAACCAGGCCCGGATACAACGGTTTGGCCAATGATTATCCCGGCGGGAGCCAGGATGTAGCGCTTCTCGCCATCGGCATAGAAGAGCAAGGCCAGGCGGGCGTTGCGATGGGGGTCGTAGTGGATGGCGGCCACCCGGGCCACCACGCCGTGCTTATCGCGACGGAAGTCGACGATGCGATAGAGGCGCTTGTGGCCGCCACCGCGGTGACGGCAGGTGATCACACCGCGGTTGTTGCGGCCCTTGCGGCGATGCTTGGCCACCACCAGAGTGCGCTCGCGATCGCGACCGGTGACTTCAGAGAAATCACTGGCAACGCGGGTGCGGGTGCCGGGGGTGATGGGACGGTAGTTACGGATTGCCATGGTGGTTCAGATCCCTCAGGACTCAGGGAACAGCTGGATGGCATTGCCTTCAGCAAGGCGCACCACCGCTTTCTTCACCTGGGCGCGCTTGCCGGAAAAGCGGCCGACGCGACGGCTGCGACGGGGGGGATTCATCGTGCTGATGCCAACCACTTTGACGTCGAACAGCGATTCAACCGCCGCTTTGATGTCAGGCTTGGCAGCCCGATGATCCACCTCAAAGGTGTACTGATTCAGTTCGATGGCCCGGGTGGCCTTCTCTGTGATCAGCGGCCGACGGATCACATCCGCCAACCGACCTGCAAAACGCTCAGTCATCTCCGTAGACCTCCTGAATCTTCGCGAGTGCCTCTTTGCTCACCAGCAGGTGGCTGGCATTGAGCAGATCGAACACATTGAGCTGATCTGCGGCGATCAGCTTTAACTTCTCCAGGTTGCGCGTCGACTTGCGCAGCACCTCGGATGGGTTGTCGAGGATCACCAGCACCTTGGCGCCGGCCTCGATGCCGAGGCGGGCCAAGGCGGCGGTGATCGCCTGGGTTTTGGGGGTGTCGAGATCGGCTCCGAAACCCTCCACCACGATGATGTCCGCCACGCGGCTCATCAGGGCGGTGCGCAGGGCCAGGCGACGCTCCTTGCGGTTCATCGCCAGGTTGTAGGTGCGGGGCTTGGGCCCGAACACCACGCCACCACCGGGCCGCAGGGGGGTGCGAATCGAACCCTGCCGCGCCCGGCCGGTGCCCTTTTGCTTGTAGGGCTTGCGGCCACCGCCGGCCACCTCGGCGCGGGTGAGCGTGCTGGCGGTGCCTTGGCGGGCATGGGCCAGCTGCCGCAACACGGCGCGATGCACCAGGTCGGTAGCGGAACTTTCTTTGGCGACTTTCAGATCCAGGGCAGCCTTGCCGGCTTCTTTGCCCTGCCAGTCGCGAATTACGCAATCAGCCATCGGTCGTCTCCTCAGTTACCCGCCTTGCTGCCCACCCGGTTAGCCGGGCGGATGTTGAGCAGGGCACCGGGTTTGCCGGGTACCGAGCCCTTGACCACGAGCAGGTTGCGCTCGCTGTCCACCTTGAGGATCACCAGACCACGGGTGGTGATCTGCTTGCCGCCGTAGCGACCGGCCATGCGCTTGCCCGGATAAACCCGACCTGGCGTGGTGCCGGCGCCGGTGGAACCGGGCTCGCGGTGGTTTTTGGAACCGTGGGTCATCGGACCGCGGCTAAAGCCGTGGCGCTTCTGATAGCCCGAGAAGCCCCGGCCCATGGTGTCGCCGCTGACATCGACCTTCTGGCCCGCCTCAAAGGCGGAGACGGTGATGGAGCCGCCCAGCTCAAGGCCTTCGACGCTGTCCACCCGATATTCCTTCAGGTGGCGCAGCACTTCGTCGCCTGACTTGGCCAGGTGACCCTGGGCGGGCTTGTTGACGAGCTTTTCGCGCGTCTCGCCAAAGCCGAGCTGGACAGCTGTGTAGCCGTCGGTGTTGTTGGTTTTGAGTTGGGTGATGCGGCAAGGGCCAGCCTCGATCACGGTGACCGGGATGGACCTGCCCTCTGCATCGAAGAACTGGGACATGCCCAGTTTCTTCCCAAGAATGCCGATGGACATAGGAATGGGGTCGACGCTAGCTGGACCACCGGTGGCGCCTGCCCAGGGCAGGAAGCAGCCGGCGAAGCTGAGCCAGAAGCAAAAGGTCTGCGGTCCCAAACGCCAAGCGAAGCCGGAAGGTCCGGCGGCCGCTACAAGGCCTGGGAGCTAGCAAGACGTCAATGCGTCTGAATCAACGGGGCTGGGACTTGGCGGAACCGGACCTGGGCTCGTTTCGCAGAGTTTCTGTTTCCAGAGCTGCTGCGAGCAGAGAGGGAGCGTTCAATCAGTTTCCCGACGGACAAACGAGCTGTTGGCGAACCGAAAGCTGTAAATGTTCCGTACTGGCCCAAAAGATCGTCACTATTGGCGATCTTTGCGTTTTGCCCTGGAGGCCCGGCTAGCGGACGGGCGCAGGTCAATTACACATACAGCCACCATACCCCATCACCCAATACCCCCAAGAGCCGAGCTGGGCTGCCAGACTCCGCTGCAGCTCGACGTCAGCCAGCGATGCCCCTGCTGCTTTCCGGCCGTGGATTCAGGCGCGACCTGGAAGCGTCCGGAGCTCTGGCCCTGTTCGCCCCCCTGGAGGGGGGCGCCGAAACCCGCCTGATGCGGCGCCTGCGGGCCGCTGGCTACCGCGCCATGCTCACCTCGGCCCGGGGCCTCGGCGATCCCGAGGCCTTCCTGTTCCAAAGCCACGGGGTGCGCCCGCCCCACCTGGGCCACCAGAGCGTTGGCCGGGGTGCGGCGGTGGGCGAGGTGCAGCGGGTGATGCCCCAGCTGGGCCCTCTGCTGGAGGGAGAAGCGCCGATCCTGCTCTGGCTGCTGGAGGGTCAGGTGCTCTCGGAAGCCGAGCTGGCCTCCCTGCTCAGCCTCTGCCGCCGCGAGCCCCGGCTCAAACTGGTGGTGGAGATGGGTGGCTCCCGGGCCCTGCGCTGGCAGCCCCTGCAACAGCTGCTGACGGCCTGAGGGCGGCCAGCGCTCACCGATCTGATCGGCCTGGTTCTTTTTCGTGGCCGCTAAGCCGTTGGCATGACTTTCGAGCAATGGCAGTTCACGCCCCCCAGCTCGGCCGTGATCGGCGACCACGAGGTGCCGCAGCTCTCCAACCACCTGGCGGGCAAACGCATCGCCCTGCTGGTCTGCGGTGGCATTGCGGCGATGAAAACCCCGGAGCTGGCCAGGGCCCTGCGGCGCCGCGGCGCTGAGGTGACGGCCTTCTGCACGGAGGCGGCGCTCAACTTTGTGGGCCGCCAGGCGCTGGAGTGGGCCAGCTTGAATCCGCTGATCACCTCCCTCACCTGGCGGGCCGAACACCTCTCGGATGGGCGGCCTTTCGATGCCTGGCTGGTGGCTCCAGCCACCGCCAACACCATTGCCAAGCTGGCCGCTGGCATCGCCGACACGGTGGTGAGCGCGGCGCTGGCCTCCGCCCTGGGTCGCCTGGGCCAGGGCCTCACCCAGGTGCTGGTGGCTCCCACCATGCACGGCTCGCTGCACACGCCGATCCTGGAGCGCAATTGCCGGGCCCTGGCCGAGCTGGGGGTGACCTTCATCCAGCCGCGGGATGCCTATGGCAAGCACAACCTGCCGGATGTCGAATTGTTGGTGGCGGCGGTCTGCCGCGCCCTCTCCACCAGTGCCCTGCGGGGCCGCCGGCTGCTGGTGACCGGTGGCCCCACCCCCGTGGCGATCGATGCGGTGCGGCGCCTGGTGAATCGCTTCAGCGGCCGCCTGGGGGCGGCGATTACGGCCGAGCTGGTGCTGCGCGGTGCCCAGGTGCGCTTCGTGCTCGGCGATGGCGGCTGGCGGCCGCCCAGCTGGCTGCCCTGCACGATTGCCGCCAATTACGACGAATACAAGCGCCTCACCCTGGCGGCGGTGGCCGAGGGCTGCCAGGCGGGGGTGTTTTCCGCCGCTGTGGCCGACTACCGGCCCCGTCAGGTGGTGGCTGGAAAAATCGGCAGCGGCAGCCAGCTGCTGCAGCTGAACCTCGAGCCCACCGAGAAGGTGATCGATCTGGTGCGCCTGGCCGACCCCGGCTTGCACATGGTCACTTTCAAGTATTTGGAAGGGGTATCGGAGGCGGAGCTGCTGGCGGTGGCGCGCCAAAGGCTGCAGCGCTTTGAGGTGGTGGTGGCCAACCGGGGCGAGGAGGTTCAGGGCCTGGAGCAGAGCGCCTGGCTCGTCAGCCGCGGCGGCGAAACCAAACTGCAGGGCAAGGAGGCGATCGCCGCGGCCCTGGCCAACCACCTGGAGCAGGCCCTGGCCGTTTCCCCCTAGATGCCCACCACTGGCCGTCAGCATGGGGCGGCCCTGGTCGGCTGGCTGTGCCCTGGTTTGTGAAACTTGAGCAGGGGATTGTGGACAAGCCCCACTTCGATGCGGTGGTGCCGGCCCATCTCGCCTGGCTGGAGACCCTGTCCCAAGCCGGCCATCAGCCCAGCAGTGGCTACTGGGCCGATCGCCGCGGGCTGAACGGCCAGGGCGCTGGCGGCATGCTGCTGTTTCAAGCCCGGGACATGGCCGAGGCCGAGGCGCTGGTCAGCGGCGATCCGCTGATTCGCGAGGGCTGCGTGAGCTGGACGCTGCACGAATGGCGCCTGGTGTACGGCGCCCCCTGGGGCTCAGGAATGGAACAGCAGCACCAGGCCTGAATTGAGCTGGTGGAACTCCCGTTCCTCCCGGCTCAGATCCAGACCCACCTCCAGCCCCTCCCGCAGCGCCTCGGCGTAGGGGGGGGCGGATGGGGGGGTGCCGGCGCACCAAAGGGCAGCGATGCCAACCGGAGTGGCATGCCAGCGGAAGCACGGGGTGCTGCCAATTTCAGGCTCTAGAAGGGCCTCTTCCAGCAGTTTGCGGATCGCCATGGCTCCCGACTCGTGCTGGCAGCTTCGTTACAGATCGCCGCCTAGGCAATGAGCTGAGAGTTTTCGTGATGAACGCTTACGGTTCTAGACATGGCAAGCCTCCCCGAGCGCCTGGCCCTGGTGCACGAGTGGTTCACCCCGCGCTCCACCGGCGGGTCAGAGCTGGTGGTGCGGCAGATGGATCGCCTCGCCGCCGAGCGGGGCGCTCAGGTGCAGCTGTTTGCCCTGGTGGATGGCGAGAGCGGCCGGGCCGGCAGCTGGCTGGAGGGGCGCTCGATCCACACCTCCTTCATCCAGCGTTTGCCCTGGGGCGTCAGCCATGTGCAGCAGTACCTGCCGCTGTTGCCGCTGGCGATCGAGCAGCTCGATCTGGCCGACTACCCGCTGGTGCTCAGCAGCAACCACCTGGTGGCCAAGGGGGTGCTCACCTCCCCTGAGCAGCTGCATCTCAGCTACGTGCACACCCCCGTGCGCTACGCCTGGGACCAGATGCATGCCTATCTGGCGCGCTCCAGCCTGGCCCGCTCCCCCCTGGGGCCGCTGCTGCGCTGGCAGCTGCATCAACTGCGGCTCTGGGACCAGCTCAGCAGTGCCCGGGTGGATCAGCTGGTGGCCAATTCCCGCTTCACCGCCCAGCGCATCCGCCGCTGTTGGCGGCGCAGCTCGGTGGTGATTCACCCGCCGGTGGCGGTGGAGCGCTTTCGCTGCCACCAGGATCGCGGCGATGTCTACGTGAGTCTCTGCCGCCTGGTGCCCTACAAGCGGGTGGACCTGGTGGTGGAGGCGTTCAACCGCACCGGCCTGCCGCTGGTGGTGATTGGCGATGGACCAGAACGGGCCAGGTTGGAGGCCATGGCCAGGCCAAATGTGCGCTTCCTCGGCCGCTGCGGCTCCCAGGAGAGCGCCGAGTGGCTGGAGCGTTGCCGTGCCTACGTTTATGCCGGCCTGGAGGATTTCGGCATCGCCCCGGTGGAGGCGATGGCGGCCGGGGCCCCGGTGATCGCCTACGGCGCCGGCGGCCTGCTGGACAGCGTGCGCTGCCTGCAGGCCGATCCGTGCCTGCCCACCGGGCTGCTGTTCCCCCGCCAGAGCGCCGCCAGCCTGGTGGAGGCCCTGGAGTATTTCGATGCTGGCCAGCTGTGGCGGCGCCTGTCGGCCGAGGCGCTGCGCCAATGGGCTGAGGGCTTTGGCCCCGAGCAGTTCCGGCTAAAGCTGGCGGCCCTGCTCGAGCGCCGCTGGGAGCTGCATCGGCGGCGCCTGGACTCCGGCCGCAGGCCTGTGCCTCTGGCCTGAGTGACCGCTCGGGGGGGTTGGCTAGCCGCTGGATTTTTAATCTCTGTATTGGTCAAAGCGCCAACGGAACCCTGGCCCTCGCTTCCCTACCCACATCCTTGCCCCAGCTGGGCGCAGAGACCTTGAGTGCCCAGCAGTTGATCGGCCTGCAATCCCGGCGATCCAGGATGGTGAAGCGCAGTGGCGACCTGGTGTTTTCCCTGGCGGTGCTCTCATTGGGGGCGCCGCTGTTCCTGCTGCTGGGGCTGATGGTGAAGCTCACCTCCCGGGGGCCGGTGTTCTATGTGCAGCAGCGGGTGGGGCGCGACTACCGCAGCTTTGGCTGCATCAAATTCCGCAGCATGCGTCGCGATGCCGATCACGCCCTGGGGCTATTGCTGGCCCAGTCGCCGGATCTGGCCGAGGAATTTCGCAACGATTACAAACTCAAGAACGATCCACGGATAACCCCCCTGGGCAAGTTCTTACGCCGTTCCAGCCTCGATGAACTGCCCCAGTTCTGGAACGTACTCAAAGGCGAGATGAGTGTGGTGGGTCCCCGCCCGATCGTGCGCGACGAATTGGAGCGCTACGGAGACTGCATGGAGGAGGTGCTGGCAGTCCGCCCTGGCCTCACTGGACTTTGGCAGGTATCCGGCCGCAACAACCTCGCCTACTCCACCCGAGTAAGACTAGATCTACGCTATGCCCGTTACCGTGATTTCTGGCTAGATATACGAATCATCCTGCGCACGATTGCAGTTATCCTGGTTCCCAAGGACCGCGGCGCCTACTGAGGGCTCCACCAACACCCCAGCTATCCCCCTGGCCAGCTATCCCCCTGGCCATCCAGCTCTTATTCATAAAAGCCCCTGCCCATTGCCCCATCGGGGCTCCGCCGGGGAGAAACCGAAAAGCCGCTATTCACGCGAATTACCACCTCAACACCTTGGCAGCGTAACCGCTTAACATTAGGGCTGCAATAATTTAAATTGGATAGAGCCTATTTAGCCAGTTAATTAGCAAAATACTAGCCAAAGACAAAGGGCTGCCGCAGCAGCCAACCCCAGCCACAGGGCTTCCAGCCGGCGGGTGAGCTCCAGGATGGCCACAACGCTGCTTGCCGTGGGCGCTGGGCATCCCCTGGCGAGCAGGGGCTTGGCCCGCAACTGCTCTCCGTAGCGATTCCAGCCCCCCAATTGAATGCCCAACAGCTGGGCATAGGCCGCCTGGGAGACGCCGGCGTTCGGGGATGGATCCGGCTTGCCATCTTTGAGCGCCTGTTGCAACAGGCTGAGGCAGCGGCCAGGCCGGCCGGCCGCCAGGGGCAGGCTCAGGGCCACCAGACGACAGGGCAGCCAGGTGAGCAGATCATCGAGTTTGGCGCCGGCGGTGCCCAGCCAGCGCAGCGTGCCCTGCCGATAGCCCAGCATCGAATCGAGGGTGCTGGCGGCCTTGAAGGCCCAGGCCAGGGCCAGGGGCCCAGGCAAGCCGGTCGCTCCCCCTATCGGCTGGCCAACGGTCCACAGCGCCGCCCCCACCAGCATCCAGAACAGGGGGGCGAACAGGCCATCCACAGCGTTTTCACTGGCGGTTTCCGCCGCCGCCCGCAGGATCTCCGGGCCATCCAGGTCGCTGGTGTCGCGGCCCACGATCCAGGCCAGCCGCTGGCGCGCTGGCTCCAACCGCTGCTGCCGATCACCTGCGAGGGCCTGCAGCACGGCCGCCACAGCCTGCTCCAGGCTGCGACCCGCCAGGGCACTGGCCAGGGCGATCACCAGCAGGGCTAGCGCCACCAGCTGCATAACCCCTGGCCTGAAGCCGGTGGCGCTGGCCGGGGCCAAAGGCGCCAAGGCCCAGGTGTGCAGAGCCCAGCTCTCCAGGGCCCAGCCCGCCAGCCCGCTGCCGCCCACCAGGATTGCCGTGATCAACCCCCCGGCTAGCCGCAGTCGCCAGGGGCTATCCACCGCCCAGCTTTCCGCCAACAACCGCAGCTGACGGATCCACCAGCCCATCACCACCACCGGGTGCGGGCACCAGCGGGGATCGCCCAGCAGCTGATCCAAACCGCAGGCGGCGATCACCAGCAACACTGGCAGCAGCGGACCGGGGATGCCGCCACTGCCAGACATGACTGCCTGGCTCAGAGCGGCCAGAGGCACTGCGGCAGCCAGCAAGACAGTGCCAGCCAGCGACACAGCAGCAGGGCGGCCTCAGGCCGCCTTCAGCCAGCTGAACATCGAGCGCAGACCCTTGCCCACCTGCTCGATCGGGTGCAGGGAATCCCGCTCCCGGATCCGGTTCATCTCCGGTTTGCCGGCCTCGCATTCGGCCACAAAATTGCGGGCGAAAGTGCCGTCCTGGATGTCGGTGAGGATGCGCTTCATCTCGGCCTTGGTGTCGGCCGTGATCAGGCGCGGGCCGCTCACGTAATCGCCGTATTCGGCCGTATTGGAGATCGAATCGCGCATGGCGGTGAGGCCGCCCTTCACCATCAGATCCACGATCAGCTTCACTTCGTGCAGGCACTCGAAGTAGGCCAGCTCGGGCTGATAGCCGGCTTCCACCAGGGTCTCAAAGCCCGCCTTGACCAGCTCGCTCAGGCCGCCGCAGAGCACGGCCTGCTCACCAAACAGGTCGGTTTCCGTCTCCTCCTTGAAGTTGGTTTCGAGGATGCCGGCGCGGGTGCCGCCGATGCCCTTGGCGTAGGCCATGGCCAGCTCGCGGGCCTGGCCGCTGGCGTCTTGCTGGATGGCGAACAGGGCGGGCACGCCCATGCCGTTTTGATATTCCCAGCGCACGGTGTGGCCGGGGCCCTTGGGGGCGATCATCACCACGTCCACATCGGCGGGGGGCTGAATCAAGCCGAAGCGGATGTTGAAGCCGTGGGCGAAGCTGAGCACCTTGCCGGCGCTGAGGTGGGGCGCGATTTCGGCGTCGTAGACCGCCTTCTGGAACTCATCGGGCAGCAGCACCATGATCCAGTCGGCCTTGGCGCTGGCGTCGGCCACACTCAGCACCTCCAGGCCATCGGCCTTGGCCTTTTCGGCCGAGCGGCTGCCCTCGTAGAGACCCACCACCACGTTCACGCCGCTGTCCTTGAGGTTGAGGGCGTGGGCGTGGCCCTGGGAGCCATAGCCGACGATGGCCACCGTCTTGCCGTTCAGCAGGCTGAGGTCGGCGTCGGTGTCGTAATAGAGCTTGGCCATCGAGGCTTCGGGTCTGGGCTGAGCAATGCTGCAATTTACGCAAGCGGCCGACGGGCACCCTTGGTTCACAACCCTGGCCAGCTCGTTCACAGCCCTAAGTGCCAGGGGCAACCTGCGGGCTGTGCCGGCGCCGGCCCTGGGGGCCCGGGGCCGCCCTCTGGCGGGGCGGAGCGGTTCAAGCCTCTGGTCAGACCTCTGCTCAGGCCTCGCTGGGATGGGCGATCACCCGGTCGATCAAGCCGTACTCCTTGGCTTCGGCGGCACTGAGGAAGTAGTCGCGATCGGTGTCCTTGGCGATCTTTTCCAGGGGCTGGCCGGTCATGTCGGCCATGCTCTGGTTGAGCATGTCTTTGATGCGCAGGATCTCGCGCGCTTCGATTTCGATATCGCTGGCCTGGCGCTGGCTGGTGCCGCCCAGGGGTTGGTGGATCATGATCCGGCTGTGGGGCAGGGCCAGGCGCTTGCCCTTGGTGCCGGCCGACAGCAGAAAAGCCCCCATGGAGGCGGCCAGGCCCACGCAGATCGTGACCACGTCACTCTTTACGTATTGCATGGTGTCGTAGATCGCCAGACCGGCGGTCACCGACCCCCCCGGGGAGTTGATGTACAGATAGATCGGCTTGGAGTTGTCCTCCGAGTCGAGATAGAGCATCTGGGCCACCAGCGCATTGGCGACACCATCGGTAACCTCCGAGCCCAGGAACAAAATTCGCTCCACCCCCAGACGCGTGTAGATGTCTACCCAGCGCTCGTACTGGCTGCCAGGCAGGCGGTAGGGAACACTCGGGGTGCCGATGGGCATGGCGTAAGGGCTCTCGGAATGGGTCGGATTGGGGTCGGTCGCTGGGACCGCTGGTTAGGGGTGATCGAAACAGGCTGGGCTGTTGGATCATTTGCCGCCGCTGGCAGCAGCAGCTGGATCAACGAATAGATCAGGGGCTGCTGGGTTCAGTAAACGAGACGCAGCGGGGGGCCGCTGGGTTCAGTAGACGAGACGCGGCAAGGGGCCGCTCAGCCAATGCCGCTCGGGCTGCGCCCGGGATCGACCAGGGCGGCATTGGGCAGCTCTTTCTGACTGGTGAGCACCCGATCGATCAGGCCGTACTCCTTGGCCTCCTCGGCGGTGAGGTAGGTCATGCGATCGGAGTCTTTGGACAACTGCTCCACGCTTTTGCCGGTGTTGGCCGACAGCATTTCGAGCATGGTGTGCTTGTTGTGCAACACCTCCTTGGCCCGGATCTGAATGTCGCTGGCCTGGCCGCGGGCGCCACTGCGGGGCTGGTGCAACACGATCGAGGCATGGGGCAGGGCCGCCCGTTGGCCCTTGGTGCCGGCGCTGAGGATCATCGCCGCGGTGCCCATGGCCTGGCCGATGCAGATGGTGTGCACCGGTGGCTTTACGTAACGCAGGGTGTCGCAGATGGCGAAAGCCTCTGTCTCAAAGCCAATCGCATCGCCTGAATACCAGCTGGTGCCGGTGGAGTTGATGTAAAAGAAAATTGGTTTTTCTGGATTGTCGAACTCCAGGTAGAGCAGCTGGGCGATGATCAATTCGGTGACGTCGATGCCCATCTGGCGCTTGGCATCGTCGTCGCTGAACAGGGGCAGGCCCAGATAGACGATCCGCTCCTTGAGCAACAGCGAGGGCAGATCGGGGGGTGGAGTGCGCATCACAGCCGAATCGCCGTAGTAGGGGGCTGATACCGACATGCGCAGCTGTTCAGGCAATGGAAGCGAGCCTAGCGGGGGCTGGAGGAGTCCGGATCCCCCTGGGCCTCCGGAGCGGCGCCACCGCTGGCCGCTGGCTTGCCGTTGCGCCGCCGCTTGACGCCAGGGGGGGAAGCCGGGGCCGCTGGGGCTGGGCTGGCGGCGGTTGCCGCGCTGGCATGCTCCCCCTCACAGCGGGCGAAGACAATCCGGCCTGTGGGGTTCTGCAGGGCGCCGGTGACGATCACCGGCACCCGCTCGCCGATCCGCTGGCGGGCGCCCTCCACCACCACCATGGTGCCGTCATCCAGGTAGCCGACCCCCTGGTCGTTCTCCTTGCCTTCGCGGGCAATTTTGAGCTGCAGTTCATCGCCGGGCTGCACCTCCGGTCGCAGGGCGATCACCAGCTCGCTGAGGTTGAGCACCCGCAGCTCCTGCACCTGCGCCACCTTGGCCAGGTTGTAGTCGGCGGTCAGCAGGTTGCCGCCGGTGTCGGCGGTGAGCTTGAGCAGCTTGTCGTCCACCCCCTGGCCCTCGTAGCGGGTGCTGTTCACCACCAGCCGCCGGCCGTACTGCTCCCGCAGCTCACTGAGCAGCTTGAGGCCGCGGCGACCGCGGCCGCGCTTATCGGCGTTGGCGGAGTCGGCGAGGGCCTGCAATTCGTCAATGACGCACTGGGCCACGATCACCTGGCCCTCCAGCAGGCCGGAATCGAGCAGCCCGCGGATGCGGCCGTCGATGATGGCGCTGGTGTCGAGGATCTTGGCGCTGGCCGGCAGCAGCACGCCATCGGCCACCAGCAGCGCCTCGGTGTTGCTGGGGTTGAACAGCCGCAGCAGGGTGCGGCCATGCACCTCCGCCAGGTTGTAGCCCGATACCCCGAAGAAAACGTTGCTGAGGATCGCCGCCACCGGCTTCACAAAAACCACCTCCCAGGGGAGGGGCAGCAGCAAAATCGGCGCCAGCAGCAAATTGGCCACCAGCAGCCCCAGGATCAAGCCCACCGAGCGGCTGATCAGCAGCTCGGTGGGCATGGTGCGCACCTGCTGCATCAGCCGGCGCCGCAATTGCTGGAAAAAGATGGCGGCTATCAGCCCAAAAAATGCTCCAAAACCGCCCAGCACCAGGCGCAGCCCCGCCGGGTTGTCCACCTGGAGCAGCAGCTGTTCCGGCAGCAGGTCCACCCCCAGCCAGCCAGCAGCCGCCCCGGAGATCACAAACAGGATCAGGATCAAAAAGTCGGCCATTCCCGCTGTGTTCGCGCTGCCGTCCGATCAGGCAGGCAGCATGACCTATTTCAGCGCCCTTCGCCTGCTGGGGGTTACCGCCCTTGTCGCTCTCGCCTAGCCCCGCCGCCAGCACTGCCCCCGAAAGCACTGCCCCAGCAAGCGCCGCGCCAGGAAGCGCCGCCCCAGCAAGCCTTGATCGCCCATGGGCCGATACCGACGGCGCCCTGGCGGCAGGCGATGCCCCAAGGCCTGGCACCTATCCGCCGCGCAGCGCCTATCTGCACATCCCCTTCTGCCATCGGCGCTGTTTCTATTGCGATTTCCCCGTGGTGCCCCTGGGGGATCGGGCCGGGTCGGCCGCCGGCGAGCCTGGCGCCGCCTCGATCGAGGCCTATCTGGCCCTGCTCCAGCGGGAGATCGCCGCCAGTGATGCCGGCCCACCCCTGGCCACCATCTACTTCGGCGGCGGCACCCCCTCGCTGCTCGCTCCCGCCCAGCTGTTGGCGCTGATCGAGGCCCTGGAGCGTCGCTTCGGGATCGCCGCCGGCGCCGAAATCACCCTGGAACTGGATCCGGCCAGTTTTGACCGCCAACGGCTGGCGGCCTATCTGCGGGCCGGGGTGAATCGGGTGAGCCTTGGGGGCCAGAACTTCGATGATCAGGTGCTCGCCTCCCTGGGGCGACGACATCGCCGCCAGGATCTGATCGAGGCGGCCAGCTGGCTGGCCCAGGCCCAGGCCCGGGGGGAGCTGCGGAGCTGGAGCCTGGACCTGATCCAGGCGCTGCCGGGCCAACAGCTCGAGCACTGGCGCTCCCAATTGCTGCAGGCGACGGCCCTGCAGCCACCCCATCTCTCCATCTACGACCTGACGATTGAGCCGGGCACCGTGTTCGCCCGCCGCTTGGAGCGCGGTGAGCTGCAACTGCCCGATGGCGACCTGGCCGCCGACCTGATGGAGCTCACCCAGGCCCTGTTGAGCGGCGCTGGCTACGGCCACTACGAAATCTCCAACTACGCCCTGCCGGGGCACGCCTCCCGCCATAACCGCGTGTACTGGAGTGGAGCCGGCTGGTGGGGTTTTGGCATGGGGGCCACGGCGGCGCCCTGGGGGCTGCGCCAGGCCCGACCTCGCACCAGGGAGCTCTATGGCCGCTGGTTGGCGGCTCAACCGCAGTCCGCCTCCAGCGAGCTGCCCCCGGGGCGGCAGGGCATGCCCCTCGATGAGCGGTTGCTGGTGGGCCTGCGGCGGCGGGAGGGGGTGCATCTGCCGCGACTGCTGGCGGAAGCGGGCCTGGAGCCGGAGCGGCTGGGGGAGTTGACCCAACTGCTGGAGCCGTTCACCGCTCAGGGGCTGCTGCTGCGGGAAGGCAGCCGCTGGCGGCTCAGCGATCCCCGGGGCCTGGCCCTCAGCAATGCGGTGCTGCGCCCGCTGCTGGCCTGGTGGGAAGAGATTGCTCAGCGATCCAGCGCCGCAGCGTCTCCACCCCCAGCTGCCTCCCCGGCAGCAGGGCGGGGCTAAAAGGCGGTTGGCGGGGGGTGAGGCCGAGCAGGTCGGCGGTCACCCGCACCTGGCCGTCGCAATCGGGACCGGCGCCG
The DNA here is from genome assembly GCA_044356735.1 of Prochlorococcaceae cyanobacterium. GTDB lineage: Bacteria > Cyanobacteriota > Cyanobacteriia > PCC-6307 > Cyanobiaceae > UBA5018. The sequence goes on from JBIKVR010000006.1 coordinate 22,153, forward strand.
ATGCCGATCACCGGCAGGCTCAGCTGCCGCTGCAGCCGAGCGGCCAGCTGCTCGGGCAGATGTTCGAGCACCAGGGCAAAACAGCCGGCGCTCTGCAGGGCCTGGGCCTGGCGAGAGAGCTTTTCCTGGCTGGCCGGGTCGGTGCCCTGGCGCCGATAGCCCAGGCGATGCACCGACTGGGGGGTGAGGCCGATGTGGCCCATCACCGGGATGCCGCTGCGGACCAGTCGATCGATCACGGCGAGGGTTTCCGGCTCGGCCCCCTCCAGCTTCACCGCCGCCGCTGGCGTTTCCTTGAGCACCCGCCCGGCGGCGGCCACGGCGTCATCGGCGCTGCACTGGTAGCTCAAGAAGGGCAGGTCGCAGATCAGCAGCGGCTGCTGGTCCAGGGGGGCCACGGCCGCCAGGCCCCTGCCCACGGCCCGGCAGTGGTGGAGCATCTCGTCGAGGGTCACCGGCAAGGTGGTGGCGTAGCCGAGCACCACCATCGCCAGGGAGTCGCCCACCAGCACCACCTCAGCGCCCGCCTCGGCCACCAGCGCCGCCGAGAGGGCGTCCCAGGCGGTGAGCACGGCAAACGGCAGTCCCGCCTGCTTGCGCTTGGCCAGATCCGCAGGGCGCAGGGGCACAGGCCGTCAACCGCAAAGGCTATTGCTAGCATCCAAACGACTCGGACCCATGCGGCACCGACGCCCAAACCTGGTCAGGACCGGAAGGCAGCAGCCACACGGGATGCTCGACGCAGGCGTGGACTCCGGGTCACCCCCATTCCCCTCGTTAAGTGCTGGAGAAATCCAGGCCATTCCACCAGGGAATCCAGCAGAGGCATCCCATAGGCATTGGCCAAACAATCAAGCGATAAAAATATCTAAACGCAGCTCGATAATAAAAGCAGCTCGATAAATTGCCCATCCGCCCCCTGGGAGCCAGGCCCGAAGCCGAGTCCTAGATTAGGTACCCAGCCCCGCCACTACCGCTTGAGAGCCCCTCGGAAATTGCCCATCTAGCCCCCTAGGAGCCAGGGAAGGCAAGACATTGCCATAATTCATATTTCATACTTCGCATGTCATTAGATCACTAAAATACAAGATTTTTTTGATCTACCCATCCTCCCAGCAGACAGGAGCAAAAGCCAGATATCGCCTGGACCCTGGAGTTGACCGAAATCCCCAGCAGCACTTCCCGCCCAATCAGCAAGCAGCTCGCGGCAAGGGCGACTTGGCTCAAAGTGGCTAGCACCAAGAGTAGTTTAACCCCAAAACAACCTAGCCTAAGAGCAATCCAACCAAAGAGGAGTTCGGCTCAGGAGTTGCCAGCCCCAAAGCAGTTGGCGCTAAGATTAGCCTAGCCCAAAAATAGCCGAGCCTAAAAGTAGCTGGGCTCCTGGCCTGGCTTCCATTTAATGTTGCAGCCGATGCTGGGTTTTTGATCCGCGGAAACCGGCTTGCCCAGCAGGGCCGCATCAATGGCATTGCGCAAATCCGATCCGGTGACGGGCCTACCATTGCCGGGCCTACTATCATCAAGCTGCCCGCGATACACGAGCTGGCGATTACTGTTAAATAGGAAAAAATCCGGCGTACAAGCAGCGGTGAATGCCCGGGCAACCTGCTGGCTTTCGTCATAAAGCAATGGAAACTTGAACTGAAGCTGCTTGGCCATTGAACCCAGGGACTCCGGGGAATCATCCGAATACTTAGCCGCGTCATTGGAGCTGATAGCCGCAATACCCAGGCCACTATTGAAATAGTCTTTACCCAGCAGAGCCAAGTGGTCTTGAATATGCTTTACATACGGACAGTGCTGACACAAAAACATCACGAGCAACGCTTTTTTATCGCAAAAGCTATGCAGTGAGATCTGTTCGCCGGTGGTCACTTCTGTGAGCTGGAAATCCGGGGCTTTCGTGCCCAGAGCAAGCATTGTTGAGGCCGTCAATGCCATGAAGGATGCCTGGGGCAAGGGAGGTGCGATCCATTATCTCCGCATAAACCAGCTTCCTAGCCCCACCTGGCTACTGCCGGGTGAGTAAGCGGCGGCAGCAAGCAGTGGCAGTAGGCGGCAGAACTAGTAGGAACCAGGGCTAGTAGGCGCTAGGGCTGATAGGCGCCAAGGACAGCAGGCAGGCAGCGCTAGCAGACGGAAAGGCCTTTAGGGGTTAAGGCCAGTAGATGGTAAGGCCGGCAGGAGGAGGGCCTAGTAGGCGGAGATAGACGGTAAGGGCAGCAGGCGGCTGGGCCAATAGTCTCCAGGACCAGCACGTGAAAAAGCCGACAGACTATAAGGCCAGTAGACGAATAAAAATTCTAATAATTTGACAGCTCTAATTATTAGTCGCCAAAGCTGCGTTTATTCCTGTCGGTTACCTTGCCGATTAAGCAAAAATGGTGGGATCATCGCCCCCTTGTCCTCGCCGGAATCGCCCAAATTGGCACGGGGGGCGAAGGGGCTGGTACTGATGCTGGCAGGCCGCTGGCTGCGATAGGAGGTGCCGCTGTCGAAGCCCGTGGCGATCACGGTGACATGGATCTCGCCCTCCAGGCTCTCGTCCACAACGGCACCCACGATGATGTTGGCGTCCGGATCCACCACATCGAAGATCACCTCAGAGGCGGTGGTCATGTCCTCAAGGGTCATGTCCTTGCCTCCGCTGATATTGATTACACAGCCCTTTGCCCCATCGATGCGGGCCGATTCCAGCAGGGGACTGCTCATCGCCGCCTGGGCCGCTTCGCTGGCCCGTGAGCGGCCAGAACCCACGCCAATGCCGAGCAGAGCGGTGCCCGCCTGGGCCATCACCGAGCGCACATCAGCGAAGTCAACATTCACCAGGCCCGGCTTGATGATGATATCTGAGATGCCCTTGACGCCCATGCGGAGAACGTCATCGGCGGCACGGAAGGCATCGTTGAGGGCCACACCAGAAATGGCATCCCGCAGCCGATCGTTGGGGATCACGATCAGGGTGTCCACATGTTCGGCCAGGCGGGCGATGCCCTCCTCCGCCTGGCGCTGGCGCTTGCGGCCTTCAAAACTGAAGGGCTTGGTGACGATCCCAACGGTGAGGGCGCCAACTTCCTTGGCCACCTCGGCCAGGATCGGTGCCGCTCCGGTGCCGGTGCCGCCGCCCATGCCGGCGGCGATGAACACCAGATCGGCACCCTGCAGGGATTCCTGCAGTTCGCTGCGGGATTCCTCGGCGGCCTTCTGGCCGATCACAGGATTGCCGCCGGCGCCCAAACCCCGGGTGAGTTTCTGGCCTAATTGGATGCGCAGCTGGGCCGAGGACTGCAGCAGGGCCTGGGCATCGGTGTTCAGCACCCGGTAGCCGACCCCCTGCAGGTCGGAGGCGATCATGCGATTAACCGCATTGCTGCCGCCGCCGCCCACGCCGATCACCTCGATGCGCGCCGTCTGGCTGGGCACGATGCCATTGCTGGAAGCTGATTCGGCTAGCTGCGCCATCGGAGCATGGTGACCGTTGAGCGTGGGCTGCATTATGTCGTCGTGGGTCTTAACAGATCGTGGCGATGCCCCATCATTACACCTTTACTCTTCCTGGGCAACCAGAGGTGTGATTATCTGGACAACTGCCTGTTTGGACAAACCTAAGCCAACAAAATGTTGGCTGGATCAATCCAGGTTGAGGCTCGGCTCAGTCCAGGGTCGCTTCGGGAGGGAATCAAGTTTTTTGGACGGAGGCGCTGAATCCCCATCCCGGCGCAAAACACCAGGCGCATCATAACTGGATTAATCTAGCCTACGGCTGGCCCGCAAAAACCGCCTGGTCATCGTTGGTGTCTTGGCCTCTGCCGGCGAGGAATTGATCGCCGCTGCCATGGGATGCAATCAAACTTGAGCCGAGTTGCAGCCATTCTCGGCAGCTCTGCCGAGCTGTTCTGGAGGGAGATGTTTCAATTTTGCCCCAGCCATTGCGCTGCCAATATTTCTAGGGGCAGAGCCGAGTTGGCCCTGGCTGGCTGGGCGCGCGGCCCGGTTCAGTCCCGACCAAGCTGCTGAACAACTGGCTGACCTATGGGCTGACCAGCAGCCTGACCAGCTGGTGGCTCCGCTCTGGTGGCATCAGGGGGGTCACCAGCCGCTGGAGCGAATCTGGGCGGGGTTGGCCCGGGGGTTGAGGCGCCAATTGGCCGAGGCGTTGACGGGGAGCCCTCTGGAGCGCCGCGGCCGCTGCGGCTCACCACCAGCCCCAATTCGGGTTGTTCCGGATCGCTGAGGTCTAACGAATGGACGGGTTGATAGGCCAGTCGGGCCGGCAGTTGGCGGCTGAGCTGTTGCAGCACCTCCAGCTGACGAGCCAGTCGGCTGTCGGGGGGGCCCAGCCGCACCAGGCCCAGCCGCGAACTCAGAAGCGACAGGTTGCCATCTGGATCGAAGCGGATCAGGCTCAAATCGGCGCCGAGACTGGAGCGACGCTCGAGGATCAGGGTCAGGGCTGGTCGGTGCCGAGGCTGCCAGCCGATTACCTCCAGCCTCAGGGGCCCGGAGCTGACGGCAGGGCGGGGGTTTTGCTGAATGCCCATCCAATTGCCCAGCCGATCCACATAGCCGGCCTCAATGCCGGTGGCCAGAGCGCGTTGGGCCCTGGCCACCGGCTCTCGATCCACCAGCGCCACCCGCAGCCGCGGCGGAGCCATCAGCCGGCTCACCTGCACCTGCTCCACCGGCAGGGCAGCGGCCAGCTCGGCGGCGATGCGCCTGGGCTGGAGCCCCAGCAGAGGGGTGGGGAAGCTCAAGTCAGCCGCAGCGATCACCTGCTCGCGGCTCACCTGGCGACTGCCCACCACCTCCACCTGATCGGGGCCGTTGAGCAGCCAGCCCCAGCGCAGCAGGGCATAGCCCAGGCCAGCGCTGAGGGCGGTGAGCACCAACAGGCGCCAGATATTGCGCAGCTGGTGCTGGCGTCTTTGTCGCTGCAACTGACGCCGCCGCTCAGGTCCAGGCGGGCGAGTCACAATTCGCAGCGAGAGCGCGACATCAGTTCCTCAATCCAGCGGCGGGCGCGCTCGGCATCGGCAAAGGGCAGATCGCGCTGTATCCCGCCGCCCACCAAGCGCAGGCGGCAGGAGCCCTGGGACTCATCGGTGAGTGGCGCCTCCCCGGAACCGAGGGCCAGCAGTTCCACCAGCTCCAGATTCTTGATCACGAATTCGCCCTGGGGCTGGAGTTTGCCCGCCTCGAAGCTGCTCCAACTGAGCACTCCATCGATCAATCGGGCCGCGCCACAGCCATCCAACTTGGCCAGCTCGGCACCGGCGGCCCAATCGCGAAACAACTGCTGACGGCGCCTTTCCAGCCAACCCAGGGCCGTGAGCAGCACGAAAACCAGTAGCAGTGGAAGCCAAAGCAGCCCGTGGATCATGCGGTGGTCCCTCCCCCCTGGGTTTGGTCGTGCCATTGTCTAGCGCCTTCGATCAGTTCCTGCACCAGGGCGGCGAGGGGCAGGCCTGAGGCCGCCCAGAGCATTGGATACATGCTCTGGCTGGTGAAGCCAGGAAAGGTGTTGATCTCATTCACCCAGAGATCGCCCGTGGCCTCGGAGTAGAAGAAGTCGACCCGGGCCAGGCCCATCGCCCCGACGGCCCCACAGGCCTGGACGGCCAGGGCCCTGGCCCGCTCAGCGATATCGGCATCAACAGGTGCGGGAATCAATACATGACTTTTACCTTCGCTGTACTTGGTGTCGTAGTCGTACCAATCGGCCTCAAAGCGGATCTCCCCCAGCACCGAGGCCAGCAGGGGTTGGTGGCCGCCGCCCCGCACGGCGCATTCCAACTCCCGGGCGGTGACGCCCCGCTCCACCACCAGGCGGGGATCCAGCAGGGCGGCGGCAGTCAGTCCCTGAAGCAGTTCTGCCCGATTGCTGGCCTTGCTGATGCCAACGGAAGAGCCGAGGTTGGCGGGTTTGACAAAGCAGGGATAGCCCAGCTGATCCTCAATACGGCTGAGCAGCTGCTGGGTGGCGCCCGACTCGCCCCTGAGCTCGCTGGCAGCCACCGCCAGGTGGGGCACCTGGGGCAGCCCGGCGGCGGCAAAGGCGGCCTTCATGGCCAGCTTGTCCATGCCCACGGCAGACCCCAGCACCCCTGAGCCCACATAGGCCACCTGCATCAAGCTGAACAGTCCCTGGATGGTGCCGTCCTCGCCGTTGGGTCCATGCAGCACCGGCAGCCACACCTCCACATCGAGGGCACCGCTGGGGAAGCCGCTGAAACCCCGGCGGCCCGGGGCTGTAGCCAGTTGATCAGCTGTAGCCAGTTGATCAGCTGTAGCCAGTTGCTCAGCTGCCGCCAACTGCGAATCCGTGGCGGGCAGTCCCTGGGCCAGCACCGCCTCGGCCAGGGCCGAGCCGTGCCAGCGGCCCTGGCGGTCGATGTAAAAGCAGTGCAGGCTGTAGCGCTGGCGGTTATCGCCAGCGCCCAGGGCGGCGGCGATGGTGGCCGCGGAGCGCACCGACACGGCGTGTTCGCCTGAAGCTCCCCCAAAGATCAGGCCAACTCTGGTGGGGGCAGTGCTCATCACGGACTGATCGCCCAGCGACAGGGCGAGAACTGCGGTTAGTTTGCTGCTCTGCTGGCCAGTGTTCAGGCAGCCAATGTTCAGGTGGCCAGTTGGCCAGTATTCAGACAGCCAGTTGGCCGCTCAGGGAGAAGGGGCGCACCTGGTCGATCAGCACCTGCACCAATTCACCGGGTTGGATGGGCGAACCATCGGCGCGCTGGCCGGGAAAGAAGCTGAGCCGGTTGGTGCGGGTGCGGCCCATCACCTGGCCCGGATCCTTGGGGTTGCGGCCCTCCACCAGCACTTCCACCCGGCGGCCGGCGTAGCGGGCGCTGCGGGCTCTGGCCTGGTTCTCCACCAGGGCATTTAGCTGGCGCAACCGCTCCACCTTCACCGCCTCGGGCAGTTGATCTGGCCAGTCGGCCGCCGGCGTGTTCGGCCGAGGGGAATAGGCGGCGGTGTTGACCAGATCGAAGCCGATCTCGGCCACCAACTCCAGGGTGCGGCTGTATTGGGCGTCGGTTTCACCGGGGAAGGCCACGATGGCGTCGGCACTGATCGAGGCATCGGGCATGCGGTCGCGGATGCGCTCGACGATGCGGCGGTAGCGATCCACCGTGTAGCCGCGGCCCATGGCCTTGAGCACGGCGTCGTCGCCGCTCTGGAAGGGGATGTGGAAGTGCTCGCACACCTTGGGCAGCTGGGCGCAGGCGTCGATCAACCGCTGGGTGAAGTAGCGGGGGTGGCTGGTGGCGAAGCGAATCCGCTCCACACCCTCGATGTCATGGACGCTGTGCAGCAGGTCGGTGAGGGTGTGCTGGCGCCGCCCCTCGGGCGTGATGCCCGGCAGATCGCGGCCGTAGGCATCGATGTTCTGGCCCAGCAGGGTGATCTCCTTGAAACCGCGGGCGGCCAGCCCTTCCATCTCCAGCCGGATGGCGCCGGGCAGGCGCGATTGCTCCTGGCCCCGCACCGAGGGCACCACGCAGTAAGTGCAGCGCTCGTTGCAGCCATAGATCACATTCACCCAGGCGCAGACGCCGCTGTCGCGGCGGGCGGTGGTGATGTCCTCAAGGATGTGGTGCTCCTCGGTGGCCACCACCTGCTGGCCCTGCTCCACCTGGCTGAGCAGCCGCTCCAGGCGATTGGCGTGTTGAGGACCCATCACCAGGTCGAGCTCAGGCACCCGGCGCAGCAGCGCCTCCCCCTCCTGCTGGGCCACGCAGCCCGCCACCACCAGGGTGAGCCTGGGGTTGAGCCGTTTGCGCTGGGCCTGGCGGCCCAGATAGCTGTAAACCTTCTGCTCGGCGTTGTCGCGGATGGTGCAGGTGTTGTAAAGCACGAGATCGGCGCTGTGTTCGCCCTCGGCTTCGCAATAGCCCATCGCTTCCAGAATTCCGGCCATCCGCTCGGAATCCGCCTTGTTCATCTGGCAACCGAAGGTGGTGATCCAGTAGCTGCCGCGCCCCAGCCCCCCGGGAGCCGCAGATGCGGCGGGAGCTGTAGCGGCAGGGGCTACGGGAGCCGCTGTGGCGGCTGTGGCGGCGGGGGCAATCCCAGGGCTGGGGATGGTGTATGCGCTCATCGAGCCATTTTCCGCCATCGGTGGTTTGGCTGGGAGCGGCGGGCAAGGGCAAATTCAGATCTGAGAGCAGCGGGGTGCAAGGAGCGGCGGCTGGGCTTCAGGATGAACTGAGCTCCAACCTCGGGCGGGTTACCAGGCACCATGCGCCTCCAGTTGCACAGCTTCCGCCTCACCAAGGCCGTGCCGCTGGCGATCAGCCGCGGGAGCAGCGGCGGCGCGGACCACCTGCTGGTGGTGGTGGAGCAAGACGGTGTGATCGGCATCGGTGAAACCGGCGGCTTTGACAGCGGCCACCGCCGCTACACCACCGAGGCGGTGGCGGCGGAGCTGAGGCAGCTGGTGGAGCCCCTGGAGCCCCTGGCGCCCGAGCCCATCCAGGCCCTGGAGCCCCTGCTCGCCTCCCTTTCGCCGCCGGCCCGCTGCGGCCTCGACCTGGCCCTGCACGACTGGCTGGGCAAGCGGCTGGGCCTGCCGCTGCACCGGCTCTGGGGCCTGGATGCGGGGGTTGGCGTCGCCACCAGCGTCACCTTGGGCTTGGGGGAGCCGGCGGCGGTGTTGGCGCGGCTTGAGCTTTGGTGGCAGCGGTTGCCCGCCACCAGGATCAAGCTCAAGCTGGGCAGCCCCCTGGGCCTGGAGCACGATCGGGCCCTGTTGGCGGCGGTGGCCACGGCACTCGAGCGGCGGCGGCAGCTCACCGGCACCGCCTGTGAGCTGCAGGTGGACGCCAACGGGGGTTGGACCCTGGAGGCGACCCGGGCGATGACCGCAGACCTGGAGCGGGCCCGGGTGGTTTTGCTGGAGCAGCCACTGCCGCCCCAGCTGGATCCGGAGGCCGATACGGCTAACTTCGCCGCCCTGGAGCTCGACTGCCCGATGCCGCTGCTGGCCGACGAGAGCTGCTGGCGGCTGGAGGATCTGGTGCGGCTGGCTCCCTACGTGGATGGCGTCAATATCAAGCTGCTCAAGAGCGGTGGCCTGGCCGAGGCTCTGCTGATGGCCCGGGCCGCCCAGCGCATGGGGTTGGCGGTGATGTTGGGCTGTTACGGCGATGGTGCGCTGCTCAACGGCGCCGCCGCCCAGCTGCTGCCCCTGGTGCACTGGCCCGATCTGGACAGCCATCTCAACCTGGTGGACGACCCCTTTTCAGGCCTGGAGATCGTCGCCGATCGGCTATTGCCGCCCACGCAGCCTGGCCTGGGCATCCAGGTGGCGCCCGATTTGTTGGCGGCGGCGCGATGACCAGTCCGCTCAGCGCCGATCTACCCATCGTGCTCTTGCTGCACGGGGGTCTTGACAACCTCAGCGGCAAGACCGGCCTGGCGATGCTGCGCTATCGACGCGGCCCGATCGTGGCCGTGGTGGATCCCAGCCAGGCGGGCCGCAGCCTGAGGGAGGTGACCGGCATTGCCCGGGATGTGCCGGTGCTGGCCTCGCTGGGGGAGGCCCTGCCCCTGGGGCCCCGGGCGGCGGTGGTGGGGCTGGCCCCTTCCGGCGGGCGCTTGGCCCCGGAGGTGAGAGCCGACCTGGTGGCGGCCCTGCGGGCTGGCCTATCGGTGGCCAGTGGGCTGCACAGCCGCCTGGGGGAGGATCCCGAGCTGGCGGCCCTGCGCTGGCCGCAGGCCTGGATCTGGGATGTGCGGCTGGAGCCCCCGGGGTTGCAGGTGGCCGCCGGCCGGGCGGCGGCGCTGCCAGCTGGGCGTTTGCTGGCCGTGGGCAGCGATATGGCGGTGGGCAAGATGAGCGCCTGCCTGGAACTACTGGCGGCGGCGCGAGCGCGGGGCATTGAGGCCCGGTTCGTGGGTACCGGCCAAGCGGGCCTGTTGATCGGCGGTGCTGGCGTGGCCCTCGATGCCGTGCGGGTGGATTACGCCGCCGGGGCGGTGGAGGCTGCCGTGCTGGCCGCCGGCGAGGGCCTGACGGCGAAAGACTGGCTGCTGGTGGAGGGCCAGGGCTCCCTCTGCCACCCCGGCTCCACCGCCACGCTGCCGCTGATGCGCGGTAGCCAGCCCACCGATTTGTTGCTGGTGCATCGGGCTGGTCAGCTACACAGCCGCGGTTTGCCCGAATTGCTGTTGCCGCCCCTGCCCCAGCTGATTCAGGCCCTGGAGGCCCTGGCCGCATTGGCTCGCCCCAGCACTGCCCTACCGCCGCCGCGGGTGCGGGCCGTGGCGCTGAACACCGCCCTGCTGGGGGAAGCGGCGGCCAAAAACGCCATCGCCGAGGTGAGCGAGCTCACCGGCCTGCCCTGCACCGATCCGGTGCGCTACAGCGCCGGCCCCCTGCTGGAGGAATTGCTGGCCTGATGGCCTATTGAGGTGATGGCCTATTGAGGTGATGGCCTGATGACCTGCTGGCTTATTGACGTAATACGCCAATGACCGGCTGGCCTGGTGACCGGTTGGCCTGACGGGGAAATGACCTACTACTAGCCTGGAGTCACTAAATTCACCCGCCAAAAAAATTGCTCACCTGCAACAAACAAATCCATTCAACGCACAACCAAATGCGCAAAAATGAATAAAAAATTAAGGGCGAGCGAGGGGATTCGAACCCCCGGATGGCGGCACCACAAGCCGCTGCCTTAACCGCTTGGCGACGCCCGCCGCGATCTCAACCAATGTACCAACTGATCACGCTCCCTTGGCCCCGCCCGCACCGATGAAAGCCTCCTGGATCCCGCCAGCGCTGCTGGTGGCTGCCGGCGCCGCTGGGCTGGCGATCACCAATCCGCCGCCCGAGGAGTTCGCTCGCTATGCCGGAGATCAGCTGGTGGAGCTGATCGGCAAGGAAATCTGCACGGAGAACAGCCTGCCGCTGACGCTGCGGTTGGTGCTCAATGATTGCCCGGCCTTGGTGGCCTCCCAGCGGCAGGTGCTGGGTCAGATCGCCCTGCAAAACAGCAGTCGCCTCAATCTCGGCCTGATCAGCGTCTATCGCACGGGCCTGGGCGGGCAGCGCTTGCTACCCCAGCTGCAGCTGCCCCGCTACGAGGCGATAACCGTGGCGGCGGCGGGGCAGTTCGCCCTGGTGCACCGCGGCCAAAGCCCCAGCCCCAGCCCATGAGCGCCTTCTCCGCAACAGCAGCGGCCGCCGCCGGCACCCTGGCGGCTTGGCTGCCGCGCTCTCTGCTCGACCCCGGGGATCTGCGGCTGCCGGCGGCGAATGCCGATGGCCTGGTGGCGGTGCGGCTGAGCTGGCAGGCGGGCCAGATCACCAGCATCCAGGCCTTGGATGCGGAGGCTGTAAGGGGGGGAGAGCCAGGAGCGGCCCTGCCCTTGGCGATCACCCCGCCGGTGGAGCCCCACGCCCACCTCGACAAGGCCTTTACCGCCGCGGCCTTCCCGAATCGGCAGGGCACCATGGCCGCCGCCATGGAGGCCAACCAGCGGGAGTTTGCCGAGCGCAGCGCCGAACAGGTTTTGGAGCGGGGGGAGCGGGCCCTGCAGCGGGCCTGGCGCCATGGCCTGCGGGCGATCCGCAGCCACATCGACAGCGCCGGCCCCGCTGGCGAGGCCAGCTGGGAGGCGCTGCTGCAGTTGCGCCAGCGCTGGCGCGATCGGTTGGAGCTGCAATTGGTGGCCTTGGCGCCCCTGGGCCACTGGAGTACACCGGCGGGCCAGGCCCTGGCGCGGCGGGTGGCGGCCGCCGACGGTTTGCTGGGGGGCGTATTGGGCCCGCCTTTTCGTCAATCGGCCGGCGACCTGGAGGACCTTTGCCGCCTGCTGGAGCTGGCCGAGGGCCTGGGCTTGGGCGTTGACCTGCACGTGGATGAGAGCGATACCAACCCGGGCCGCAGCTTGGCCCTGGTGAGCGCCACGGTGCTGCAGCGGCGGTTGGCGCTGCCGATCACCTGCAGCCATGCCAGCAGCCTGGGTCTGCTGCGGGGCTCCCGCCTGGCCCGGCAAGCGGAGCGAATGGCCCTGGCGGGGCTGACGGTGGTGGCCCTGCCCAGCACCAATCTGTGGCTGCTGGGCCGGCGTGCCGAGGGCACCCCCCTGCTGCGGCCCCTGGCGCCGGTGGTGGCGCTGCAGCGGGCCGGCGTGCTGGTGGCCGTGGGTGGAGACAACGTGCAGGATCCCTGGTTCCCCGGAGGCGATTTGGATCCGCTGGCCCTGATCGGGCTCACGGCGGTGGCCTTTCATCTGCTGCCCTGGCAGCGGCAGGGCCTGGCCCTCTACACCACGGCGGCGGCCCGGCTGCTCCACCTGGCCTGGGATGGGGTGCTGCGGCCGGGGTCGCCGGCCGATCTGCTGGTGTTGGGGGTATCTGACTGGCAGGGTCTGCTGGCGGGGCCGCCCCAGCGCCGGGTATTGCGGCAGGGCATCTGGCTGGATCCCCCGCTCTCGGAAGCCCCCTCAGCCCTGTTGAGTGGCTGCCGGTGAGCCAGGAGCCCACCAGCCAGCTGCCCCAGACCAAATCGCCCCAGGGCAGATCGCCCCGGGGCAAACCACCGCAGACAAATCGGCCCAGATGAAAGCAGACCAGGTCAAAGCGGACCAGGCCAAACCGCCTCAGATAAATCGCCGTAGATAAATCGCCGCATACCAGATCACCGCAGAAGAATGCACCGATGACCACAGCCCACCTGCCGCCACGGCCCGCCGCGGCCGTGATTGCCGCCCTGGCGGCCGAGCTCCAGGCCCTCGATCCCCAGCTGGAGTTGATCGGGCCCGCCTGCGACCCGGGCCCCCAGGCGGCTTCAGGGCCGCTGAATGCGGAGTTGGCGCGGCTCTCCCGCGATTATTTCGACTATTCGCCGCTGCTGCTGCCCTTGCTGCGGGGGCGGCTAGCGGATTTGGCGGTGCGGGCCCGCAGCCTGGAGCAGGTGCTGCTGGTGGCCGGTGCCTGTGCCCGCCATCGGGTGCCGCTCATCCTGCGGGGAGCGGGCACGGGCAACTACGGCCAGTGCGTACCCCTCTGCGGGGGCCTGGTGCTCGATCTCAGCCGGTTGCGGCAGCTGCGCCAGCTGGATCCCGATACCAAGGTGGTGGAGGTGGAGGCGGGCTGTGGGCTGGCGGCGCTGGATCAGCTGTTGGCGCCCCATGGTCGCGCCATCCGCCTGGCTCCCAGCAGCTACCGCACGGCCACCGTGGGGGGATTCATCGCCGGCGGCTCCGGCGGCATCGGCTCCCTGCGCTGGGGGTTTCTGCGCGATCCCGGCAACCTGCTGGGGCTGGAGCTGGTGACCCTGGAGCCCGAGCCGCGGCTACTGAGGCTTGATGCGGCGGCCAGCGCCCCGATCAACCACGCCTATGGCACCAATGGCATCATCACCGCCCTGCGGCTGCCCACGGCGGAGGCGGTGGCCTGGCGGCAGTTGTTGGTGGGCTTCAACGACTGGTCAGCGGCCCTGGCGGCGGCCCAAACCCTGATGGCCTCGGCCTTGGAACTGAATGCCCTGGCCCTGCTGGAGGCCGAACTGGTGCCGGCGATGCCCTGGCCCCCCGGCAGCCCGGCGCCCCTGGCGGGGCAGCATCGGCTGCTGTTGCTGGCCTCAGCGGCGGCCCTGGAGGTGCTGCCCGCCCTGCTGCGGGCCAAAGGCGGCGAGCTGCTCTGGGCCTGGCCCCAAGGCCAGGGGAAGGGCTTGCCGCTATCGGAATTCACTTGGAACCACGTCACCCTGCACTGGCGCGGCCAGCATCCCGACTGGACATACCTGCAGCTGTTGTTGCCCCAGCCGGAGGCCGCCTGTCTGGAGGCGCTGAGGCGGCGGTGGGGCCCAGATCTGCTCTGGCATCTGGAGGGGGTGCGCTCCCAGGGCATGGCCCGGCTGGCGGCCCTGCCCCTGCTGCGTTGGCAGGGCCCGGAGCGACTGGAGGAATTGATCGACCACTGCCGCCAGCTGGGGGCGGTGATCTTCAATCCCCATGCGATCACGGTGGAGGAGGGGGGGCTGGGGGTGGTGGACGCGGATCAGGTGGCCGCCAAGGCGGCCTACGACCCGGCTGGACTGCTCAATCCCGGCAAGTTGCGGGGCTGGCTAGAGCGCTGATGCCAGTACCCCTGGCCGATCAACCGCACTCGAGGCTGTCCCGGGTGCTCACCCCGGTGACCGGGTTGATGCCCTCCGCCTCGCGGCAGAGCAACCGCTGGTCCACCCGGTCCAGCAGGGCGTCGCTGAAATCAGCTCCGTTGACGATGGCGCCGCTGAAATTGCTGCCAGAGGCGATCGCACCGGTGAGCAGGGCGTCACTGAAATCGGCACCGCTGAAATCGCCGCGATCCATCAGCGCATCGCTGAGGTCGGCGCCATGAAAGCTGGCCTGGGGGAATACCGCCTGGGTGAAGATTGCCCCATGCAGATTGGCGCCAGTGAAGCTGGCGCGCCTGCCGATCACCCCGGCAAAGGAGCTGTTCGCCAGCTGTTGACCGCTGAAATCCTGGTCGCTTTGATTGGTGAGCGTGTAATCGACGCTGGTCTGGAACGGGGCCCGATCGCTGGCGGCCAGATCATTAGCGATCAAATCATTGGCGATCAAATCACTGGCGGCCAGGGCGGTGGCCGGCGCCAGCGACAGGCCGAGCAAACAGAACAGCCCCGCCGCCAACCAAGCGAGCAGTGAGGTGGGCAACAGGGGCATGACAGCCGTTGGCGCAGGGCTGGCCTCAGTCTGGCGGTGTCGCGCCATCGCCAGCCGCTTCTGGCGCCGCGGCGCCGCTGGCCAGCAGCGCCCCCAGCAGATAGAGGGAGCCGGCCACCACCAGCCGCGCCCCCCGGGCGGCGGCGCTGGCGCTGGCCAGGGCTGTCTCCAGATCCACGGCCGCCGCCAATCTGCCGGCCAGCTGGGGTTTGACGGCCAATAAATCAGCCAATTCCCAGCTGGCCTCGCCGGGCACGGGGGTGAGCCAGGCCCGATCCTCCGGCCCCAGCAGGGCCTCGATCAGCTCCGGCCCCTGCTTGTTTGCCAGCACCCCCAGCACCCAGCAGCTGGGGCCGGCCTGGAGGCCATGGCGCTGGGGATGGCGGTCTAGTTCGCAGCGCAGAGCCTGGGCGGCGGGCAGGTTGTGGGCGCCATCGAGGAGCAGCGGCTGGTGGCGCCAGCGCCAGGGCTGCAGGCGGCCGGGCCAGCGGGCGGCGGCAAAGCCCTGGCGGATGGCGGCCCCATCCAGGGGCCAGCCCTGGGCCGCCAGGGCCCGCAGCATGCCCAGCGCCACGGCACCATTGCGGGCCTGCACCTGGCCGGGCAATCCCAGACTCCAGGCATTGAGATCCAGCGGCTCCAACCAGCGCAGCTGGGCGCCCACAGCGCTGGCCCGCTGGTTCAATACCGCCGACACCTCGGGGTGCTGGGGGGCGCTGCAGGCCAGGGCATCGGGCTGGAGCACGGCGGCCTTCTCGGCGGCGATGGCGGCCAGGCTGGAGCCGAGCCACTCCTGGTGATCGAGGCCCACCGTGGCGAAACCAATCACCCGCCGCCGCGGATGGCAGCTGGTGGCATCGAGGCGCCCCCCCATACCCACCTCCAGCACCGCCAACTCCACCCCCGCTGCAGCGAAGGCGCAGAAGGCCGCAGCGGTGATCAGTTCAAAGGGGCTGAGCTCGAACTGGCGCGCGATCGGCTGGATGCGCTCCAGCAGGCGCTGCAATTCGATGCTGGCGATCGCCTTGTCCCCCAGCCGGATGCGTTCCGTCCAGCTCACCAGATGCGGTGAGGTGTAGAGGCCACTGCGGATGCCGGCGGCCAACAGGGCGCTGTGCACCAGGCTGCATATGGAACCCTTGCCGTTGGTACCGGCCACCTGCACCGCTGCGAACTGGCGTTCGGGATGGCCCAGGGCCGCCAGGGCAGCCTGCAACCGCTCCAGCCCCGGGTGGATGCCGCCGCGGCTGCAGGACATCACCAGGGCATCTAGCGGATCAGCGGGCAAGGCGAAGCAGGGCGCGCTCCAGCAGCTGCACGGCCTGGCGCAGCTGGCGGGGTTTGATCGTTAAGGGCGGCACAAACCGCACCACCTGGGAGCCGGCGGGCACCAACAGCAGGCCCTCCTTCAGGCAGGCCTGCACCACCGCCGCTGCGCTGGGGGCCTCTGGTCTGAGTACCAGGCCCTGCAGCAGCCCCCAGCCCCTGGAGCCCTCCAGCAGGGAGGGATGGCGAGCGATCAGGTGGGCCAGCTGGTCTTGCAACAGCTCGCCCATGCGCTGAACGTGGTCGAGCAGCTGGCGCCGCTCCAGTTCGGCAAGCACGGTGAGGCCGGCGCGACAGGCCATCGGATTGCCGCCGAAGGTGCTGGCGTGCTCGCCGGGGCGGAAGTGATCCACGGCGCTCTTCACGGCCAGGGCGCCGATCGGGAAGCCACCGCCGAGCCCCTTGGCCAGGGTGATCGCATCGGGTTCCACCCCCAGCCGCTCGTAGCCCCACAGCCGGCCGCTGCGGCCCACGCCGATCTGCACCTCGTCAAAGATCAGCAGGATCTGGCGCTCATCGCAGCATTGGCGCAGGCGGCGGAAGCAGGCCGGATCGCCGGGCACCACGCCCCCTTCCCCCTGCAGTGGCTCCAGCAGCACCGCCGCCACCCGGGGCCCCTCCGCTTCGCAGTCGGCGAGCAGGGATTCAAAGGCGGCGATGTCGTTGTAGGGGAAGTATCGAAAACCCTGCACCATTGGCTCAAAGCCCTGGTGGTACTTGGGTTGGCCGGTGGCGGTGACGGCGGCGAGGGTGCGGCCGTGGAAGCTGGCGTTGGCGGTGAGGATCAGCGGTTCGGCGATGCCCCGCACCGTGTGGCCGTGCTTGCGGGCCAGCTTGATGGCGGCCTCGTTGGCCTCGGCGCCGGAGTTGCAGAAGAACACCCGATCCAGGCAGCTGCTGGAGACGATCCGCTCGGCCAGCTGCTCCTGCTCGGGAATTCGATAGAGGTTGGAGACGTGCTGGAGGGTGTCCAGCTGGCGGCAGAGGGCCCGCTTGAGGCGTCGATCGCTGTGGCCGAGGCAGCAGACGGCGATGCCGGCCACACAGTCGAGGTAGCGCTTGCCGGCGGAGTCCCAGACCCACACCCCCCGGCCGCGCACCAGCTCCACCGGGAAGCGGGCGTAGGTGTCCATCACCGGGCTGGGGGCCATGGGCTCGTCAGTGGCTGGCCTGGCTGACCAGGGGGGCTGGAGGGATGGGAGCGGTGGGACTCGAACCCACATGCCCGAAGGCGCTCGATTTTGAGTCGAGTCCGTCTACCAATTCCGGCACGCTCCCTCGCCTTGGAGCTTACGCGGCGCCGGTCTGGGCCGCAGCCCGAGCTGTGGTCAGTTGGCGGCCAGCAGCTGGGACTGGGCCGATAGCCGCTCCAGGCGGGCACCGACACCGCTGAGTTTCTGCTCCAGCTGGGCATAGCCGCGATCGAGGTAGTCGAGGCCCCGCACGGTGGTGGTGCCATCGGCGGCCAGGCCGGCCAGCACCATGGCGGCGGAGGCGCGCAGATCGGTGCCTTTCACCGGGGCGCCGCTGAGCCGCGCCACCCCTTCCACCACGGCGGTGATGCCCTGGGTGCGGATGTCGGCGCCCATGCGCTGCAGCTCCGCCACGTGCTGGAGCCGATTTTCAAAGATGCTTTCGGTGATCATGCTGCTGCCCGGCACCGTGGTCAGCAGGCTCATGAACGGTGCCTGCAGGTCGGTGGGGAAGCCGGGGAAGGGCTGGGTGCGCAGGTCGACGCCCCGCAGCTGGGGCGCATGGCGCTGGCTGGCCAAAATGGTGGTGCCGACGCCGTCGTGCCGCAGCAGGAAGCCAATCTCCTCAAGTTTGGTGAGCACGGCGCCGAGATGCTCGGGGATCAGGGGCGCCACCCGCAGATCGGAGCGGGTGATCGCCGCCGCCAGCAAAAAGGTGCCGGCCTCGATGCGATCGGGGATCACGGCGTAATCGGCCCCATGCAACCGCTCCACGCCAACGATGGTGATCGTGGGGGTGCCGGCGCCGCGCACCCGGGCGCCCATGGCCAGCAGCAGCCCAGCCAGGTCGATCACCTCCGGTTCGAGGGCGGCGTTGTCGATCACCGTTTCGCCCTCGGCCAGGGCGGCGGCCATCATCAAGGTTTCTGTGGCGCCAACGCTGGGGCAGTCCAAATGGATGCGGCAGCCCTTGAGGCGGCGGCCGCGACCGGGCAGGGCGGCGGTGACCACGCCGTGCTCAATGCTCACCTGGGCGCCCAGGGCCTTGAGGCCGCGCACGTGCTCCACCACGGGCCGACTGCCGATCTGGCAGCCACCGGGCAGGGGCACCTTGGCCAGGCCGGTGCGGGCCAGCAGCGGACCGATGCAAAAGAAGCTGGCCCGCAGGCTGTTCACCAGCTCGTAGGGGGCGGTGGAGTTATTGATGCCATCGCCATTGAGCTCAAGGCCATCGGCGTGCTGGACAATCCGACCGCCCAGGCTGGTGAGCACCTGGCCCATGGCGGCGATGTCGGTGAGCGCCGGCACGTTGCGCAGCCGGATCGTGTCGCGGCTGAGCAGGCAGGCGGCCATCAGCACCAGGGCTGAGTTTTTGGCACCACTCACCTGGAGTTCGCCGCTGAGTTGCTGGCCGCCAACGATCTCCAGCACGGGATTGGCGATCACTTGGGCGGGGGAGCCGGTCAGGGTTATCAACGCAGCTCCTGCCTATTGCTGGCGAATCTTGACAAGAAATAACCGGGCCGTCTAGGAGGCCGCAGCAGGAACTGGCTAGCACCGCAACCGCTGCGCAGCAGTGCTCCCGCCAGAGACTGTGGCGCTTCTGCCAAGGGCTGTGCTGCTGCCGCCAAGGGCTGTGTTGCCGCCGCCAAAGGCTGTGTTCCTGCTGCCAAGGGCGGTGGCGTTGCCGCCAAAGGCTGTGTTGCTGCCGCCAAAGGCTGTGTTGCTGCCGCCAGGGGCGGTGGGAGCTGGGGCCGAGGGAGCGAGACGGCCATGGCTTAAGGTTGCTTGGTCGTTGACGCGACAGCCACGCGGATGTGGCGGAATTGGTAGACGCGCTAGTTTCAGGTACTAGTGGCAGCAATGTCGTGGGAGTTCAAGTCTCCCCATCCGCATTTTATTCATGATTATCCTCAAGATCACCAACGCATCCGAACTGGTCGCCGCAAAACTAGGGCGATTTTTAGAGATGCTGACGCCGGATATGCTCGACCACAACGCTGTGGAAAACGAGCTGATCAAGCAGCTTGTGATCAATCTCCAAGCCGAGGGAGTTAAGGGGGAGTTGGCCGCCGTGAGTGGGCTCGAACTGCAAGATGGCGAGCTGCTTTTGCATGACGGCATGAAGGTGCGCCAGCATCGCCAGTTTTAAGCGGCTGTGACCGAGGGGTTGATCACCAGCAGGCGCAATCCCCTGGTGGGGCGCCTCCGCCAGCTGCACCAGGCCAAGGGGCGCCGCCAAGCCGGGTTGTTGCTGCTGGAAGGCACCCACCTGCTGCAGGAGGTGCTGCGGCTGCGGTTGCGGCCCCGGGAGCTGCTGGCCACCGAGCTCTGGTGTGAGCGCCATGGCCAGCTGCTGGCGGCCCTGCCGGCGGGGTTGCGGCCGCAACTGGTAACGGCTGAGGTGTTGGCGGCGGTGAGCACCACCGAGCACCCGGATGGGGTGGTGTTGACCATCGAGCCCCCCTCCCCCCGCGTCGGTCCAGAGCCGCCCAGTTGGGTGCTGGCCCTGGATCGGCTGCAGGATCCAGGCAATCTCGGCACCCTGCTGCGCACCGCCCTTGCGGCTGGAGTGGAGCAGGTGTGGCTAGCGGACGGGGCCGATCCGCTGCAACCGAAGGTGTTGCGGGCCTCGGCCGGGGCGGCCCTGGCCCTGCCGTTGCTGCGCGGCGACGGGCCGGCCCTGGCCGACAGGTTGGTGCGGGCGGCCGCCGCCGGTTGCCAGGTGGTGGCGGCGGTGGTGACGCCGGAGGCGATTCCCTACTGGCAACACGACTGGAGCCGTCCCACGGTGCTGCTGCTCGGCAATGAGGGGGCGGGGTTGGCGCCGGAATTATTGGCCCTGGCCAGCCGCCAGCTCACCATTCCCCACAGTGCGGCGGTGGAGTCGCTGAATGTGGCGGTGGCCGCCGCCCCGCTGCTATTGGAGCGTTGGCGGCAGAGTTTCAGCAGAGTTTCAGCCGCTAACGCGGCAGGATGAGTGACGCGGGAGGATGGCGGCATCTGCGCTGCGGCTCGGTGAGCGAAGCCACCTTCGACTTTGACGTGATCGTGATCGGTGCCGGCTACGGCGGCTTTGATGCCGCCAAACACGGCGCCGACCACGGCCTGCGGGTGGCGATCGTGGAGGCCCGCGACATGGGCGGCACCTGCGTCAACCGCGGCTGCGTGCCCTCCAAGGCGCTGCTGGCGGCCAGCGGTCGGGTGCGCGAGCTGGCCGATGCCGAGCACCTGGCCGGCTTTGGCATCCATGCGGCGCCGGTGCGCTTTGAGCGGCAGAAGATCGCCGACCACGCCAATCAACTGGTGGCCACGATCCGCACCAACCTCACCAAAACCCTGGAGCGCTCTGGCGTGCAGATCATGCGGGGCAAGGGGCGGCTGGAGGGGCCCCAGCGGGTGGCGGTGCGCGAGAGCGGCAGCGGCATCGAGCGGATCTACAGCGCCCGCCACGTGATCCTGGCCACCGGCTCCGATCCGTTTGTGCCGCCGGGGATCGTCACCGATGGCCGCACCGTATTCACCAGCGATGAGGCGATCAACCTTGAGTGGCTGCCGCGCTGGATCGCCATTGTGGGGAGTGGCTATATCGGCCTGGAATTTGCCGATGTGTACACGGCCCTGGGCTGTGAGGTAACCATGATCGAGGCCCTGGATCGGGTGATGCCCACCTTTGATCCAGATATCGCCAAGATCGCCGCTCGCCACCTGATCGACGGCCGCGAAATCGATGCCCGGGCCGGGGTGCTGGCCAAGTCGATCACCCCCGGTTGCCCGGTGCGGATCGAGCTGGTGGAGATGGCCAGCCGCGAGCCGGTGGAAACCCTGGAGGTGGATGCGGTGCTGGTGGCCACCGGCCGGGTGCCCACCAGCAAGGAGCTCAACCTGGCCGCCGTGGGGGTGAGCACCCAGCGGGGCTTCATCGCGGTGGATGACGCCATGCGGGTGCTGGAGAACAACGAGCCAGGAGCGGCGGTGGTGCCGAATTTATGGGCGGTGGGCGATGTCACCGGCAAGATGATGCTGGCCCATACGGCCGCGGCCCAGGGCACGGTGGCGATTGACAACATCTTGGGCCATGCCCGCCAGATCGATTACCGATCAATACCGGCGGCCACCTTCACCCATCCCGAGATCAGTTCGGTGGGATTGAGTGAAGCCGATGCCAAGGCCCTGGCCGCCAAGGAGGGTTTTGAGTTGGGGTCTGTGCGTAGCTATTTCAAGGCCAATTCCAAGGCCCTGGCTGAACTGGAGAGCGACGGACTGATGAAGTTGTTATTTAATAAAGCCAGCGGCGAGGTGCTCGGGGCCCACATCTACGGGTTGCATGCCGCCGACTTGATTCAAGAGATCGCCAATGCCATCGCCCGGCGCCAGAGCGTGGTGCAATTGGCCACCGAGGTGCACACCCATCCCACCTTGAGTGAGGTGGTGGAAGTGGCCTACAAACAGGCGGCGATGGCGGTGGTGGCCTGAGATGGAAATTCGTCGTCGTCCCCCCAATCCGAGCGTGCGGGTAGCCCATCTGGAATACGGCATCCCCCATCCAGATCAGCAACCGCGCCACATCTTGGAGGAGATTGTTTGGGAGAAAGACCGGGAGGTGGAGCAGGCCCGCCAGCGGGTGGGTTTGGAGAAGTTACAGAAGCAGGTGGCCGATCTACCGCCCACCCGCGACTTTGTGGCGGCACTAAAGGCCAGCTGCCGCAAGCCGGCGGTGATCGCCGAGGTGAAGAAGGCCAGCCCCAGCAAGGGGGTGATCCGCGCCGACTTCGATCCGGTGGCGATTGCCAGCGCCTACCAATCGGGCGGCGCCAGTTGTCTGTCGGTGCTCACCGATAAAAAGTTTTTTCAGGGGGGCTTTGAGGTGCTGGTGGCGGTGCGCGGCGCCGTGGATCTGCCCCTGCTTTGCAAGGAATTCATCCTCACCCCCTATCAGCTGTATCACGCCCGCGCCTGCGGTGCCGATGCCGTGCTGTTGATCGCCGCCATCCTCAGCGATGCCGACCTGCGCTACCTGCTCAAGGTGGCCCACAGCCTGCAGCTGGCGGTGTTGCTGGAGGTGCACGACGAGGAGGAAATGGAGCGGGCGCTGGCCCTCGATGGGGTGAAGCTGATCGGCATCAACAACCGCGATCTGAGCAGCTTCCATACGGATTTGGCCACCACCGAGCGGCTGATGGCCAGCTACGGCGATCGGATCCGCGCCAAGGGGGCCCTGCTGGTGAGTGAATCGGGGCTGTTCAGCCGCGACGATCTCGATCGGGTGCAAAACGCCGGCGCCGATGCGGTGCTGGTGGGCGAATCGCTGATGCGCCAAGACGACGTGACCGCCGCATTGGAGCAGTTGATTAACGGCTAGGGGCCTCCCCTAAACCAGCGTTCGGCCCCCCAGAGCTCTCGGGCCCCAAAACCTACAGGCCTGGATGAGGGCCGGCGCACGGCGGTAGGACCCGGAACTAGGGGCCATCTAGGCTGAGCTGATGTCGGATGCTAAGGCTATTTCTCAAGCTACTGTTGATTTTGCCTCCCTTGGGCTGGGGGAGCCAATTCTCAAGGCTGTTGCCGAAAAGGGCTACACCCAGCCTTCCCCAATCCAGGGGCAATGTATTCCCGCCGTACTGGCCGGCCGCGACGTGATGGCCGCCGCCCAGACGGGCACTGGCAAAACCGCCGGTTTTACGCTGCCGATGTTGGAGCTGCTGCGCCATGGGCCCCAGGCCCGCGCTGGCGTTGTACGCGCCCTGGTGCTCACCCCCACCCGCGAGCTGGCCGCCCAGGTGGCCGAGAACGTGAGGGCCTATGGCCGCTATCTAAATCTGCGCAGTGATGTGGTGTTTGGCGGGGTGAAGATCAACCCCCAGATGATCCGCCTGCAGCGGGGCACCGACATCCTGGTGGCCACGCCGGGAAGGCTGATGGACCTGCAGCAGCAGCGCGCCCTGCGGCTGGATCGGGTGGAGATCCTGGTGCTCGATGAAGCCGATCGCATGCTCGATATGGGCTTCATCCGCGATATCCACAAAATCCTGGCCTTGATGCCGCCCAAACGGCAAAACCTGCTGTTTTCCGCCACCTTTTCAACCGATATCAGAAGGCTGGCCACGGGGCTGTTGCAGCAGCCGGTGCAGCTGCAGGCGACGCCTGAAAACCGCGCCGCCCCCACGGTGGAGCACCTGCTGCACCCCTGCGACATGGATCGCAAGGGGGATCTGCTCAGCCATCTGATCCGCGCCAATGACTGGCAGCAGGTGCTGGTGTTTTCGCGCACCAAACACGGGGCCAATCGGATGGCCGAACGGCTGGAGAAGGAGGGCATGGCCGCCGCCGCCATCCACGGCAACAAGAGCCAGGGCGCCCGCACCAGGGCCCTCTCAGAATTCAAGAGCGGTGCCCTGCGGGTGCTGGTGGCCACGGATCTAGCGGCCCGCGGCATCGATATCCACCAGTTGCCCCACGTGATCAACCTGGATCTGCCCAACCACGCTGAGGACTACGTGCACCGCATTGGCCGCACCGGCCGGGCCGGCCACAGCGGCCAGGCGATTTCGCTGGTGGCCGCCGAGGAATGCGAGCTGCTGCGGGCGATTGAACGGCTGCTCGGCAATCCATTACCCCGCCAGGAGGTGGTTGGTTTTGAGCCAAAGGTGCTCAAGGCCGCTCCCCTCGATCTCAGTGGCGGCCGCGGCAAGGGCCGCCAGCCTGGCGTTTCCGGCAACCGCAGCCGCAGCAATCACCCAGCGGCGGCGGCCGCCAACCCCAGGCGCACTGGCCGGCGCCCCATGGCTGGTCG
>JBIKVR010000121.1:0-7331 GCA_044356735.1 Prochlorococcaceae cyanobacterium
CTGCTTTGCCGCTTATTAAACCGCCAACAGCGGCGAACTGAGCCGGGCCACGAAGTCGGAGGCGGTGAGCGTCTGCAGGGCAGCGCCTACATCGCCAACGCAATACTGGTGACCAAGGCGTACAAAACGCTCTTGATCGGCGCTGCGCACCAGGGCCACCACCGGAATTCGCAATCCCGCCTCCTCCCCCGCCGGCCGATGCCGATGCAGGCATTCCCGCAACCGGTGCTGAACCATGATGTCCGCCGCCTGGTCGGCCGGCAGCTCCACCATCAGCAGTTGCAGATCGTCGATGCTGCGGCAATCCTCCACGATCAGCTGCACCCGATCGTCGCGGCGATCCACACTGCCCCACACCAGCAGGCGGGCATCGACGATCAGATGATCGGCCAGGCGGGCATAGCTCTTGGGAAATACCACCGCCTCACAGCTACCGGTGAGGTCCTCCAGCTGCAGCACCGCCATGCGGTCCCCCTTGCGGGTGGTCACCTGCTTTAACTCGGGCAGCATCACCACAGCACTGACCCGGGCCTTATCGGCCGTCTCCGGCAGGTTGGCCAGGGCCAGGGGCGAGAGCAACCTCACCTGACGGGCCAACTGTTTGAGCGGATGGTCAGATAGATAAAAACCCACCAACTCCTTCTCCAGCCGCAGCTTCTCGGTGGGCGGGTAGTCGGGCACGGGCGGCGCCTTGGGGGCGGTGCTGAGCTCGTCGGCTCCGCCCGGGGCGCCAGCTGCCGCCGGCCCGGCGCCCGAGAGCAAATCGAACAGGTTGCCCTGACCGCTGGCCCGGTCCTTGGCCCGGGAGCTGGCCCAATCCAGCACCAAATCCAAATCGGCCATCAGCTGGGCCCGATTGGCAGTGGGCTCCAGGCCATCGAGGGCGCCGGAGTGAATCAGGGCCTCCAGGGCCCGGCGGTTGAGCTGCTGGCCAGGGATGCGATCGCAGAGTTCCGCCAAACTGCGGAAGGGCCCATCGGCGCGGCGCGTCTCCAGCAGCTGGCGGATGGCACCCTCGCCGAGATTGCGCACCGCTGAAAGGCCAAACAGGATGCGATCACCCAGGGGCGTGAAGTCGATGCCAGATGCGTTTACATCGGGAGACATCACCTCAATGCCCATGGCATTGGCATTGGCAATATAACGCTGCACCTTGTCAGTGGCGCCGGAGTTAACCGTTAATAGCGCCGCCATATAGGCCACCGGATAGTGGGCCTTCAGGTAGGCGGTTTGATAGGTAACCGCCCCATAGGCGGTGGAATGACTCTTGTTAAAGCAGTACTCAGCGAACAGCACCATCTGCTCAAAGAGTGCCTCGGCCACCCGGGGATCAACACCCCTTTCAGTGGCGCCCTTAACAAAAATATCCTGATGCTTTTCCATCTCACTTTTCTTCTTCTTACCCATGGCCCGCCGCAACAGATCGGCTTCGCCCAGGGAATAGCCGGCCAGATCTTGGGCGATCCGCATGATCTGCTCCTGATACACCATGATTCCATAGGTTTCCTTGAGAATCGGCTGCAGCTTTTCATGGGCAAATTCAATCTGCTCACGACCGTGCTTGCGATTGATGAACTTAGGAATCAAGCCCGCATCCAAAGGCCCGGGACGATAAAGGGCCAAGATGGAAGAAATATCCTCCAGGGATGAGGGTTTGAGATCGCGCACGATCTGGCGCATGCCACTGGATTCCAACTGGAAGATTCCCTCCAGATCGCCTCGGGCCAACAGGCCGTAGGTACTGGGATCATTGAGCGGCAGTGCATCTGGATCGAGGCTGACGCCGCTGCTCTGGGCCACCAGATCGATGGTCTTGTCGATCATGGTGAGATTTTTGAGGCCCAAGAAATCCATCTTCAGCAGCCCCATCGCCTCCACATCTTCCATGTAGTACTGGGTGATTACCTGGCCATCGTTATTGCGCTGCAAGGGCACAAGTTCATCGAGGGGATCGGCGGCGATCACCACACCGGCGGCGTGCACCCCGAAGGTCTTGTTGGTGCCCTCGATGCGCATGGCCATATCCACCCAACGCTTGACGCTGGGATCTTTCTGATATTTTTCCCTGAACTCAGCGGCTGGAGAATCGTCACCGATCATCTCCTTGAGCTTGGCGGGTTTACCCCGCACCACGGGGATAAGCTTGGCCAGCCGATCGGCATCGCCGTAGGGAATATCGAGCACCCGGGCCACATCCTTGAGCACGGCCTTAGATGTCATGCGGTTGAAGGTGATGATCTGGGCCACCTTCTCCTCGCCATAGCGCTTGGTTACATAGTCGATCACCTCACTGCGGCGCTCGATGCAGAAATCGGTATCAATATCAGGCATAGACTTACGCTCCGGGTTCAAGAAGCGCTCAAACAGCAAGCCGTTCTGTACGGGATCGATGGCGGTGATCCCCAGGGCATAGGCCACCAGGGAGCCAGCGGCGGAACCGCGGCCAGGTCCCACGGGGATACCCTGCTCCCTGGCATAGCGGATGTAGTCCCAAACCACCAGGAAGTAGGTGGGAAAACCCATCTGCTCCATCACCTTGAGCTCATAAATCAATCGCTCGCCATAGAGCGGCTCAAAGGGGGCAGCTGCATCCAGCCCCAGGCGCTCTCTGAGGCCGGCCTCAGTCACCTCGGTGAGATAGCTAACTGCTGTATGACCGGCTGGGATGGGAAAACGGGGCATCTGATAGCGGCCCAGGATGTCATATTCCTCCACCTTCTCGGCCACCCGAACAGTATTGGCCACCGCCTCGGCGATCAGCTCGGCCGGCAGATGATCGGCGAACAGCCCCAGCATCTCCGCCTCAGTCTTGATATATTCGGTGCCCGTATAACGCAGGCGTTTTTCATCACTGATCAATTTGCCAGTAAGCACACACAACAAAGCGTCATGGGCCTCCACATCACCTACGCTTAAATAATGGGCGTCGTTGGTGGCGATCAATTGGATACCCAGTTCGGCACCAATTTTTGCGATTTCCGTATTAACAATGCGGTCTTCCATGCCGCCGTGGTCCTGGATCTCCAGGTAGAAGTCTTCTCCAAACACCGACTGATACCAGCGAGCCACCTGCCGGGCCACCTCCGGGCGCCCCTGCAGGATTGCCTGGGGAATCTCCCCGCCCAGGCAGGCGGTGGCCACGATCAAACCCTCGCTGTACTGCTCCAGCAGAGCCTTGTCGATGCAGGCCCTGGAAAAAATACCCCGCCCCCTCATACCCCGCAGATGGCTGATACTGGTAAGCTTCACTAGATTGCGATAACCAACTACATTCTTTGCCAGCACAACCAAGTGATAACGGCGCTCTTTCTTGGGGGGATTGGGATCGTCAAGAGAGCCATTAATCACATACATTTCATTGCCGATAATCGGCTTGATACCCGCCTTGGCGCATAATTTCAGCAGTTCGATGGCGCCATACATCACCCCGTGATCGGTGAGCGCCAGGGCCGGCATGCCCAGGGCCACGGCCCGATCCACCATCGCCGGCAACTGGCTGGCGCCATCCAGCAGGCTGTAGTCGCTGTGGTTGTGGAGCGGTACGAAGGCCAAGACAACGGCACAGCTGGAGTGAGGCTAAGCCGCCACCACCAGATCTGGTGCTGGGCCCCTGCGGCGGGGTGTGCCAGCAGCGGGTTGGCCCAGTAGCTCAGGAGCTCAGGGCACCAGCTCGGCGGCGGGACGCCGCAGCATCACCTGGGCCGCCTGCTCGTATTGGTGCGCCACCTGCAACAGCAGCTCCTCCTGCAGCACGCCGGTGATCAGCTGCACGCCGATCGGCAAGCCCTGCTGGTCAAAGCCGCAGGGCACACTGATCGCCGGCAGGCCGGCCATATTGGCGGGAATGGTGAGCAGATCGGCCAGGTACATGGCCAGGGGATCCTCACTGTGGGCCCCGAAGCGGAAGGCGGTGCTGGGGGAGGTGGGCGTCAGCAGCACATCCACACTGGCGAAGGCCCGCTCAAAATCGCGGCGGATCAAGCTGCGCACCTGCTGGGCCTTCTTGTAATAGGCATCCACATAGCCCGCCGAGAGGGCGTAGGTGCCGATCAGGATGCGGCGCTGCACCTCATCGCCAAAACCCTCGGCCCGGCTGCGGGCGGTCATCTCCGCCAAACTGCCGCTGGCCTCGGAGCGATAGCCATACTTGACGCCGTCGTAGCGGGCCAGGTTGGCGCTGGCCTCCGACGGGGCGATCACGTAGTAGGTGGCGATGCCGTCGTTGAAGCGGGGGCAGCTCAGCTCCACCAACTCACAGCCCAGGGACTGAAGTTGCTCGGCCGCGGCCAGCACCGAGGCCTTCACCTGGGGATCCAGGCCCGGCGCCTCGAAGCACTCGCGGATCAGGCCCACCTTCAGGCCCGCCACCGGCTGCTGCAAGGCGGCCCGGTAATCGGGCACCGGTGCCTGGAGGCAGGTGGCATCGCGGCTATCCGCGCCGGAGATCACCTGCAGCAACTCGGCGGCATCGGCCACTGAGCTGGTGAACGGACCCACCTGGTCGAGGGAACTGGCAAAAGCCACCAGGCCGTAGCGGCTGACGCGGCCGTAGGTGGGCTTGAGGCCCACCACGCCGCAGAAGGCGGCGGGCTGGCGAATCGAGCCGCCGGTGTCGGAACCCAGGGCGGCGACGCACTCCCCAGCCGCCACGGCCGCGGCGCTACCGCCGGAACTGCCGCCGGGCACCCGCTCGGGATTCCAGGGGTTGCGACTGGGACCAAAGGCGGAGGTCTCGGTGGAGCTGCCCATGGCGAACTCGTCGAGGTTGGTCTTGCCGAGCAGCACGGCGCCGGCTCGCCAAAGGCGGTCGGTGACGGTGGACTCGTAGGGGGGCACAAAATTCTCCAGCATGCGGCTGGAGCAGGTGGTGCGGATGCCCTTGGTGCAGAGGTTGTCCTTGATCGCCAGGGGCACGCCGGCCAGGGGAGGCAGCGACTCGCCCGCGGCCCGGGCCCTGTCGATGCGCTCGGCATCGGCGCGGGCCCGCTCTGTCGTCACCTCCAGATAGGCGTGGATGGCGGGCTCCACGGCGCCGATGCGGGCGAGGTGCAGGTCGGTGAGCTCCCGGGCCGACACCTCGCCCCGACGCAGTTGCTCACGCCACTCGGCGATCCCCATCCACCTGGTTACCAGTTGGATGGACGCTATCAGTCAGAGCCGATATCCCCCTCGGTGAACGGCTCGCCGCGGCGGGTGCGCAGCAACTCATGCCGAATCGACCCCGGCGATTCGGAGCTCAGATCCTCCAGGAAGGCCGGTAGATGGCGCTCCAGGGTGCTGCGCCGCAGGAAAGGGCCGTACCAATAGGTGACATCCGGCCCCTCGGTCTGCACCTTCGCCCACCAGGCCAGGCCCAAACCGTTGGCACAGCCGCGCACGGGCCACAGCAGGGGATTCATGGACCAGGGGCGGCATTGAAGCCATTCTGCCCAGCATGGTCGATTCTCATCGCAATGTCACAGCTGGATGTGGTTCATGGCTGGATATCGGTCACAGCTGGATGTCGCCGTCAAAGCCCGTGGCAAGGCGCGGCTGCAGGCCCAGGGCCAGCGGTTGAGGGGCGCTGGCCGCCGGCCCCTGGGAGCCGAGAGTGGCGGCGCCAGCAGCGGCAGCGCTAGCGGGCAAGCACTCCAGATCCGGCTCGGCGGCAGTTTTGCCTGCCGCAGCAACCGTTTGCTGCTCAGCGCCGGCTGTTGGGCCGTTGGCCCCGGCTGTTTGCCCAGTGGGCACAGCTGTTTGCCCGTTAGCAACGGCTGTTTGCCCAATAGCTTGCCCGGAAGCAACGGCCGGGGCCTCGGCGGCTGGCAGGGGCTCGCCTGAGCCAGCGGCCAGAGCCTGCTGGGGCCCCGGATCCCTGGCTTCGCTGTCAGCGGTGCCGGTCTCAGCGGTAGCGGCCTTGGGGGTGACTGCCTTTGGAGTAGCTGCCTCAGGAGTGGCGGCCTTTGGGGTGGCGGCCTTAGGAGTGGCTGCCTCGGCGGTAGCGGCCTTTGGGGTGGCGGCCTTTGGGGTGGCGGCCTCAGGAGTGGCTGGCTCGGGGGTGGCTGCCTCGGGGTTGAAGCTGGCGGGCTGTGGCTCCTCTGGGGAGTCGAAGGCCAGGGCGTCTAACTGGCCAGGGGACGCCTGGGGCGCTGCCAAATCTTCACCCACCACCGGATTGGCTTCCGGCTCTGGGGTGGCGGTTTCGGGCCGTGCCGGCTGGGCCACCTGGGGGCGGCTGATGCGCGGGGCTGGCTGGGAACCGGTGATCCCCTTCATCCAACCGCGACGGGCGATCTCATAGACCAGCAGGGCCGTGGCCACCGAGGCGTTCAAGCTGGGGGTGACGCCGCGCAGGGGAATGCGCACCAGCTGGTCACAGCTGCGGCGGGTGAGCAGCGAGAGCCCCTCGGACTCAGAGCCGGTGACGATCACCAGCGGACCATCGAGATCGGCTTCCTCCAGGGTGTGATTGCCTTCGGCGGCCAGGCCCACCACCCGGTAGCCCTCCTGCTTGAGGGCATCCAGGGAGCGATTCAGATTCACCACCCGCGCCACGGGAAGGTTTTCCAGGGCACCGGCCGCCACCTTGGCCACCGTGCCGGTGAGTCCGGCGTTGCGGCGCTGGGGCAGCACCAAACCGTGGGCCCCCAGCGCCTCGGCACTGCGCACGATCGCCCCCAAATTGTGGGGATCGGTCAAGCCATCCACCGCCAACAGCAGCGGCGACTCGCCGAGGCCGCGGCAACCGTCGATCAGGGTCGGCAGGTCCAGGGTTTCTGCCGCCGCGGTCTGCAGCACGATTCCCTGGTGGACAGCCCCACCACTGATCTGCCCCAGCCTGGCCCAGGTGACCTCCTCCACCAACACGCCGGAGGACTTGGCCTCGCGCAGTAACTGCAGAAAATTGGGAGTGAAGCGCATCTCCGTCGTACACCAGATGCGGTGTATCGGCCGGCCGCTCTCCAGCACCGCCAAGCTGGAATGACGGCCCCAGATCAAATCGGAAGAGGCTTCAGCGCCAAACCGCTCGGAGTCCCCCTGGGCTGATTCCCTGGTGGGGTCCACCGCCAGAGGGGCGCGGCCTGGTCGATCGCCCCAGTCGCGGCGCGCCAGGGTTCCGGGCAGACCCGTTCTGGGCATACCGGTTCTGGGCAGACCCGTGCGGGGCTGGCGGCGATCGCCATCCCGCTGCGGGGCACCCTCCCGCCGCGGGGCGCCAGAGCGGTCGCTGAAGGGGCGATCGCCAAAGGAGCGCTCCCGTTGGGGCTTGTCAGCAAAGCGGTCGGCGGCGGGGCGATCGCGGAAGGAGCGATCGGCCGACGGGCGGGGGGCACCGGCACGGGAGATGCCGG
>JBIKVR010000094.1:0-10677 GCA_044356735.1 Prochlorococcaceae cyanobacterium
CCGGCACGGGAGATGCCGGGGCGAGGGATGCCGGGGCGGGGGGAACCGGGGCGGCGGGCAAAGCTGCGCTCACCACTGCTGCTGCTGCGGGGGTCGCCACGGCGCTCGCCGCGGCCCCCATCCTCTCGGCGGCCCTGGAAGCGCCTCTCCCCACCACTGCGGTCGGCAGCGGGGCGGGCGGCACCGGGGCGATCACCGCCCGCTCTCTCGCCACTGAACCGCTCGCCCGAGAATCTGTCGCCACTGGGCCTCTCGCCAGGAGACCTCTCAGCACCGAAGCGGTCGCCACCGGCTCTATCTGCACCGAAGCGGTCCCCCGCCGGTCGGCTCGGGCGCGCAGGACCCTTGCCCCCGCTGCCGCTCCGCCTGTCGGGACGGCGTTCAAAACGTGGGCTCATGGTGAGAGGGTGGCGAAGGTTATGGATTGTTTTCCTTCAAGTGATCTAGCAGCTCGACAAGCCGGCGGGGATCGTGCAGGAACAGCCAGCCGAGCAGCGCTTCGAAGCCGGTGGCCAATCCATAAGCTGCCGCATCGCCGCTGCGCGGGCCGCGGCCGGCCCGATTGCGACCGCGCCGCACCAGGTCCTGCTCCGGCCCACTGAGCAAACCATCCAGCTGGCGCAACGCCTCCGCCTGGGCGGCCGCCTTGACCAGCCCCACCACCTGACGGTGCAGATCTTGGGATCGGGCGGGCTGACGGCAATGACGCAGGCGCTGATGCAGTTCCCAAACCGCGTCGCCAAGCCAAGCCAGCTGCAACGGCCCCAGCTCGCTGCTGGGGGGATTGGCCCTCAGACCAGCAAGCCAGTGCTCAGGCGGGGAGTTTGCCAAGGGCAGCATCCAGATCGGGCTGGAAATTCAGAAACTGCTCCAGCCGCACCAGTTTCACAATCTGCATCACCCGGACATTGCCAGCCAGCAAGAACTGCTGATGCCGCTCTTTGCAGCCCTTGGCCAGAACCACCAGGGCCCCAAGCCCCGAGGAATCGATAAAATCGATATGAGTTAGATCCAACACCAAGGGCAGGGCCGAGCTGGCAAGGCGGTGGTGCTCGATGAACTCTAAAAATTGCTTATCGGAATAGGCATCCAGTTGGCCGATAAAGCGAAACAGCTGGCAGCGAGCCTGCTGCTCGAAGCCCCCGCGCAGGGAGACAGTGAGTCGGTGCAGGTCGTTGATGGCTCCAGCCCTCAAAGTGGTTCTGGCGCGAAGTGTAGGGATTGAAAACGTCCCCACAGAGCTCGCAACGGAACTGCCACAGGAGCGCCGAAAGAGCGTCAACGCCTTGCTGCCATCAGGGCCGTAAATCTTGCAAAGTGATGATCGGCATCGTGGGGCCCCGGGCTTGCTTCCGGGTGGTATTGCACCCCGAACACCGGCTGATCGCGCATGGCCAGGGCAGCCACAGTGCCGTCATTGAGGTTCAGATGGGTGATCTCCACCCGCTCGGGGGGCAGGGAGTCAGCCCGGATGGCAAAGCCGTGGTTCTGACTGGTGATCTCCACCTCACCGGGACTGCCGCAGGGATGATTTAATCCCCGATGGCCATAGCCCAGCTTGAAGCTGCTGCCGCCCAGGGCCAAGCCAAGAATCTGATGGCCCAGGCAGATGCCAAACAGCGGCAGGTTGGCTTGCTGCAAGAGCCATTTAGCCAGAACGATGCCCTCGCTCACCGCCGCCGGATCGCCGGGGCCATTGGAGAGAAACACGCCCTCGGGCTCCAGGGCCAGCACCTGCTCAAGGGTGGCGGTGGCGGGCAGCACGGTGATGCTGCAACCGTGGGCGGCCAGCCGCTCGAGGATGGCCCGCTTGATGCCGAAATCGATCGCCACCACCCGATAGGGCCGCTGCGGGGTGGCGCGGATGCGTTGATCGAAGCTGGCGGCGCAGAGCTGATCCCACCGATAGGGCTCGCGGGTGCTCACCCGGGCCGCCAGGTTCAAACCGTTCATGGAGGGCGCCGAGCGCAACTGCTCCAGCAGCTGGCTCGGGCTGGTGCCATCGCTGCTGATGGCACCGTTGATGGCACCGCCCTCCCGCAGGTGACGCACCAGGGCGCGGGTGTCGATGCCGCAGATGCCCACCACCTGGTGCCGCTCCAACCAAGCCTGCAAGCTCTCCTGACTACGCCAATTGCTGGCCAACGGGGCCAGCTGACGGGCGATCACGCCACGCACATGGGGTCGATCGGCCTCCTGATCCAGGTCATTCACACCGGTGTTGCCCAGCTCCGGATAGGTGAAGGTGACCAGCTGCCCCGAATAACTGGGGTCGGTGATCACCTCCTGGTAGCCGGTCATGCCGGTGTTGAACACCACTTCGCCCAGGGCGGTGCCCAAGGCACCAAAAGCGAGGCCGCGCAAGACGATGCCATCGGCCAGCACCAGCACCGCCGGGACCAGCACCGCTGGGGCCAGCAGCGCCGGGGCCTGAGGCTCTGGCTGGGTGAGAGACAGCTCGCTCACGGCAGACAACGAAACAGCGCGGCTGAATGGATCATCCCGCAGGGGCTGACGCCAAGTCCGCGGGGGCTGACGCCAGGTCAGCGGGGGCTATCGCCAGGGCTGTGCGCAGCTGCTCCAATTTGGCCCAGCCCGCCCCTTCCTCCAGGGCCGCCAGGGCCAGGGGCAGGCCGGCGGCGGGGCTGGCCACCCGGCCGGCGGCCCAGAGCACCAGGGCGGTGTTCAGGGCCACCACATCCCGCTGGGCGGCAGTGCCCTGGCCCTTTAAAACCGCTTCCAGGATGGCGCGATTGCAATTCAGATCGCCACCGGCCAGGGCGGCAATCGGGGCGGCCGTGAGGCCCAGGGCGGTGGGATCGAGCAGCTCTGAGCGCACCCGGCCCTGCTCCACCAGGCGCAGCTGGCTGCAGCCCCCCAGAGAGGCCTCATCGAGCCCCCCCTCGCCATGCACCACCAGCGCCCGCCGCAGGCCGAGGCGGGCCAGGGCATCGGCCATCGGATCGAGCAGGTCAGCGCGGGCGACCCCCACCACCTGGGCTTCCGGCCCCAACGGATTCACCAGCGGACCCAACAAATTAAAAACGGTGCGCACCCCCAAGCTGCGCCGCAGGGGCGCCAGGGCCACCAGGGCCGGATGCCAGGCCGGGGCGAACAGGAAGGTGAGACCCACCCGGGGCAGGGCCGCCACCACCCGGGCGGCGTCGACTTGCAGCGGCAGGCCGAGGGCCTCGAGCACATCGGCGGAGCCCACCCGGCCACTGGCGCTGCGATTGCCATGCTTGGCCACAGCAGCGCCGCAGGCGGCGGCCACAAAGGCCACGGCGGTGGAGATGTTGAAACTGTCGGCCCCATCGCCGCCGGTGCCGCAGGTATCCACCAGGGCCATGGCCGGCCGCTCCACGGGCAGCGGACAGGCCTGGCGCAATACGGCTGCCATGGCCGCCAGCTCCTCACCATTGACGCCCTTGGCGCGCAGGGCCGCCAGCAGGGCACCGGTAAGCACCGGATCGATCGCCTGGGCCAACCAACCCCGCATCAGCTCCGTGGCCTGGTCGGCCGTGAGCGAACGGCCCTGGAGCAGCTGCTCCAGCAGGGTTGGCCAGGGGGAAGGGATGGGGGTCACAGGGGGGCGAGGACCTGAGCGGCCAGAAAAAAACCCGGGTGCAGGGCACGCCGGGCCGGGTGATGGGAACAGCTCCACTATCTCGCGGCCGGGGCAGTCTTGGCGATATCCCCAGCCCCGCCTGCCCGGCTGCCGCTCAGCTCAGCTGCTCAGCTCAACTGCTCAGCTCGACTGCTCATCGGCGGTATCGAAGCCCGAGCCCACCGCCTCGGCAGCCGCCGGTGCCGGCCGGTAGCCCGCCGCCCAAATCACCCTGGTGCGCTCGTGCAGGCCATCGCGATCCAGCCCCCAGAGGCGCAGCAGCTTGGCCAGGTCGTCGCCGATGTCGCGGGCGCCAGGAAAGCCCTCGTAGCGCATCAACAGCCGGGCGGCATCCACCAGCTGGGCATCGCCGGGCTGGGCGCAGGCCAGCAGAGCATCCACCAGATCCCGATCCAGGGCGTAGAGCGGATGGGTTTGGTCGGCGGCACCGGCCTCACCTGGGCCTGCGCTGGATTTGCCGGCGCTGGACTGGCCTGCACTCGACTGGCTGGCGCTGGACTGGCCCGATGAGGAGCGGGGGGATTTAGACATCTCAGAGGGCAGCTTGGCTGCTGGCTAAACGCCGCTGGCAATGCTGCCGGCAACGCTGCCGGCAACGCTGCCGGCAATGCTGCTGGCAAAACTGCTGGCCACGGCGGCGATCCCTAGGTTGGGCGCAGTTCAGTCTCCGGTCCCGATGGGCGCCTTCCGGGCCGACCTGATCCGCCGCTATCTGCGGCCACACCGGCGGCTGGTGCTGCTGGGTGCCGCTGCACTTGTGCTGGTCAACCTGCTGAGCGTGGCGATTCCCCTGCTGGTGCGGGGAGTGATCGACGACCTGCAGGACGGCTTCGCGCTCGCCGACCTGTTCAAGCAGTCGGCCTTGATCGTGCTGTTGGCCACGCTGATGGCGGCCACCCGGCTCACCTCCCGCATGCTCGTTTTCGGCGTGGGCCGCCAGGTGGAAGCCGATCTGAAGCAGCAGATCTTTGATCACATGCTGCGCCAGGAACCGGGTTGGCTGCAGAGCACCGGCAGCGGCGAAGTGATCAGCCGAGCCACCTCCGATGTGGAAAACGTGCGCCGGCTGCTGGGCTTTGCCGTGCTCAGCCTCACCAACACCGCCCTGGCCTATGCGCTCACCCTGCCAGCGATGCTGGCCATCGACCCGCTGCTGAGCCTGGCGGCCCTGGGGCTCTACCCGGGGATGCTGGTGGTGGTGCGTCTGTTTGGCGGCCGGATGATGCGCCAGCAACGCCGCCAACAGGAGGCGCTGGCCTCCCTCAGCGACCTGATCCAAGAGGATCTCTCCGGCATCAGCGCCATCAAGATCTACAACCAGGAAGCCACCGAGCAAGCGGCTTTCGCGGGCCGCAATCGGCAGTACCGCAACGCGGCCCTGGGCCTGGCCCGCACTCGCAGCACCCTGTTTCCGCTGCTGGAAGGGATTTCCTCGATCAGCCTGCTGTTGCTGCTGGCCCTGGGCAGCGGCCAGCTCCAGAGCGGTCGCCTCAGCATCGGCGACCTGGTGGCGCTGATCCTGTTCGTGGAGCGGCTGGTGTTTCCCACCGCCCTGCTCGGCTTCACCCTCAACACCTTCCAGACCGGCCAGGTGAGCTTGGAGCGGGTGGAGGAACTGCTCAACCGCAAGCCCTTGATCGTCTCGCCAGCGCTGCCGCAGGCCCCGGCCCAACCGGCCCGCGGCGCCATCGAGGCCAGGGGGCTGACGCTGCGCTACGAGGGCGCGCCGCGGCCGGCGCTGGTGGATGTCAGTTTTCGGGTGGAGCCGGGCGAACTGGTGGCCGTGGTGGGCCCGGTGGGCTGTGGCAAGACCACCCTGGCCCGGGCCATCGGCCGCATGGTGAATGTGGATCCAGGCCAGCTGTGGATCGACGGAGTGGACATCACCCGCCTGGAGTTGGGGGCCCTGCGGCAGCTGGTGGCCCTGGTGCCCCAGGAGGGCTATCTGTTCACAGCCTCCCTGGCCGACAACCTGCGCTACGGCGATCCGGAGGCGCCTTTGGAGGCAGTGGAGGCGGCGGCCCACCAGGCCCGCTTGGAAGCCGATATTCGAGGCTTTCCCGATGGCTACGCCACCCTGGTGGGCGAGCGGGGCATCACCTTGAGCGGCGGCCAGCGCCAGCGCACCTCCCTGGGCCGCGCCCTGATGATGGATGCACCGCTGCTGGTGCTCGATGACGCCCTGGCCAGCGTTGACAACAACACCGCCGCCGCGATTCTGCGCAGCTTGCGCCAGGCCGGTGCCAGCCAACAGCAACGGCGCACAATTTTGATGATCAGCCACCAGCTCTCCGCCGCCGCCGCCTGCGATCGGGTGCTGGTGATGGAGGAGGGGCGGCTGGTGCAGCAGGGCAGCCACCAGGAGCTGATCGGCCAGAGCGGCACCTACCGGCGGCTTTGGGATCGGGAGCAGGTGGATGTGCAACTGGGGCAAGCCAAGTGAGCGGCACCAGCCGGGTTTTGGTGGAGGTCTGCTGATTTTTGGTGGAGGTCTGCTGAAGGGAGGTCTGCTGAGGGGAGGTCTGCTGATTTGTTGAGCTGTACTGACAACAGCGGCTTTAGTGGCTTGCATGGGTGACACCCTTCGCCCCCACCGCCATGGCCACCACCCCGCTGCCTGAGCGCCAGAGCTATGCCCTGCGCTGCACGCTCACCTTTGGCGACATCTACGCCCAGATCCTGATCTGGATGGTGGTGATCTTCGCGAGCTTGGCGGCTGGTCTGGCCCTGATGGGCGCCAGCCGGCCGATCTTCGCCCTGGTGGGCGTGGGCTTGATCCTGGTGATGTCGCTGCCGTTTCTGCTGTTTGCCTTCACCACCACCCTGCTCAACCACATCGCTCTGGAACCAGCCGAGCCTGCCTAGGCTCAAGGCCTTGCAGGCGATGCGATGTTCGGGCTGTTTGCACAGAACCGCAAGGTGAATACCACCACTCCCCAGCTTCAACAGCCCCATCGGGTGCTGGGTAGCCCCATAGACGCGCCGGCCAGCGGCGATCAAGGCGAGGCCCTGTTTGGCTGCGGCTGCTTCTGGGGCGCTGAAAAGGGCTTCTGGAGGCTGCCGGGGGTGGTGACCACCGCCGTGGGCTATGCCGGCGGTAGCGCCGCCTCGCCCAGTTACGAGCAGGTATGTAGTGGTGCCAGCGGCCACGCCGAGGTGGTGCGGGTGGTTTGGGACCGGGGCAGCATTGGTTTCGCCGATCTGCTGAAACTGTTTTGGGAATGCCACGACCCCACCCAGGGGAATCGCCAGGGCAATGATCGCGGCAGCCAATACCGATCCACTATCTACACGAACGATCCAGAGCTGTTGAGCCAGGCCGAGGCCAGCCGCGAGCGCTACCAGCAACAGCTCCAGGCCGCCGGCTTCGGGCCGATCACCACCGAAATCCGCAGCGACGTGCCCTTCTATTTCGCCGAGCCCTACCACCAGCAATACCTGGCCCGTCCCGGCAGCCGGCCCTACTGCTCAGCCCAGCCCTCCGGCGTGGCCTTCGAGGGCTATGAAGGGGCCAGCTTCCAGCTGGATCCAAGGGTCTGGAACTTCTACGACTGGTCGGTGGCCCATTGCGTATTGCGCGGCGACAACGCGCCGATCAAATTGAGCTGACAGCCGAGCAGCCAGCCGTCAACTGACGGCTCCCAGCGGACAGCCGAGCAGCCAGCAGATGGCTCCCAGCTCACACCTGAGGGCTCCTAACTGCTAACTGGCCGCCAACAGCTCACAGCACACACCCACCGGCAGGGATTGCCCCGCCAGCCACCCCAGCTAACGATGCCACCCCTGCTGGCTCCCCTGACCCTGATCGCCCACCTGGCCATGGGATCCCCCTGGTGGGAGCAATACGAACTAAGGGAGACCTACATCTGCCCCAACCAGGGCACCCTGGTGGTGGAGCGCAACGACTCCCAGGCATCTTTGCTATCGGGTCGCTATCGCTCCACCTTGTTTCGCGAAAACTCGGAGCTGCCAGGGCTGCGCTACCGCAACGAAGTACTGCGACTGGTGCTCAAAGGAGACCTGCTCACCCTGGAGCAATCCTCAGACAAGCTGGAGTGCCTGAAGGCAAGCGACGCCTGAGCGCCCCAGCAGCCAGGGCCAATGGTCCACTGGTGCCGCAGCGCCTCTCAGCTGGCAGGTTCACAGCAATGGCGGCTTTCCAGAGCTTCCCTGAGGGCCCCAGGGTCTGGCCGGCCAAGTTTGCCCAAGGCCCCTTCCCCATGGGCTTTTCCCCATCGCCAGCCGAGCCGATGCAGCCGCCAGCTCGGCTGGGCGGGTTCCTCTTGCAGAGTTGTGGTTGAGAAGCCCCCAGGACAGCTGCGATGACTCCCCTATCTGACCGCGTGGTGATCGTGGCCCTGGTGGCCACCATCGGCCTGGTATTCGCCCTGGTGTTCTGGACGGTACGCCTGCATCCAGGAGCAGGGGAGCCCCCCTTGCAATGGCGCCAGGGAGCCACCACAGCCCAGCGCGGTTCCTGGCAACCTGGCCCCCCTGAGCTGCCATCGGCAGAATCGCTGCTGTGACCCAACCCGATTTCCTCGACGCCGAATTCCGCGACGCGGATCACCGCTACTCAGACCGCCGCGACAGGGATCAGCGCGCCTCAGATCGCCGCGACACGGATCACCACGACTCAAACCGCCGCGACTCAGAGAGCGCCAGCGCCACTCACGACCAAGCTGAAAACCAAGCCGGCAGCCGACAACTGCATCCCCTGCCCCGGGGCCTGGTGGAGCTCTACGGGCTGTTGGCGGTGCTCTTCGTGCTGGTGCCGGAATGGATGGCTGGCGGCGCGCTGCTGGGGTTCAAGGGGCAGCGCAACGGCTCGGAGTTGCCTCCCACTGCAGCGGCCTGGCGCAAACTGCCGGAACTGAGATTGGCCGGCATGAGCCTGGCGGAACTGCGGCAGCTGGCCCACAGCCTCAAAATCCCGGCCTACATGGTGGATCGACGCGATCGGCTCACGGCTCGATTGCTGAGGCGGATCCTGGGCCGCAAAGCCCTGTGGTAGCTTCCTTGCTGCCGGGGCGTAGCGCAGCTTGGTAGCGCACCACTTTGGGGTAGTGGGGGTCGTGGGTTCAAATCCCGCCGCTCCGATTTCACCGGCCTTGATCCACTAGCACTGAGACAGCAGCCCATTACTGGCGCCAATGTCTTATTGTTATCTCTAATCAACGATAAATGCTCAGCCGGTTACTCCAACCGGCTTTTTTTTGGCTTGCCGCCCGCCACGGCAACCAGAGCGCAACCGCGCCGTCTACCGCCCTGGAGTGAGGGCCGGAAGTGGGGCCCCGTTCAGATCATGTAGGGATGTAGTACGCCCTCCATCGTCAACGGAAAATCACGGCTGTTACGGGTAGCCAGGGTGAGCTCCGCGCAGCGGGCGGTGGCGTCATCGAGGGGCAGGCGGGGAAAGGCCTCCAGCCAGGCCTGCACCGCTTCGGTTTCAGCGTCGCGGCAGCCCACCAAAACTTCGATCCAGGTGATCACGCTGATCCGCGGGCTCTGCTGCTGCTCCAGCCAGGCCAGGGCCACGGCTTCACCGCGCAACACATCGATCAGGATGTTGGTGTCAAGCAGCAGCATCAGCGCCCGCTCCACTCCGCTCGCAACGCCTGCTGCAACTCCACACTGTCTTCTGGGCAGTCGCGCCACAGGCCGAAGACTTCGCTGTGGCTTGGCCGCTGCTGCTGCAACCAAAGCCGCAACGCCTGCCGCAGCGCCTCCGCCCGCGACAGACCTCGCTCACGGCACCGACCAACCCGCCTGCGCCCTGGGAGCGTGATCGCCCGCGATCGTTGAGCGTGAACCTCAGCGATATCGATGCCCTCCACGGCCTCGATAGCCTCCATGCCCTGCCTGCCAGCTCCGATCAGCTCCAGGCACAGCTGATCGGAGAGCGGGATGGATAGCCAACCCAGGCCACCAGAGCCCCCATCTGGGTGTGATCTCCAGGAAGATGCCTCAAGGCAAGAACGGCTAGATCGGTTTAAATTGCTTACCCGGATCACCGCCTGATCTCTGCCATGGCGGCCACTCCTCGCCTGCAACACCTCTCCGCAGCCGATCTGGATGCCCTGATCGCTGACCTGCGGCGGCAAGGAACCAGGGAGCTGGTTTTGCTGGGGCCGGATATTGATCTGCCCGCCTCAGTGGACCAGTGGCCGCAGGAGCTGCGGGATAAGCCAAAGGTTTATCAGCTCAAGGAACCGGTGGAGGCCCTGGCGGAACGACTCGGGCAATTGACCCAGCTCACATCCCTCAACCTGTGGGGCAACAAGATTGGTGCTAGAGCGGCATCCCTGGCGGCCCTCACACAGCTCACCTCCCTCAACCTGGAGAACAACAAGATTGGTGCTGCGAGAGCGGCATCCCTGGCGGCCGTCACACAGCTCACATCCCTCAACCTGTGGGGCAACAAGATTGGTGCTGCGGGAGCGGCATCCCTGGCGGCCCTCACACAGCTCACCTCCCTCAACCTGGAGAACAACGAGATCGG
Source organism: Prochlorococcaceae cyanobacterium (assembly GCA_044356735.1). Taxonomy (GTDB): domain Bacteria; phylum Cyanobacteriota; class Cyanobacteriia; order PCC-6307; family Cyanobiaceae; genus UBA5018. Next base: position 10,131 of record JBIKVR010000094.1, read on the forward strand.
TGATGCGGGAGCGGCATCCCTGGCTGCCCTCACACAGCTCACCTCCCTCAACCTGTGGGGCAACAAGATTGGTGCTGCGGGAGCTGCGTCCCTGGCGGCCCTCACTCAGCTCACCTCCCTCAACCTGGAGTACAACGAGATCGGTGATGCGGGAGCGGCATCCCTGGCGGCCCTCACACAGCTCACCTCCCTCAACCTGGAGAACAACCAGATCGGTGATGCGGGAGCGGCGGCTCTGGCGGCCCTCACCCAGCTCACCTTCCTCGACCTTGGGCTCAACCAGATCGATGATGCGGGAGCGGCGTCCCTGGCGGCCCTCACACAGCTCACCTCCCTCAACCTGGAGAACAACCAGATCGGTGCTGCGGGAGCGGCATCCCTGGCGGGCCTCAAGCAGCTCACCTCCCTTGATCTGGCGTACAACGAGATCGGTGATGCGGGAGCGGCATCCCTGGCGGCCCTCACACAGCTCACCTCCCTCAACCTGGAGAACAACCAGATCGGTGCTGCGGGAGCGGCATCCCTGGCGGGCCTCAAGCAGCTCACC
>JBIKVR010000132.1:0-5982 GCA_044356735.1 Prochlorococcaceae cyanobacterium
CTTATACATAGTGATTGACCAGAATTCACTCACCGGCGGCAGCTGGCCGGCGGGGAAGCGCAGCAGCCAGCGGCGACGGCCATCGAGCACCTGGCCATCGGGCCCGGTCTGCTGGCTGGCGTAGAGGGCTTCGGCGCCGCTGTTGCCGTAGATCCCCAACATCGCCCCCATCGAGCGGTAGGTGAGGTAGTCGGGCCCCAGCTCCTGGCGGGTGCCAAAGAAGCCCCGGGAGCTTGACTGGGTAAGGGCTTTGGCCCGCAGCTGCCCGGCGGCGCTGGCGGCCCCTGCCGCGATGGCGGTGCGGATGGCCGGCTCCAGCCGGGCTGAATCAAAGGGCCGCCTGGGGCCGATGCCGATGCGGGAGAAGCGATCCATCATTGGCCGCTCTGAGGCCACGGTGGGCATGAACGGCAGCAGGGCGTTTAGATAGCTGATGAAGCCGATGCCCTCGGCCTTTTCCTGATCCCAGGCGGGCCAACTCACCGGTGGGGCGGGCTTGGGGGGCTGGCCGCCGATGAAGCGGGAAAGGGGAGTGAGCTTGTACTGGCTTTGTAGTGCTTGCAGGGCCGGGATGTCGTCAGGACCGTTTAATTGGGTGCGGGTGAGGGTGCCGATGAAGTTGGTTTCGGCGCGAAATACCTGGCTGATTCCCTTGGGCAGCTTGCCCCGCCAATGGGGACCGGCGAATAGATAATTGCCGGCCCCCCGGCCGGTGGCGCGAACGCCAGTGTAGGCGAAGTTATGGGTATAGAGATCGAACCACTGGTTCACGTAGTAGCGGGGAGCTGGCACCTCCGGTAAAGACAGCACAATCGGTTCGGCCCGTAGATCCAGCCAGGCCCAGGAATAGGGTGTATCGTTGTTGGGGGTGACGATATCCTGATCGGCCGGGGTGGCTGAACGGGCGTAGTGCCGAAACTGGTTGAAACCGCCCACATAGCCGGGAAACTTCTTGTTTTGGGTTTGGTTCCACAAGGTTTTATATCCCTGCAGGGGGGCATAGGCGTAGAGCCAGGCCTCCTGGGCGATGGCTTTGGCCTCATCGGGAGAGAGGGTTTCTCTGCGGGGCTGGGTGGTGGTCTCGATGGTGGTCGCGATTGCCGGAGAGTTCACCCCTGCCTGCGTTTGAAGGGGGGCCAGAAAGCTGCCCATCGCTACCAATCCTGTGGCCAGAGCGAAGCAGGAACGCCAGGAGATTGGCGATTTATGGATGATTCGGTTCACGGTTGTAGGGGTTCGATGTCGTTGAGCTGCCAGCTCTTGGCGAAGTAGGCCTCGGTGGGGCCGTAGAAGCGGAAGTAGGCGAACCAGCCCTTGCCGGGGATGGTTTGGATCCAATTGGCAGCGCCCGCCGGCCGCTGGGGAGCGAAGAAGACATCCACCGAGCCGTCGGCGTTGGTTGCCAATGCCGGTTTGCGGGAGCTGAGATCGGCGGCACCTTGACCGGTGATCACTGGTCCGCGGCTGAGGTTGTCGTAGAGGGTGATCGACCAGAACTGCTTCACCGGAGCGTTGGCGGGCACCCGCATCCGGTAGCTGCGGCCGCCGTCGAGCCACTGGCCCTTGGCGTCCTTGGAGGCTTCCAGATACACCTGCCCGAAGCCCACGATCCGCCCCTGCATCCCCACCGACATGGCGATCGCCTCGTAGAACCAGGAGCTGCGTTCGTCTAACTGCACGCGCCGCTTGTCGGCTGATTCCTGATCCAGATCGAACAGCACGGCGTATTCCCAGTGCTTGCCGGGGTACACCGTGGCGCCGGGGGTGCGCTTGTCGTAGGCGATGGTGCGGGCCATCAAATCGCCCAACTGGGCGGCCTGATCGAGGATCTTTGCCTGGCGGGCATCCGGTTTGAAGGGCTGACCGGCACCAATCCCCAGCGGCGCCAGCATCCCGAAGATCATCCGGTCGCGGGGGGCCACCGGCTCGTTGGCATAGAGCTCGCTGAGTAGGCGCCAGTAGCTCAAGTTGGCGGGTTGAGCCGACTGCCAGGGGCGACCGCCCACATCCGCATAGTTGGTGGCCGGCGGATTGGCCCGCTGGTTCCAGCCGTATAGGCGGTGCTGGCGCACGGTGGCTTCCGCCAGGGCCTTGTCGGGCGCCAGGCCCCGGGTGCCGAACCACACCTGGTTGCTGGGGGAGCGCAGGATTCGATAGCCGGGAGCCGTCAGCTCCGCCGCGCCGGGGGGCAAAATTAAATATTTGCCGCCGGCGCCCTGATCAGGACCGGTCTGGCCCGTGTCGGTGATCGGCTGCTGCCAGATGTCGAGCACGCCGCCGGCGGTGAGCCCGGCCGGCACCTCCACCACCAGGGGCCCCTGGCGGGCCAGATCCCAGAAGCTGAAGGCGTAGAGGGTGGTGATGTTGGGGGTGAGCATCCCCGCTTTGTCTTGAAGGGTGCGGTAGAGCAATACGTCGCCGTTGCGTGTGCCCATGGTTTTCGCCTGGGCGTCATAGAGGGCCTTGAAACCCACCGCCGGCAGGGCCCAGAGGTAGGCCTGGGTGGCCCGTTGGAAATCCAGCTCGTCGTAGAGCCGGCGGGCGGTCTGCTCGCTTGGATAACCATTGATCAGCTGGATATCGCCAAGCCTGCCAAGCTGCTGGTGAGCCAAGCCAGCCGGTTTGGCCTGCACCCTCTGCAGGCAAGCGCTAGAGGCAAGCACTGCGATCAGCGCCAGCTGGCCAGGGGATTTGTGCATCGTTTTGGCTGCCCGCCCCCATGCCTGGGGACCAAAAAGGTGACCATCATATTAATGGTTTAAGCCCTGAAATCCATCCCTGCAACGATCTACCGCCAAGCGGCGTTGCAAACAGATACAGCAAATGCGCATTTTCAGGCGGATCGCAAATAGCAATGATTAGCTCGCCCCTGGCTCGCTGTGATGGGTTGGGTGAATTGTCGAGCTTTTGTTGAAGTTAGTGATGGCTTGCGGTTGATGCGGGAGCTGATAGCGGCTCCGATCCCGATCCCGATCACAATTCCGATTCCGATCCCGATTCAGGGCCCGGCGCCAGGTAGACGGCGGCGGCCTTCAGTTCTGGTTGGCCGGAGAGGGGACAGCCCAGTTCGTGCATCAGCCGGTTGGCTTCGCAGGGATCGGCCTGGGCGGCGCCCCAGTGCATGGGCAAAAACACTGTGCCAGCTCGGATGCGCTCGCTCACCTGCACCCTGGCCGCCAGTGCCCCCCGGCGGGAGCGCACCAGCGCCAGGGCGCCATCACTGAGGCCATAGCGCTCGGCATCTTGACGATGCACCTCCAGCAGGGCCCGGGGGTGCTGCTTCATCAGCCGCGGCACCAGGGCGGTGCGGGTCATCGTGTGCCAATGGCCCAGGTAGCGGCCGGTGGTGAGCACCAGGGGATAGCTGGCATCCGGCGGTTCCGCCAAGCCCAGCGGCGCATCTGCTTGTAATTGGGCCCTGCCATCGGTGGTGGGAAAGCGGCCGTCGGTGTAGAGGCGGGCCAGACCCGCGCCTGGGGCGCTGCCGACCGGGAATGGCCACTGCTGGGGGCCATCTTGTAGCAGCAGCTGATGGCTGAGGCCGCTGTGGTCGCATAGGCGGCCGGCGGTTAAAGCGGCGAATTCGGCATACACTTCCGCCGCCGAACCGTAGCTGAATTGTTGTTCAAATCCCAGCCGCCGCCCCAGCTCCGCAAAGATCTGCCAATCGGCCCTTGCTTCGCCGGGGGGCTGGCGGAAGGCGGGGCAGTAGCTCACCCGCCGCTCGGAGTTGGTCATCACACCCTCCTTTTCACTCCACTGGGCTGCCGGCAGAAGCAGGTGGGCCACGGCGGCGGTTTCGGTGCCGACATAGGCCTCGTTGAGCACCACCAGCGGGCAGCGGCTGGCGGCGGCCTTCACCCGATCCAGCGACGGCAGACTCACCAGCGGATTGGTGGCCGCCACCCACCAGAGGGCCAGTTCGCCCCGTTCCATCGCTTCTATTTGCTGCCAGGTGCTCAATCCCTCCCGGGGGGAGATCGAACCGGCGGGGAATTGCCAGTGGCGCTCCACCTCCGCCCGGTGTTCGGCCAAGCCCACCTGGCGATAACCCGGCAGCAGTTTGGCCAGGCCGCCGGCCTCCCGGCCGCCCATGGCATTGGGCTGGCCGGTGAGCGAAAAGGGACCGGCCCCTGGCCTTCCTATTTGACCCGTCACCAGGTGCAGATTCACGATGCCGCTCACCGTGGCGCTGCCTTCTCGGCTCTGGTTCACCCCCATCGACCAAAGCGTCAGCACGGCGGCCCTCTCGGCCCATAGGGCCGCCAGCCGCTCAATATCCGCCTGCTCCAGGCCACAAAACTTGGCTACCCGATCGGGCGTCCAGGCGGCCCAGAGTTCGGCCAGGGCTGGATAGCCGTTGGTGCAGCGCTCCACGTAGGGCAGGTTGATGGCGCCGTTGGCGATCAGCTGCTGGCCGATGCCATGGAGCAGGGCCAGGTCGGTGCCGGGGGCAATTTGGAGGTGTAGGTCTGCGGCATCGCTGGTGGCGGTGCGGCGGGGGTCGATTACGACAATCCGCAGCGATTGGGGCTGCTTGCGTTTGCGTTTGAGCAGGCGTTGAAATAGCACCGGATGGCATTCGGCCGTGTTGGTGCCCACCAGCACCACCAGCTCGGCGGCATCGAGGTCGTCGTAGCAGCAGGGGGGGCCGTCGGAGCCGAGGCTGCGGCTGTAGCCCACCACGGCCGAACTCATGCACAGCCGGGAATTGGCATCGAAATTATTGCTACCCAGGGCCCCCTTGAGCAGCTTGTTAGCGATGTAATAATCCTCGATTAAAAACTGGCCGGAGCCATAGATGGCGACGGCATTGGCTCCGCGGGTATCCAGGGCGGAGCGAATGCTGCCCACAATCAATGAGAAGGCCTGTTCCCAGCTGATCGGCGCAAAGGGCTGATCAATCGAGCTGCGGTATTGGGGGCTGGTGAGGCGGTTGTGGGCCAGGGTGTCGCCCACGGTGGCCCCCTTTACGCACACCTGGCCCAGGGAGGAGGGGTGCTGGCGATCGCCGCGGGCCGTCCAGGTTTCGCCACCCGCCTGGGGCGGCTTCAGCTCCAGACCACAACCCACGCCGCAGTAGGGACATTGGGAACGGGGTAGGGCGTTAGCCCCAGAAGCAGACTCGCCGCCACTGGCCATCGGCAACTCTTCTGGCAAGACAGGTACTACTTTCGACAAGGTTATGGTGATTCTGAAATAACAGCCACAGCTGCAGGCGCTATTGCTTCCGCCACCCTAGGCAGGGCTTGAATGCTTATGGGCGGGCCTGCATTTACCGCTAAGCCTGCATTTACCGCTAAGCCTGCACTTCCCGCTAAGCCCGCACTTCTCATCAGGTCTGCAGCTCCGACCAGCCCCGCACTAAATACTGCAATACTTGCACCAGTTAAATTATTCATTCTACCACTTTCTGTAGGGCAAGAATTTCCCGTTCATGGTTACTTTGACCCGGTCGCCCTTAGGGTCCTCCACCTTATCTACGTGCATACTAAAATCAATTGCCGACATAATTCCATCGCCAAACTTCTCTTGAATCACATCCTTTAGCGGCATTCCGTACACCTGCAATATTTCGTAGAAGCGATAGAGCAGCGGATCGGTGGGCAGGGTGGGATTCAGCGCTCCCTTCACCGGATAGGTGGTTAGTTCGGCGGCCAGGGCAGGATCCAGCTGCAGCATCTCCAGCAGCTGCTGGGCCTCTTCTGCCGAGGCGGTGGATTGACCATGCAGCAGGCTCGCCACCCACACCTCATCGCGTCCCATCGGCGCCCCCAACTCAGCAAAGCTGAGCCCCAGGCGCCGTTTGGCCTCCAGCAGAGTGGCACTAAAGCTGGCGATGGCCATGGTGGCGGCTGGGCACGGTTGAAAGATGGAACCTAGGCAGCAGCCCCCGGCCAAAAGGCATCAACCGCTACCAAATCCAGGGGCCTGGAGCACTGCTGCGGGCCTGCGCTGCTGCCTGCTCAGCGGCGGCGCCAG
>JBIKVR010000103.1:0-9619 GCA_044356735.1 Prochlorococcaceae cyanobacterium
TCTCCTGTACGGCCAAGCCGGCAACGACACGCTAGATGGCGGTATTGGTAACGATACCCTCGATGGTGGTGCAGGCAACGACACGTATATGTTTGGGAAGCGATCGGGCAATGACACCATTACTGCCTACGATAGTACAGTTGGCAAGGTGGATGTAATCCAGCTTGGCGCTGGTGTGCTACCCAAGCATGTGGAGCTAAATCGCGATGGCAATGCCTTGCTGCTATCGATCAAGGAAAGTACCGCAACCTTGCGGGTGAATAGCTATTTTTGTAACGACGCCAATGACGGCTATCAGGTTGAGCAGATAAAATTTGCTGACGGCACAATTTGGGATATTAATGTGATTAAGTTAAAAATGCTAATTGGTTCTGTCGCGAATGACAGGCTAATTGGCTATCGTATTGCTGACAGTCTCACTGGTCTAGGGGGTGACGATTTCTTGTATGCTCGTGAGGGCAGCGATCGCCTCGACGGTGGTGCTGGCGAAGATCGGCTCTATGGGGAAGACGGTGATGACCTGGTCCTTGGCGGCACCCAAAACGACCAATTAGATGGTGGTAACGGTAGTGACAATCTGCAGGGCCAAGATGGCGATGATCTCCTGTACGGCCAAGCCGGCAACGACACGCTAGATGGCGGTATTGGTAACGATACCCTCGATGGTGGTGCAGGCAACGACACGTATATGTTTGGGAAAGAATCTAATTCCGATATTATTACTAATTACGATTTCTCGGACACTGAGATTGATCGAGTGCTTATTGGTGAGGGTATATCTGAAGGGCAAATATGGCTACATAAGGCCGGTAATGACTTGCAATTAACTATGATCGAGAGCAGCAGTAAGTTAATGATAAGCTCCTGGTATGTTAGCCCGGCTTTTCGCGTGGATAGTTTTACTCTGAGTAATGGCAGGAGCCTGTTTGCGTCTCAGGTAGACAACTTGGTTTCGGCCATGAATGCTTTTGCGCCGCCATCTCCCGGTCATACTTCTCTCCCTGCCGATTACGAGGCGGTTCTGAACCCTTTAATAGCTACAAACTGGATCTAGGAGTTTGGAATGCACTCGCTTCGCCGAGTTTGGCCAAAAATACTTAGATGTAGAGTTATCAGTCATACGCCTGTTTTGATGTACGTGAAACCGTCTTAATGTGGCTTAATGCTAAACATGTATGAGTTAAGTATCCCACTGATTTTGCTTGGCCAAACTCTTTATGCTTTTAATCATGCTTAATATAGGTACAATTTAGTGGGTATTCTTGGTGGTCGGGCCTCAACTGATTGTTTCCATTCTTTTCTAGGGTTTCAAAAGCTTCGAATTATGTCCACAACATTTCAGTCCATGACGTCCACGCCTTAGGAGACTCTGATCAACCGCTATTTCGCCGCTCCAGCCAGCTGAGATCCATTGCGGCATCGTGGCTTCATTGGGCGTTGGTCAGGTTTTCAGAGCTTCTTTTACTGTTTAATTGCTGCATATCTCATGCATCAGTGGCTCAAGCGGAATGTCTTTGGCTAACATTTTTGGGCTGTTTGTAAGTCCGCTACTAGCAATCTTTACATGCTCCTTGCCTGAAAACCCTCAATCCTCTAAATTTGAACGAATTCTTCATGGCTTTTATCAATGATTTTCCCAGCGATGCAGACATTGAAAAGTATAACCTGATTAACTATAAAAATAACAATGATCGACCGCTAGAGTCCAGGCTTGAGTGGACTGTTGATCGCGATAGAAACTTTTACCTATGGGGTGGTTTGAGCGGAAATCCCCAATTTGGTGAAGAAATAAAAGGCAAATTTAGACTTTATTTAAACGGTCGTCAATTTCTTGTTATTTTAGTTCCGGGTGCTGCTTCACTTGTCTTTACCGATAATCCTTACCGTGTTAAATGGGATGCCGTTGAAGCAATCTCATCTATTCACCCCGATCATTATTCCCGCTTGCCTAGTTCTGCATGGAAGGAGCCTAATGTATCTCAACCGATACTGGAAGGCATGACTCTAAATGCATTTCTGGAAATTCTGAAAGAAGCGCTCATCGTACATGGCGAAGGCAGATACAATCGAGTCATAAAGAATCCCATTGTTGTGCATTTTGAATTCTGAGCCAGCAAGGTCAAAGTATGGAGCTAATTGCATAGTTTGCTATGGCGATGGATGCAGCTTTGGGGTAGCGCCGCTCGATTAGATTCTGGAGCATCAGCAATATCTTCTATATGGATGTGCAATATCGCAGGCACTAACTCCATGCCCATGGTGGAGCATAACCAGCCCATGCGCTCCTTCTCCTTGCCATCGGCCTCCAACCCCTAAAAGCCCAACCCCAGCCCTGCCGCAATCCATCCTGGTGAACAATCGATCGCAGCAGGCGTCAGAATGAATGCCGTAGCAGCATCCCCCATGCCCCGCCGCCGAGTTCGAGCCCTTGCCTGTAGGCCTGGGGCCCTTGCGGTTATGGCCCTGCTGCTCGCTGTGGCGGGGCCTGGGGCGGCTCAACAGCGGTTGGCGGGCCAGTGCCCATTGATTGTGAGCAAGGATCAACAGATCCTGCAGCCTCGGCGCATTCCACCGGCCCAGGTGGCTGGCAAAAATGCCATGGGCTGTCTATCTGCCGCCGATGCCGTCTACGGCAAGGATGGCTGTCCGATCAAGCTCTGCGCAGAGGCCAGCAATTCATTTGAGTTGCCGCCTACTAGTCGCTGATCGCCGTAGCTGAATCACATGCCGCCAATCCAGTAGCTGAATCTTCAGCCCCAATCCCTAGCCTTCAGTTGGCGGCGGCCATTTGTGCATTCTTGTTTTCGGTCTGCGCTCTTCAGTTTGCGCTCTTCAGTTTGCGTTCTTTTGTTTGAGCTCTTCTGTTTGCGGTTTCCAGTTTGCGGTTTCCAGTTTCTGATCGATCCCCGGGGCTGCATCGGTTTCCGGTTTCCACCTGTGTTTCACGATTTCAGCCCCTTGGGGCGGATCTCCGCCTAGATCGGTACGGCATGGCTGCTACGGCGGTGATGGCCGTACGCCTGGGTTCGGTTGCTACGGCCGCCGCCAGCGAAAGCTCTCCATACGGTTGGGCCATCGCCACCCCACTCCCCCGGCTTCCCCATGCATCCCACCGCTGAGCTGTTCACCGAAAAGGCCTGGGCCGCCGTGGTGGCCGCCCAGCAACTGGCGCAGCAGAAGCGCCAGCAGCAGATGGAGAGCGAGCACCTGTTTGCAGCCCTGTTGGGCCAGCAGGGGCTGGCGGAGCGAATCCTGATCAAGGCCGGTGTGAATCTGGCTGGTTTGAGCCAAAAGCTGGAGGCCTTGATCGCCTCCCAGCCCAGCCTCAGCTCCCCCCCAGACAATGTCTACCTGGGCAAGGGCCTCAATGCCGTCTTTGACCAGGCCACTGAGATCAAAAGCGGCTATGGCGACAGCTACATCGCCATCGAGCACCTGCTGTTGGCTCTCGCCAGCGACGCTCGCTGCGGCAAGCTTCTGTTGTCCCAGCAGGGCAGCGATGCGGACAAACTCAAAGCTGCGATCACAGCCATTCGAGGCAGTCAAACCGTGACCGATCAAAACCCAGAAGGCACCTACGAATCCCTGGAGAAGTACGGCCGCGATCTCACCGCCGCCGCCCGGGAGGGCAAGCTCGATCCGGTGATCGGCCGCGATGAGGAAATTCGCCGCACCATTCAAATCCTTAGCCGCCGCACCAAAAACAACCCCGTCTTAATTGGTGAACCGGGGGTTGGTAAAACGGCGATCGTGGAAGGTCTGGCCCAAAGGATCGTCAATGGCGACGTGCCCCAGGCCTTACAAAATCGTCAATTGATTGCCCTGGATATGGGTGCCCTGATCGCCGGCGCTAAATACCGCGGTGAGTTTGAAGAAAGGCTCAAGGCGGTGCTCAAGGAGGTAACCGCTTCTGAGGGGCAAATTGTATTATTCATCGACGAAATTCATACTGTTGTGGGAGCCGGTGCCAGTGGTGGCGCCATGGATGCCAGCAACCTGCTCAAGCCGATGCTCGCCCGCGGTGAACTGCGCTGCATCGGTGCCACCACCTTGGATGAACATCGCCAACACATCGAAAAGGATCCAGCCCTGGAACGTCGTTTCCAGCAGGTGTTTGTTGATCAACCCACCGTGGAAGACACAATCTCCATCCTCAGGGGTCTCAAGGAGCGTTATGAGGTGCACCATGGCGTGCGCATCGCCGACAATGCTCTAGTTGCCGCCGCCATGCTATCTAGCCGCTATATCGCCGATCGCTTCCTGCCTGATAAAGCCATCGATCTCATGGATGAATCGGCCGCGCGATTAAAGATGGAAATCACCTCCAAGCCGGAGCAGATTGATGAGCTCGATCGGCGCATCCTGCAGTTGGAGATGGAAAAGCTCTCCCTGGCCCGGGAGTCTGATCCCGCCAGCCGTGATCGGCTGGTGCGGCTGGATAAGGAGTTGGCCGAGCTGCGCGAACAGCAGAGTGGTCTCAACGCCCAGTGGCAACAGGAGAAGGGCGCCATCGATGCCCTCAGCTCCCTCAAGGAGGAAATTGAGCAGGTGCAATTACAAGTTGAGCAGGCAAAACGCAGCTACGATCTCAACAAAGCCGCCGAACTAGAATATGGCACCTTGGCGGATCTACATAAAAAGTTGGCCAGCAAGGAGGCTGAGCTTTCCGCTGGCAATGGTGATAAATCTATGTTGCGGGAAGAGGTTACGGAAGATGATATCGCTGAGGTGATCGCCAAGTGGACCGGTATTCCGGTGGCCAGGTTGGTGCAAAGTGAGATGGATAAACTGCTGCACCTGGAGGATGACCTGCACAGCCGTGTCATTGGCCAGAGCCAGGCCGTTACCGCCGTAGCCGATGCCATTCAGCGCTCACGAGCCGGCCTCAGCGATCCAAATCGTCCGATTGCCTCTTTCTTATTCCTCGGTCCCACGGGCGTTGGCAAAACTGAACTCTCCAAGGCCCTCGCCAGTGAGTTATTTGATTCAGAAGAGGCGATGGTGCGTATCGATATGAGCGAATACATGGAAAAACATGCCGTTAGCCGGCTGATTGGTGCACCTCCAGGCTATGTAGGTTATGAGGAAGGTGGTCAACTCACCGAAGCCGTTCGCCGCCGCCCCTATGCCGTAATCCTATTCGATGAGGTGGAGAAAGCTCACCCGGATGTATTCAATGTGATGTTACAAATTCTCGATGATGGACGGGTTACCGATGGCCAGGGGCGCACGGTTAGCTTTACTAATACAGTGCTGATCCTCACCAGTAACATCGGCAGCCAATCTATCCTCGATCTGGCGGGCAATCCGGCGCGTCATGCCGAGATGGAAGCGCGGGTTAACGATGCCCTGCGAGGCCACTTCCGGCCCGAATTTCTTAATCGCCTCGATGAAACGATCATCTTCCATAGTCTAAAGCAGGATGAACTGCGCCAAATCGTTGAGTTGCAAGTGAAGCGGTTAAGCCAGCGCTTAGAGGATCGCAAGCTGGGGCTTGAGCTAAATGCCGCTGCCCTTGATTGGTTGGCTGGAGTTGGCTACGACCCCGTCTATGGTGCCCGCCCCTTGAAGCGAGCTGTGCAGCGGGAGCTGGAAACGCCCATCGCCAAGGGCATCCTTGCGGCCCAATTCAGCCCTGGCCACACCATCTTTGTGGATGTGGCAACAGATGCTGATCAAAGCAAACTGCGTTTTCAGCAACGCGAACAAACCCTATCAGCGGTTTAAACCTAGGCAGCAAGCTGCCAGTAATTAGTGCCACTTACTGGTAGCTGCATCAGGGCAGCTCGAAGAATCAGCCATTCCGTTCACCCAGAGCAAGGGGTAGCTAACTTGGCTGCCTTAGTTGCTGCTTCAGTGGCTGGCAGCCAATCCATCAATGCGCTTGGCCAGCTGCACATCCAGGCCAGATAGGCCGCCTAAATCATGGGTGGTGAGCTCAATCACCACCCGGTTCCACACATTGCTCCACTCGGGATGATGACCGATGGTTTCAGCCACCAGCGCCACCCTCGTCATAAAGCCAAACGCCTGATTAAAATCAGCAAATTTAATCTCGCGTTTTAGCTTGCCATTTGATATCCTCCATTCAGGTAGCTCTGTGGCCAGGGCAATTATTTGATCGGCGTTGAGTAGTTCGTTGGCCATGGAAGGGGGCTGTTGGCTAGTACGGCTATTTATGATAGGCCTTGGCTCACAAGGCTGCCCATTCATGCGGGCTCCTACTCAGAGGTGTGGTCATTCGCCGCAGATTAGACTGGTGCTGTTTCGCGAGATTGATTGGCGGCACTCGCCTGGGCGTCGCAGTTTTGAGGCAGGATTTCGTTGAGCAGGGCCATCCTGCCGATCAAAATTGATGCATGTTTGTTGTAAGCCCGAGCTGCCTCTTCCTCCGAGTGAAATGAGCCTAGGAAGTAGCGGCGCCCCCGCCAGTACACCTGGGCTACCCATAGTCCTGTTTGTTGCCTAAGGCTCACGCCGCGATAACGCGAACTGGCATCGGCGCGCCGCGGCCGTTGGGCGTAGGCCAGGTAGCGCTGCTCCTGGGGGCAGGGATCCCCATGGACACCGCTCGGGTCGTCGTCGACCGCTTCCAGGCTGGCCAAGGGCTGGCTGGCCCGATTGGGGCTGGCCTCGGTCATGGCGGCTTTACGGCATTTCCTAACCATTGTGCCGCTGAGGAACTCTGCACCAGTCCCCGATTGGGGCCAATTGTTACTGGCCTCGTTTGCTGAGGCTGGTGAACAGCTGCTTTCCCGCCACAGCTGGCCCAACCTCGCCGGCCAAAACTGGCTGGCCCACATTTGCTGATCCACACTTGCTGAACAAACTCGCTGGTCCATAGCCGTTGGCCCTGGCCTGGTGGGCATGCCGCCAGGCAGCTCCAGTTGCGATCAGGCTGGCGGCAGATTGCCGAGGAGCGAGCGGTGCTGGCAGCCCTGATAATCCTGCTGGTGATGGTGGGCGTTGGCTTTGTGCTCAACCCCAGCCGCCGGCAATTTGCCTGGTTTTTGCACCTGAAGCGACCGGCCTGGCTCAGCTTTGAGCGGTTGATTCCCTTGATCTGGATCGGCATCTACGCCTGTTTTTACGCTTCCGCTCTGCTGGGGTGGACTGCCACCAGCAGCTGGAGCCTGATGCTGGCCTACCTGGTGTTGCTGCTGCTGGTGCAGAGCTACACCTGGCTGATCTGTCTCACCCGCCAACTGCGCTATGGCACCGCCGTGGGCTTTGCCGGCTGGTTGTGGGGGTTGGGGCTGGCCACTGCGGTGGCTCCCCACTCCGGGCCAGCCTGGCAGCTGCTGATTCCCTACCTGCTCTGGAGCCCGGTGGGAACCCTGGTCACCTGGCAGATGCAGCGCCTGAACCGCTGAAGCGCTTGATTCTTGAACCAGAAGCCCTGAACCAGCAGCGCTCCCCAGGCCCTTCTCCCTTGATAGTGCATCGGCCGTCTCGCAGGGCATCACAATTTCCCGCAGCCGCTTGCTGTTCCCCCCCGGTAGCCCAGCGGCGGTCTCCCTGGCGAGGAGCAGCCGCTACGGCTGGCTCGTAAGGTTCAAACCAGTGAGATCCACGCGTTGTGCGGAAAGACGAGACGAGTCGCTCCGACGAGCTGAAGACCCTGGGCTGGTCGGCCGAGGAAGTGCGCCGCTATGAAGAGCTTTGGGAGTATCGCCACCGCTGGGGGGCGATCAACCTCGAGCGTGATGATCGCATCTTCCTGCGCCGGGCTGAGGCGGCCCTGCCCAAGCAGCTGTCTGGCAAGGCGGCCCTGCGCAAATCCCTCAAGGAAAAGACCCACTACCGCTGGCTGAGCGCCTTCCACCAGGCGATGGCGGGGGTGGAAGGGCTGGAAGCCGATGAGCTGGCTGCCTGGGCGATCGTGATCGAAGAGGAGCTGCGCGCCCTCGACTACTACCAACCGGTGTTGGGTCTGCCCGATACCCTCAAGGCCAAGGCCTTTGCCCCCCTGCGCGAACAGCTGGTGGCCGAGATCGCCGACCAGGGGCGCAACCTCAGCTTTGATTTCGCCGCTGCCCTGGCCGAGTTCCGCGCCCAGGGCAACAAGGGCTGGAAGCCCTTGCGCCAAGACGACTCCGACAACAGCTTTCCGGTGCTGCCCAGGGCCGTGGCCGACAGCTTCCGGGCCAAGGCCCGCGCTGAGTTGGTGGCTCTCACCCGCTCCACCTATCCGTCCCTCGCCGACACCGCTAAGCCAGAACCCCCCAGCGACTGGAGCTGAGCCGAGCGCCGCTCAGCCGCCGCTCAGCTGCCGTAATGGGGATCCAGCCAGCAGCGCGGCAGTTTTTCCCCCGAAGGAAAACTGAGCTCGGATTTTGTCAATTCAGCGGCATCCTGCAGCTCTTCTCCGGCATGTAGGCGGCCGTTGACGGTCTTGGCAAAGGGATCGAACAGTTGCTTGAGGTTGAGCACCTCCAGCAGGCTGCTGTCGTCGCTGTCGTGGCGAATTTTGAGGAACACGGGTCTCCGCAGTGGTAAGCACTCCCCAGCCTGGTCATGATCATTCTGGCTGGCCGATACCAGGCTGGCCCATACAGGCTGATCCGCTATCGGTTTGGCCGCTATCGGTTTGGCCGCTAACGAGCTGGCCCTACCAGGCTGGTTACTAATGAGCTGCCTATTGACAGGTTGGCCACTAATGAGCTGTCTACTGCCAATCTGACCCTGTCAGGCTGGCCGATACCAGGCTGACCACTAATAACCGGCCCTACCAGTTTGTCTATTAACAATCTGGCCAATGCCCGCCTGCCTGCGAATAGGCTATTTATTAAATCGCCGAGAATCGGCTGTGGAGCTGGTTGATTCTGAGGATCCGCAGCAATCTCCGCGGCAATCCGTGAGCCTGGCGGATGCCAGCCGCTTCTGGCTGCAGCTGGGCCTGGTGAGCTTTGGTGGCCCAGCCGGGCAGATCGCCTTGATGCATCGCGAGCTGGTGGAGCGGCGCCATTGGCTCTCGGAGCGGCGTTATCTCCATGCGCTCAATTACTGCATGGTGTTGCCGGGCCCCGAGGCCATTCAGCTGGCCACCTATCTGGGCTGGCTGATGCATGGCATCCCCGGTGGGCTGATCGCCGGCGGCTTGTTCCTGGCCCCCTCGGTGTTGCTGCTGATCGCCCTTTCCAGCATCTATGTGTTTTTTGGCCAGCTGCCGTTGTTGATGGCAGTGTTCTGGGCCCTCAAGCCAGCGGTGCTGGCGATCGTGTTGCAGGCGGCCTGGCGCGTGGGCCGGCGCACGCTGCATCACCCAGCTCTGGTGCTGGTGGCCTTGGCCTCCTTCCTGGCCCTGGCGCTGCTGCGGCTGCCCTATCCGCTGATCGTGGTGGCTGCCGCCCTGCTGGGCTTGATCGCTGGCTGCTGGCGCCCCCAATGGTTCCAGCCCAAGGCCAGGCAGGGCGGCGCCAGGGGGCAAGCCAAGCCGGGCGCAGCGGCGCCAGCGAGCCCAGCGGTGGCGGAGCTGGTGGAGGCAGCCGAGCTAACAGGGGTAGGAGAGATGGAAGAGGTTATTCATGGCGATGACACGCCCACCCCTGCCCATGCCCGCTTTTCGCGGCGGCGGCTGGCCCTCACCCTGCTGGTGTGGGGTCTGGCCACCCTGGTG
>JBIKVR010000186.1:0-2925 GCA_044356735.1 Prochlorococcaceae cyanobacterium
GTTATTCATGGCGATGACACGCCCACCCCTGCCCATGCCCGCTTTTCGCGGCGGCGGCTGGCCCTCACCCTGCTGGTGTGGGGTCTGGCCACCCTGGTGCCGCTGCTGCTGCTCAGCGGTTTGTTTGGGGAGGCCAGCATTTTGCCCACCATGGCTCATTTCTTTAGCCGTGTGGCCCTGGTGAGCTTTGGTGGGGCCTATGCGGTGTTGCCCTATGTGAGTCAGGCATCGGTGGAGCACTTTGGCTGGCTGAGTGCAGCCCAGGTGGTGGACGGTCTCGCCCTGGGGGAGACCACCCCGGGGCCGCTGATCATCGTGCTGGCCTTTGTCGGCTTCATGGGCGGCTGGAATCAAGGGGTGCTGGGATCGCCTGGCCAATGGCTCGGGGCCGTGCTGGCCTCGCTGGTGGTGGTGTGGTTCACCTTCTTGCCCAGCTTTGGCTTCATCCTCTGCGGTGGGCCCCTGGTGGAGGCCAGTCGCGACGATCTGCGGCTGGGCGCTCCGCTAACGGCGATCACCGCCGCCGTGGTGGGCGTGATTGTCAGCTTGGCCCTGTTTTTTGCCAAACCGGTGCTCCTGCCCGCAGGCCAACTCGACGCCTTGGCGCTGCTGTTGGCCGTCTTGGCCTTTCTGGCCCTCAGCCGTTGGCACTGGGGGGTGTTGCGCCTGATCGGCGTTGCGGCAGCGGTGGGCATGGCCAAATTGGCTGTCACGTCATTGATCGGCGGCTAGGACTAGTAGGTAGCCAGGATTGATCGGTAGCCGATCAGACGATTGGCGCCAACCTATTAGCCGTACTCCTTTAGTTTGGAGAATCTTTTTAGTAGATGCGTCAGCATAAGAGCTGCAAGCGTGACAATCAGCAGCAGCCCTATCTGCTCTGGGCTCATCGGCTGCGTGCCTAGTAACTTCCAATCCGCTGGCATCGCCAGCAGCAGCAACCACATCCCGAGGCCGATGGCCGCTCCCCTGGCTGTTAGCCAACTTGGTGGATCGCCGCTGAGCCACACCAGCCCGCCGCCCACCAGTAGCAGATAGGAAAAAACCAAACTGCGGTGGGATTCTGTACTGATATCTGGCCAGAAGCTGAGGGCCAGGGCCCCCAGGCTCAGCAGCGTGCCTTGGCTCAGGGCCCGCTGCCAGGTGGCGGTGGCGAACAGGGGGGCCTGGGCTGGTCGGGGTGGCTGCTGCATCAGTTCTGGATTGCCTGGCAAAGCTTCAAAGACCACGGTGGAGGCCGGATCTATTACTAAATGCAGCAGGGCGATATGTACGGGCAGCAGGATCAGCGGCTGACCAGCCATGAG
Organism: Prochlorococcaceae cyanobacterium; assembly: GCA_044356735.1. Classification (GTDB taxonomy): domain Bacteria; phylum Cyanobacteriota; class Cyanobacteriia; order PCC-6307; family Cyanobiaceae; genus UBA5018. The sequence goes on from JBIKVR010000186.1 coordinate 1,308, forward strand.
TAAGGGCAGCAAACTTAGGGCCGCAATCGGTAGATGAATGGCGAGGGTGTAGCCCAGGGCTCGGTGCAGGTTTACATCGATGCGGCGGCCGATCGCCAGGGCCTGCACCAGCGCCGAGAAGCTGTCATCGAGGAGCACCAGATCGGCGGATTCACGGGCCACCGCCGTGCCGCGCTTGCCCATCGCCACGCCGATGTCAGCCGCTTTCAGGGCCGGGGCGTCATTGACGCCATCGCCGGTCATCGCCACCACCTCGCCGCTGGCCTGCAGAGCGCGCACCAGTTGCAATTTCTGCTGGGGCATCACCCTGGCAAATACGCACACCTGCGGGCAGAGGGCCGCCAGCGCCTGGGCCGACAGACCTTCCAGCTCGTGGCCAGAGACCACCGGGCCCGGCGGCAGACCCGCCTGATCGGCAATCGAGCGGGCCGTAACCGGGCTGTCGCCGGTAACCATCACGATCCGCACCCCAGCTCCCCGGGCGGTGGCAATCGCCCCGGGCACCTCGGCCCTGAGCGGATCGGCCAGGCCAATCAACCCCAGGGGCTGGTAGGCGTAGTCGTGGGGACCCGCCGCTGGTTCTGGCTGCAGAGAAGCCGGCTGGCCGTCGTGCAGCACCACCCCATCGATGCCGCTGGCTACAGCCAAAACCCGCAGGCCAACTGATGCCAGTTGATCGGCGGCGACCATCAGTTGGCCTGCGGCCAGGGGATCGAGATGGCAGAGATCGGCGATCGCCTCAGGGGCCCCCTTGGCCGCCAGCTGCCAATTGCCCTGGCCATCGCCCCATAGCCGCGAAAACACCAACAAACTTTTTTGCAGTGGATACTCCCGCTCCAGGGGCCAATCGGGGTGCAGGTGCTCGCTGCCGCTGAGTTGATCGAGCGCCAGGCGCTGGATCGCCAGTTCCATGGCGTCCACCGGATCGCCGCGGCTGGCCAGCACCGCCATCTCCAACAGCTGATGAAACGGTTCTTCCAGGGCGCTGCCGGCCTGCCAGCTGAGCTGCTCGGGCCAGGTGATCAGCCGCTGCACCGCCATGCGGTTTTCGGTGAGCGTGCCGGTCTTGTCCACGGCCAGCACCGTGGCGCTGCCCAGGCTTTCCACCGCCGCCGGCCAGCGGGCCAGTACGCCAATTCGCGCCAAGCGCAGGGCCCCCAGGGCCAGAAACAAAGCCAATACCACCGGGATTTCATTGGGCAGCAGCGCCAGGGCCAGGGCCAGGGCCGCCAGTAGCGCCTGGGGCCAGTTGCCGCCGATGCCGCCTTGGCCCACGGCCAGCAGGGCGCATAGCCCCAGGGCCAGCAGCGTCAAGCGGGAGGTGAGCCGGCGGCTGTGGCGCTGTAGCCGGGTGGGTGGTGGTGTCACCGTGGCCAGGCTGAGACCGATTTGCCCCAATTCAGTGGCTTCTGCCAGGGCCTTCACCTCCGCCCAGCCGCGGCCGCTGGCCACCAGCGAACCGGCCCGGATCCAGTCGCCGCCCTGCTTGGCCACCGGCAGCGATTCACCGGTGAGCAGCGATTCATCCAGCCACAGGCCCACCGTTTCGGTGAGGCTGGCATCGGCCGCCACCCGGTCCCCCTCCTCCAGCCGCAGCAAATCGCCCAACCGCAGCTGC
>JBIKVR010000133.1:0-5931 GCA_044356735.1 Prochlorococcaceae cyanobacterium
GTGGCTCCCAAGAACCACCCCACCGCTCTTGCTACTTTCCGTTAACTACTTCCACTCGGTCAAGCCAATCCTGGCAACCGCAGGTGCTTTCGGCGATATGTGCTAATTGCGAACAGTGGTTATCGGAATCGTTATTAATTTGTAGCGGCTGCTACCGGCTGGGGCATTCTGTGGGCAGCAGGCTCCTGGGTCTGCCCTTCCCCCTGGCGGCGCCCGCCGATGCCTGTTCCCCCTTCGTCTCCTGCAGATGCCGCCGCCCTGGAGCCCGACGATTGGCGGCGCATCCGCGATGCCCTGCTGTATCTAGGCCGCGACCTGCACCACCGCTCCTTCGCCGTGCACGCCAGTCGCCGCGAGCTGCTCTGGCAGGAGATGGATCGCTGCCTGGCCCTGGCGGAGCGGATCGGCGCGAGCATGGAAGGGAGTGCCCCCCTGGAGGCGGATCAGCCCCCCGCGCCCTGACGCCACACCCCGGGCAGCGTCAGGCTCTCGCGCCCGGAAGCAGCAGACCCAGCAGCAGACCCAGCGCCAAAGCAAGCAGCCGGGCCGCTCGCCGGTGGCGCCTCACCGGAAACGCTCCCGGAAGCGGGTGTACAGAGCGTTCATCGCCAGCATCAGCAGACCGACGCCGACGAATACCAGCCCGCGCAGGGTCAGATCGGCCTGGGCCATGTCCACCGCCACCAGCCGCAGCAGACAGGCCCCGGTGGCCAGCAACGCCACGGTGCGGAATTGGTTGTCGCGCAGCAAGGCGCTGTAGATATAGATGAAGAAGGCCAGCAGCGCCCAGAGCAGGGTGAGCAGGGCCCGGTCGTAGCGGCAGGCGAGATAGAGGGCGACCGCCAGGAACAGGGGGTAGCCGAGCCAGCGATGGGGCTGACGCGCCACCGTGCTGCCGATCGCCGCCAGCAGGGGCAGGCCACCTGGAGCCCGCAGCGCCTCGGGCCGCAGCCAACGGCTGCTGGCAAGCAAAAACAACCCCTGCAGGCCGATGGCCAGCAGGGCGATCGTCTGGGGCTGCTGGTGCCACTGGGGCGAGGCGGTCTCGCCGGTGCTCAGCATCGCCACGGTGGTGGCGCTCGCCAGCCAGGAGCCGAGCACTGCATAAACCTGCAGCCGCGGCGCGAACCAGCGCTCCATCGCCGGGGCCAGCAGCCCCAGGGCCAACAGCGACCAGGCGACGGGCCGCCAGAGGGCACTCACCTCGCTGAGAATCAGCAGCCCGATCGCCAGCAGCCCCAGCTCAAGCAGGCAGGGGTGAACGGCGCGCCAGATGCTCGCCTGGCGCAGAGCGGCACGGGGCTGGAAGAACCACCAGCCCAGCAGCACCGCCAGGGCGAACAGTTGGATCAGCAGCCGGGCCCCCAGCGGCTGCCCCAGCAGTACCAGATAGGCCGGACTCTGGCTGATCACCAGCAAATAGCTGACGCCATAGGCGCCCAGAAAGCCAAGCCCCAGGCCGAGCACATGCAGCGACTCCGGCCGCCGCAGCCGGTTGGCCGCCTCCAGGGCCAGCAGGGAGAGCAGCAGCCAAACCACCCCCGGCAGCAGGGGAGAGATCGGTTCAAGCAGCAGGAAGGCGGCCAGCCCCAGGTCGAGGCCCAGCAGATACACACCCAGCAGCCGCAGGCGGGGGCGCCCGCTGCTGGCGATCATCAGCGCCGCCAGGCCGGTGAGCGCCAGCAGGGGCTGCAGGGCCAGCAGGCCCCGCTGGCCCTGCAGCAGCAGGCTCATTCCCTGCAGCAGGTGGGTGGAGAGCACCGCCGCCGCCACCCCCCGCAGCAGCCCGGGGGGTTGAAAGCGCCGGGCCGTGAGCAGCAACGCCCCGAGCGAAAGCAAGCTGAGCGGAGGCTGCCAAGGGGGCGGTGACACCAGGAACGATCCCGCAAACGCGAGCAGCGCCGCCTGCACCCCGGAGAAAGCTGGGGGCTTGGCCACCCCAGGCCGGCGCTGCAACAGCGCGGCGATGCCGGTGAGCAGGGCCGAGCCAGCGAGCAACACAGAGGCGTTGCGCAGCGGTGGCGGCCGCAGCATCACCAGACCCCAGGAGGCAAGCAGCCCCACCACCAACAGCACCGCCGCCACCGCGAGCAACACCGGCCAGCCGATCCGCTGCAATTTCAGGTCACCCTGCAGCAGCCCGAAGGCGAGGAAGAGGGCGCACTCCACCAGCAACACCCCCGGTAGCAATAGAGGGTCAACAACAAGCGGCGCCAGGCTGAGGATCGCCGCCATCAAAAGTGCCTGGGCGCAGAGGCTGTCGGCCAGCGCCAGGGAGGGGGAGCCGCCCCGCCGCGCCCGGCGGGAGAGCAACAGGGCGAGGGCGGCCGCCAGGGCCAGGGCCGTGACCCGCACGGCGGCCAGGCGCGGGTAGAGCAGCAGCGCCAGGGCGATGCCACCCCACTGCAGCAGCAGGGTGGCCAGCCGCAAGGGGGTGAGCGCCCGCCGCAGCGGCCTGCCCCGGTGCTGCAGCAGCAAGCCGCTGGCGAACACCAAACCGGCCGCCAGGGCCCCGCCGGCGCGGACGCCAGGGCTGGCGAGCAGGCTGGCGGGCGCCGCCATAAACCAGCAGCCGTGGAAGAGGGCGTAGGCAGCCACCACGATCAGCCGGTGGCGGTTCCAGGCCCGGCGCCGGGGCAGCAGCTGACCCAGCAGGCACACCAGGCTGGCAATTGCCAGGGTGGTGCCGTTAGGCGGCACCAGCAGCAGGGGCAGCAGGTTCACCACCACGTGCAGGGAGGCGGTGGTCTGCTGGCGGGCGACCGCCGCCACCGCCAGGTTGATCGCCATACCCAGCACCAACAAGGCCAGGGCCTGGCTGGGATCGTTCAGCCAGCGCAGGCCCAGCTCCGGTAACCCGCCGGCGGCCACGCAGGCGAACAGGATCAGGGCCGCCCCGCCGCTGCGCATCCAGAGGCTGAGCCGCCGCCAGTTGTGGCGCCGGCCCCACAGCGCCGAGGGGAGGATCAAGGCCAGGGCAGCCAGGAGGGTGAGCAGAAAACGCGCCAACGGTCCCAGACGCAGGGCGAGGCTCACCGCCAGGAAGGTGACCCCAGCCACCAGCACCACCACGCCGAGGATGCCGGTCCAGTTCTCGATCAAGGTGCGCTCCAGCCGCCGCCAGGATTTATTGCCGGTGGGCGCGGGGGGGCCTGAGCTGGGCGACAGGCCGGGCGATAGGCCGGGCGGCTGGACTGGCGGGACTGGCTGGGCTGGCGGGGCTGCAGAGGCTGGCGGAGAGAGGGCCGCCGGTGGAGAGAGCAGACGGGGTGGCTCCATCGGGGACTCAGGAGCCGGAGGCAGCGGAGCCGGAGGAGCGGCCGGCAGGAGAGATGGCGCCTGCTCACCCGGCTCGCCCAGCCGCTGCTCCAGCCGGGTGAGCCGCTGGCCCAGGTAACTCATCCGGATCGCCAGAACGGTGACCAGCAGGATCAGCAGCAGGAGCAACGGGAGCAGGAGCAGCAGCAACAGCAGCTCAACCAATGGAGCGGAGTAGGCGAAAACTCAACTATCTATAGCCACGTTGCCCGGCCTGAAATCGCAGGGGATGCGCATCGTTCATCTTCTGTTTCCTGACGGCGGAGTGATGCTGGCGCTAACGGCGGCAGCCAGAAGAATTGAGCGAACATTGGCGATCACTCACCACAGACAGCCTACGCCTCATAGAAATTACCCTTGTGGGTCGGCGCGCATGGGCGTTATTAGGCATTACTTTGAGCCAGCTGCTTTAATATATTCTCAACTTCTCGCGGGTTGCGAACTCCCAAAAACCCTATTTCCTCACTCCTGCTATCCCCATCGCTATCCTTCCATCGCCGAATTGAAATAATCACATCGCCCGCTCCGTCGGCCCTTTCTCTCCGGTATATATCTTTTAATTGGTCAGGCAAGTGGCTTATGATTGTGGTAGACCAACCACCTTGAATAGAGATAGCTCGTTTATCTGTCACCAAGTAAACTGTCTCTCGTGCTGCTTGCCATACCCAGATGGGACTAGTCAGCATCCCAAAACCAATAAGAACAAAGGGTAAACCAAAAAGGGCAAACAGATGTTGAGGTTGCAAACCTTTGCTTAGATCTGGAAGCTCAGACCCTAATGCACCCCACATCCAAAATATGGAAAAGCTAGTCCAAGGAATAGCGAATAAAGCACTTCCGATGGAAGCGGCTGTGAAAAAACGGGGGATGGGCTGTTCGACCCATCTTATAAACTCTCCTGGTTGAAGTTCGCCCTCTATTTTTCTGCGGAGTTCCCTTGGGATTTTCAGGTTGCTTAACATAAAAAGCGTTTTTAGTTACTAAACATCTTCATGCCATGACTCAAACTCAGCACCAGGGGTGGCATGAGAGTCCATTACAGCACGATTGCCAGATCGAGATCGCAACCCAACACCCGATCACCCCCCAATCTCGACCGCGACACCACTCTACCCCAAAATCTCTCAGCACTCAACCTCTCACCAAGGAAATCAACCTCGCGGTTGACCGCACCACGGCCCAACTCTCCCAAAACTCAACCTCGCTTCCCAAACCGTTTGCACCGTTGACTCCTCCAGGTCTTGCTGCTGGCCGGCACCAGCTGGCCTTCCTGCTTCCAGCGGCAGCTCGGGGTCGTAAGGCGATTACATCAGTCATGGTTAGCCCCCTGGTGGATCGGTTAGACAGGTCGGACAATATTGCTGGTAGTGGGGGAGCGGTGGCGGCTCAAGTGCGTGGCGGTTTTAGAGAGTGGCAGTGGCGTCAGGTTCAAGAAGCGGCAACACCCTCGCAGTAACCATCGCCATTACATCTGAAGAAATACGCTCGATGAACTTCGCTTTCCTCGTTCGCCAGTCAAGGCTCTTCAGCTGATCGGACAGGACAACTCCACTCACGGAATATCCATCAGGCAGCAGCACCTCAAAAGGGTAACCCTTGGCCTTAGATGTAATTGGACAAAACAGTGCCAGCCCTACTTTCTCATTGTAGTTCTTTGGGGATAGAACAAGTGCTGGGCGTCTTCCACGCTGCTCACTTCCGGCCTGTGGCATAAACTCCAGCCACACCAAATCACCGCGATCAGGCACGTAGGAAGGCATCAGAACGCTTCAGAACCCACGGCATCCCCCGTATCAACGGAGGCGTGAATGTTCTCTGGCGTGATACCAGCAAGAAGATCCGCAAGCCTGAGCCGGCTCGGCAGAGAGGGCCTCAAGACCAGCTCACCATCCTTGGCGGTGAGGCTGACTTCCGTGCCAACCCCCAAGCCCAGCTCATCTGCCAAGCCGCGTGGAATCCTCAAGCCAAGGCTGTTTCCCCACTTCTGAACCCTCGTCTGCATGCCCCAGTGGCGGCTATACACAGACTATACCGCTGGGCGGCTTGGCGACCAGTGACCCATCTCTCTAACGCTCAAGATCACCTGGCCGCAATGATCTCAGGCAGGAACAAGGAATGCCCTGGAGGCGGCTCTAATGAATGGCATGGTTAGTTTGCGTCATGGGAGTCATGCAAAAGCTCGCCAACCTCGGCCTTCAATACGATCAGGTCTGAATAGACAAGTCCGAAAACGGCAACGCCGCTCATTACGCCTTCAATCGCACTGCATGCTTCAAGGACATCCTGCAAATAGGCAGATACATCACGCGCCATAGATCAGCTTCTTTGTTCGATCAATCTCGTTGGCAATTATTTTGTTTTTCACCGCACCCTGCATCACTAAATCAACGTTGGCTTGAAAGATAGTTCTAAAGGCCTCGCGAGCGTCAAGAAAGACGTGGAAGCGCTTGGTAATTTCCACTGGGCCAAACTCAACAAGAAGATCGATGTCGCTTTCTCCAGGCTTAAAGTCGCTTCTCAAAGCTGAGCCAAAGACAAACAGCCGCTCAATCCCATATCGCTGGCAAGCTGCGGCGATCTCTTCAAGCTTCTCGTCAATGGGGACTGACATGA
>JBIKVR010000043.1:0-20770 GCA_044356735.1 Prochlorococcaceae cyanobacterium
TGATTAAAAATCATCGAATGCGACTTCCACTGCAGCCGATCTTCGATGTCCAGCTCCTGGATTAGTTGGCGCATGTTGCGATAGGCGCCAAAGAAAATGTGCAGGCCAGTCTCGTACCAGTCGCCATCTTCGTCCTGCCAGGCCGCCACCTTGCCGCCCAGCACGTCCCGGGCCTCCACCACGATCGGGGTGTGGCCGGCATCCACCAGGTACTTGGCGCAAGAGAGACCGGCAAGACCGGCCCCGGCAATGGCGACCCGCATGACAGACCCAACAACCAGCCGCAACCTTAAAGGGAGCCCCAAAAAGAATGCCAGCGGCCACCAAAATCGGCCGCCGCGGGCCGGCTGGCAGCGGAAACCAGCATTGGGCTTCCTAGAGTCTGGTTACCGGGGGCGCGCGATCCCCAAGCCCATGACCTGCCGCAGCCCATGGCCGACACCCTGCTGAAAGCGACCACCCGTCACATCCGCCTGTTCACGGCCCGGGTGGAGGAGGGCAATCTGGTGGCCGACCCCAGCCAGCTAACTCTGGACGTGGATCCCGACAACGAGTTCATCTGGGAGCCGGCGGAGCTGGCAACCCTGCACCAGAAGTTCCAGCAGTTGGTGGATGGCCAAGCGGGGGCAGACCTCAGCGACTACAACCTGCGCCGCATCGGCTCTGAACTGGAGGGCACGATCCGCCAACTGCTCCAGGCGGGCAAACTCCGCTACAACCCCAACTGCCGGGTCCTCAACTACTCGATGGGCCTGCCGCGCACTCCTGAAAGCCTGTGAACCGCTCCCGCGGCGACGAAGACCAATCCAGCCCCCGGGCCGGCAGCGGCCGCCGTCGCTACGACCCCCGCTACGAATCCCGCGACGACGGCCGCTCCGGGGCCCGACCTGACGGCCGCTATGAAAGCCGGTGGGCAGCAGGGCCAGGGGCCCGCTCCGAAAGCAGGCCTGCAAGCCAAACGGATGGCCGACCTGCAAGCCGCCCGGAAAGCCCCTCTGAGGGCCGCTATCAAGGCGGCTACGAGGCTCGCCGCCAATCCGACTACGAGCGGGGCGACGAACCCGGCTACCAACGGCGCCGGGAGCGCCCCGACGCCGAGCCAGACAGTCGCCCCTGGATGGGCAGGGGAACCGGTGGCGGTGGCAGTGGCAGTGGCGGTAGCGGTGTTACTGGCGGTCGAGTGCCCGGGGGGCGAGGTCCCGGGGGGCCAGGTCCGGGGGGCCAGGGGGCCAAGGGCAATGGTTCTGGCGGCAATTCGCCGATTCCCTTCAACATCGGCACGATTGCCGTGTTGGCCGGCGTGTTGGTGGTGGGCATCGGCATCGGCACCGGCCTGTCCAGCACCACCCAGGGCAACCAGGGCAACATCGCCAGCTCCCAACAGCTGGACATGGCCGTTCCCGATCCGGAGTTCTGCCGCCAGTGGGGCGCCAGCGCCTTTGTGATGGACGTGGAGGTGTATACGACGATGAACCCCAGCTCCAGCTTCGTCACCCAGCCCACGCTCAAGCCCGGCTGTGTGATCCGCCGAGAAAACTGGAGCGTGCTGGAAAAGGAAGGGGCGATCACTCCGCAACAGATGCGTCAGTGCAAACAGCGGATGAACACCTTTGCCTATATCGGCTCGGTGAAGGACAAACCGATCGTGCGCTGCGTCTACCAGACCGACATCAGCGAGAACAAATTCGTTACCAAAGGCATCGCCGATGACGCGGCTGGCGTAACCCCTGAAGCCGATCAATTCTGAGCCCCTTGGACCAGCTGGCCCCCAGAGCGGTGCCGCTCAGCTTGAGGCGGCGGAGGCCGCCAATTCGCCGCTGGCTTCCACCTGGGCTTGGGCCTGGATCAATGGCCGCCGCAGGGGGCTATCGGGGCTGGCGAACACGGGCAACACCTCCTTGCGAAAGGCATCGGCTGCTCGCGAGCAGTAACGGGCGGGGTGGGTGATCAGCTTCAGCTGGCGGCGCACCAGCAAATCAGCTACCTGGGGCCGATGCAGGCTGCCGGCGGAGAGCTCCCGTTCAATCGAGACCACCGGCAGGAAAGCTGCCCCCAAGCCCGATTGGACGGCATTTTTAATCGCTTCGAAGGAGTTGAGCTCCATCTCAATTTTGACCCGGCCCAGATCCAGGCCGGATCTGGTCAGCAGTTGATCCACCATTTTGCGGGTGGTGGACTGGGCATCGAGGCAAACAAACCCCAGGCGGTAGAGGTCGTCCTTGGTGAGCTCGGGCAGCCGCGCCAGGGGATGTTTAACCGGTAAGACCAGGGCCAGCTCGTCGCTGGCATAGGGCACCACCTGCAACAGCTCGTTGAGGTCGGCGGGTAATTCGCCGCCGATGATCGCCAGATCGATCTGGCCGTTGGCGACGCTCCAGCCGGTGCGGCGGGTGCTGTGCACCTGCAGCTGCACAGCCACATCGGGATATTTCTGGCGGAACAGGCCGATCATGCGGGGCATCAGGTAGGTGCCCGTGGTCTGGCTGGCTCCCACCACCAGGGAGCCGCCCTTGAGGTTTTGCAGATCCTCCAGGGCGCGGCAGGCCTCTTGACACTGGCTGAGGATGCGATCGCAGTAGCTGAGCAACAGGTGGCCTGCCTCGGTGAGCTGGGCCTTGCGACCGCCGCGATCGAACAGGGAAACACTGAGCTGCTTTTCCAGGTTTTGAATCTGCAGACTCACCGCCGGCTGGGTGACATAGAGGCTGTCGGCAGCCTTCTTGAAGCTGCCCTCGGAGGCAATCGCCCGCAGGATGCGCAGCTGATCGAGAGTGAAGGGCAGATCGGCCATGGCCTGGGTGCAGGCGAAAACTCTAGGTGGGGTATCGGTTGGCCAGAATCGCCAGCTTCCACCGCCTCCAAGGCCCGATGGCCAGCCCCCTGAGCCAGCCGCAAGCACTGCATCACAGCAGCGGCATGGTGTTGGCACTGCTGCTGGGCTTTGCCCTGATCCATAGCGGTGGCGCCTCGCTGCGCTATTGGGGTAGCGCCCGCATTGGCGAGCGAGCCTGGCGGCTGCTGTTTGCCGCCATCAGCATCCCGGCGGCAACCCTGCTGATCGGCTATTTCTTGCAGCACCGCTACGACGGCATCCGCCTCTGGAACCTGCAGGACCAGCCCTGGATCGTGCCAGTGGTCTGGGCGGGCACGGCGGTGAGTTTTTTCTTTCTCTACCCAGCCACCTACAACCTGCTGGAGATCCCGGCGCTGCAAAAGCCCCAGGTGAGGCTCTATGCCACCGGGATCATCCGGGTGACGCGGCACCCCCAAGCCGTGGGTCAAATCCTCTGGTGCGCCACCCACCTGCTCTGGATCGGCAGCAGTTTCATGCTGGCCACCAGTGCCGGCCTGATCGCCCACCATCTTTTTGCGGTTTGGAATGGCGATCGCCGGCTGGCCAACCGCTTCGGCGCCGCCTTCGAGGAGCTCAGGGCCAACACCTCGGTACTGCCGTTCAAAGCCCTGCTGGAGGGCAGGCAGCAGCTGGTGCTGGCGGAGTTCCTGCGCCCCTCGCAGCTGGGCATCGCCATCGCGATTGGCGTTATCTGGTGGTCCCATCGTTGGATCGGCCTGGGCGCCACCGCCTTCGCCCGCAGCGCCCTGAGCCACTGGCTGGGTTGAACCGCAATCCTCCACAGCCCATCGTGGGGTGGTATCGGCTGCCTACACTCAACTCCAATCATCTCCAGCCGGATGCCCTCAGCCGCAGAACTCGCCTGGTTGATCCCGGTTTTGCCCCTGCTGGGGGCATGTATCAGTGGTCTGGGGTTGATCAGCTTCAACCGCACGGTCAACCGACTGCGCAAACCGGTGGCACTGCTGCTGATTAGCAGCGTGGGCGCTGCGGCAGTGCTCAGTCTTGCAGTGTTGGTAGAGCAGCTTGGCGGCGCAGCCCCCGTGGAGGTGCTGTTCAACTGGGCCAGCGCCGGCAGCTTCAACCTGCAGATGGGCTTCCGGGTGGATGCCCTGGGGGCGGTGATGCTCTCCCTGGTCACCACCGTTGCCCTGTTGGTGATGGTGTATTCCGATGGCTACATGGCCCACGACAAGGGCTATGTGCGTTTCTTTACCTACCTGGCCCTGTTCAGCAGCTCAATGTTGGGCCTGGTGATCAGTCCAAACCTGCTGGAGATCTATGTCTTCTGGGAGCTGGTGGGCATGTGCTCCTATCTGCTGGTGGGCTTCTGGTATGACCGCGATGGCGCCGCCAATGCCGCCCAGAAAGCCTTTGTGGTGAATCGGGTTGGCGACTTCGGCCTACTGCTGGGAATCCTTGGCCTGTTCTGGGCCACTGGCAGCTTTGGATTTGAGCAAATCGGCAGCGGATTGCAGCAAGCCGTAGCCGATGGCAGCGTCAGCAATGGCGTGGCCATTTTGCTCTGCCTGCTGGTGTTCATGGGGCCGATGGCCAAGTCGGCTCAGTTCCCCCTGCACGTGTGGCTGCCCGATGCCATGGAGGGCCCCACACCGATTTCCGCCCTGATCCACGCCGCCACCATGGTTGCGGCGGGCGTATTTCTGGTCGCTCGGCTCCAGCCTCTCTACGAGGCCTTCCCGGCGGTGAATCTGGTGATCGCCGCGGTCGGCACGATCACCCTGTTTCTGGGGGCCTCTATTGCCCTCACCCAGATGGACCTAAAAAAAGGTCTGGCCTACAGCACCGTTTCCCAGCTGGGCTACATGATGCTGGCCATGGGCTGTGGCGCTCCGGTGGCGGGCATGTTCCACCTGGTAACCCACGCCTTCTTCAAGGCGATGCTGTTCCTGGGCTCCGGTTCAGTGATCCATGCCATGGAAGAGGTGGTGGGCCATGAACCGGTGTTGGCCCAGGACATGCGCCTGATGGGGGGCTTGCGCCGCAGCATGCCGATCACCAGCACCACCTTCTTGATCGGTTGCGTGGCGATCAGCGGCATTCCGCCCCTGGCGGGTTTCTGGAGCAAGGACGAGATCCTCGGTCAAGCCTTCGGCAGCTTTCCAGTGCTCTGGGCGGTGGGCTTTATCACCGCTGGCATGACCGCCTTTTACATGTTCAGGCTCTACTTCCTCACCTTTGAGGGCAACTTCCGTGGCGGCGACACAGCACTTCAAGCCCAGCTACTAGCCGCAGCCGGTAAGTCAGTGGGCCCAGATGCCGATCACAGCGATCACCACAAAGCCAACCTCCCCCATGAATCCGGCTGGCAAATGGCCATGCCCCTGGCCGTACTGGCGGTGCCCTCGGTGCTGATCGGCCTGCTGGGCACCCCATGGAACAGCCGCTTCGCCGCCCTGGTGGACCCCCACGAGTACGCCCACATGGCCAAATCCTTCAGCTGGGCTGAGTTTCTGCCCCTGGCTGGGGCCTCGGTGGCGATCTCGGTGGCCGGCATCAGCCTGGCGGCTTTCGCCTACCTGCTGCACAAGCTGGATCTGGCCCAGGCGGTGGCCGGCCGCTTCCCACGCATCAATGCCTTCCTGGCCAATAAGTGGTATCTGGATGCGATCAACGACAAGCTGTTCGTTCAGGGCAGCCGCAAGCTGGCCAAATCGGTGCTGGATGTGGATTCCAAGGTGGTGGACGGCGTGGTGAACCTCACGGGCCTGCTCACCCTGGGCAGCGGCGAAGGGCTTAAGTATTTCGAAACTGGCCGGGCTCAGTTCTATGCCCTGATCGTCTTTGGTGGTGTGATCGCCCTGGTGGTGCTGTTCGGCTCCCTGGGCTGAGCTGCGGCCACTGCGACAGCCAGCACAGCAGTTTCACCACTCTCCTTTGGGCCAGCTCTGCTTTAGGCCAGCTCAAGGGCGCTCAGCTGAGCTGACCCAAGGCGAGCTGGCCAAAGCAATTGACCACGCTCTGTGTGCCAACCCCCACGGGCGCTGGCCTGGGCTGGGTGGTATTTCTACACTCCTTGAAAGGTGATCTTTGTCCGTGGCCTTTCCCTGGCTAAGTGCCGCGATTCTGTTCCCGATCGGTGCTGCCCTGCTGATTCCCTTCGTGCCCGACAAGGGTGACGGCAAGCAGGTGCGCTGGTTCGCCCTGGGGGTGGCGCTGATCACCTTCCTGATCACCGTCGGTGGCTACCTCAACGGCTACGACCCCGCTCAAGAGGGGCTGCAGCTGGTGGAACGGGTGCAGTGGCTGCCGGAATTGGGGCTGGCCTGGTCGGTGGGAGCTGATGGGCTTTCAATGCCGCTGATCCTGCTCACCAGCTTCATCACCTCCCTGGCCTGCCTGGCGGCTTGGCCGGTGAGCTTCAAGCCAAAACTCTTCTATTTCCTGCTGTTGGCGATGGATGGCGGCCAGATCGCCGTCTTCGCGGTGCAGGACATGCTGCTGTTCTTCTTGGCCTGGGAGCTGGAACTGCTGCCCGTCTACCTGCTGCTGGCGATCTGGGGTGGCAAAAAACGCCAATACGCCGCCACCAAGTTCATCATCTACACAGCGGGCAGCTCGCTATTCATTCTGATCGTGGGCCTGGCCATGGCCTTCTACGGAGGCAACACCAGCTTTGAGTACTCGGTGCTGATGGCCAAGGAGTTTGGCACCAAGTTTCAGCTGCTCTGCTACGCGGGCCTGCTAATAGCTTTCGGGGTCAAGCTGCCGATTGTGCCTCTGCACACCTGGCTTCCCGATGCCCACGGAGAGGCCACCGCCCCGGTGCACATGCTGCTGGCCGGCATCTTGCTGAAGATGGGCGGCTACGCCTTACTGCGTTTCAACGTGCAGCTATTACCGGCCGCCCACGCCCAGTTTGCGCCTTTGCTTGTAGTGCTTGGCGTGGTGAATATCATTTATGCGGCACTCACTTCCTTTGCCCAGCGCAACCTTAAACGCAAGATCGCCTATAGCTCGATTAGCCACATGGGCTTTGTGTTAATCGGCATCGGCAGCTTCAGCGCCCTGGGCACTAGTGGGGCGATGTTGCAAATGATCAGCCATGGCCTAATCGGAGCCAGCCTGTTCTTTTTGGTGGGGGCCACCTACGATCGCACCCACACACTTCAGCTCGATGAAATGGGAGGCATAGGTCAGAAAATGCGCAAAATGTTTGCGCTTTGGACCATTTGCTCTCTCGCCTCCCTAGCCCTTCCTGGCATGAGCGGCTTTGTTTCTGAGCTGATGATATTCGTTGGCTTTTCCACGAGCGAAGCTTACACTCTCAGCTTCCGCATAGTAATGGCGGTATTAGCGGCAATCGGGGTAATTCTCACCCCAGTATACCTGCTTTCCATGCTCCGGGAGATCTTCTACGGTCGCGAGAACACCGAACTCGCCTCCCACACCAATCTGGTGGATGCCGAGCCGCGAGAGATCTACGTAATCAGCTGCCTACTGGTACCAATCATCGGCATCGGCCTCTACCCCCGTTTAGTTACCGATACTTACCGCGCTTCAATCGAGGCTTTGGTAGCGCGAGAAAGCCTGGCCCTCAAGGAACTTCCGCTACCGCCGGCAGGCGGTGAACTGATCCGTCAGCAGCTCCTCAAGGCCCCCTTGTTGCCCTCCTGAACTAACCTAGGCTTAGCTCCCGACCTCCCGTTCAGGCATGAAACAGCTGAACTTCCTGCTGATCTTCAGCTTTGGCCTTGCCATGGTGATGTTCACCCTGGAGAACACGGCAGCCACCACCGTTCAATTCTTGCCTGGGGTTTCCTTCACCCTGCCCCTGGCGGCCATGCTGCTGTTGGTGGGAGGCTTGGGGGCTACTGCAGCCTGGGTATTTGCTGTGTGGAGCGGCGTGGTGCGCAAGGTGGAGGAGCTGCAGAGCCAAGGCGAACTGGAAGCTCAAGAAGTGCGAATCCGCGAATTGGAAACAGATTTGGAGCGCTACCGCGCCACGGTGGACGCCCAACTGGCACTGCTACCTGCCGCTAAAGACGATTGATAAGGCTACAGCTATAAGCCATAGCCCCAACAAATACCCAAAGGGAAGGCCAAACCAGCGCCCAAAGGAAATAGTTAGCCAGGGTCCAAAGGCAAGGGATAGCAAACGCCCGAAGGCAAGGGAAAACAAACGCAAAGGCAAGGGCAACCCACTACCCAATTGCAGGGCCAAAACAGCGCTCCAAGGCGATGGCAATTTATGGATTGCCGATAATTTGCCGGCTTTCATCCCCTGGGATAGATAGCCAGCTCGGGGAAGCCCAAATCCCATGGATCTGACATCCCTTGATCCATGGCGGCACCTGGGAGCTGCCTGGCTCAGGCGGCGGGGGTGGGCAATTTACGAAGTGGTCTTAATCCCTGGTGATTAGCTGTACTGGCTTTATTCGGGGAGTTCTGCCAGCTGCGGGGGGGCTGGTGGGCTGGGGCCACCAGCAGGGCTGGCGGCATCTCCACACCACCGATAGCGTGGCCTTGGTAATCGAAATTACGGTGGAGCAGTCGGTTGGCTGAAAAGGGGGCCAGGCTAGCCATCCGCCTGTTGCAGGATGCCGCCGAACGCGGCGAAATTGATCCTTGGGATGTCGATGTGATCGCCGTGATCGACGGTTTCCTCGACCAGCTGCACCAGCGGATCGCCCTGCCCAGATTCGGGCCGCAAGGTGGCAGTTTCGAGCAGGATCTGGCCGACACCAGCGAAGCCTTTTTGGCCGCCTCCGTGCTGGTGAGCCTCAAGGCCGAGCTGCTAGAAGCCAGCACAGTGGTAGCCAACTCTCTGATTGAGGAATGCTGCGACGCGGAAATGGAAGCGGCTGAGCAACCCTGGCTAGAGCTGCCAGGGTTGGATCTGCCCCGCAGGCCTGAGCGGCACCTGTGGCGCCGCCCCGTAGCGCCCCCTCCCCTGCAGCGGCCGGTGACCCTGGGGGAACTGATTCGTCAACTGGAAGAGATTGCCGCCCAGCTGGAGCAGGATCAGGGCCGGCCAAAGCAGCGACAGCGCCCCAAGCGCTATAGCGACAGAGAGGCCATCGACCAGGTGGCTGCCCTGGCCCACCGCGAGAAACTGCCAGAGACCACCGCCGCCCTGTGCAAGTTCCTGCAGCAATGGGAACCGGCGCTCGACTGGACCAATTTCGAGCAACTGGTAAGCAGCTGGGCAACCGCCGTGACCAGCGGTGAAGTGGCCCAAGACCTGGACAGCGACCGGGTGGGGGTGTTCTGGGCCCTGCTGTTCCTATGCCACCAGGGCAGTGTGGAACTGGAGCAGCGGGGCGGCCTGTTTGGCCCACTCAGCATAAAGCGCTGCGCCGCAACGGATCTAGGGTCAGCTCAGCCGCCGGCTCTGGATCGGCTGGCAGCCTGAACAGAGTGCCTAGGATGCAGGCACTGTCGGAAGTGAGCAAGCGCCAATGAAGGCGATGATCTTGGCCGCCGGCAAGGGAACCAGGGTGCAACCGATCACCCACGTGATCCCCAAGCCGATGATCCCCATCCTGCAAAAGCCAGTGATGGAATTTCTGTTGGAACTGCTGCGGGAGCACGGCTTCAACGAGATAATGGTGAATGTCTCCCACCTGGCCGAGGAGATAGAAAATTATTTCCGCGATGGCCAGCGATTCGGAGTGCAGATCGCCTACAGCTTCGAGGGGCGCATCGAAGACGGCGAATTGATCGGCCAAGCCTTGGGATCGGCTGGTGGCCTCAAGAAAATTCAGAACTTCCAGCCCTTCTTTGATGACACCTTTGTGGTGCTCTGCGGAGATGCCCTAATCGACCTCAACCTCACCGAAGCGGTTAAGCGTCACCGGGAGAAGGGAGCCCTGGCAAGCCTGGTTACCAAGCGAGTGCCTCGGGATCAGGTGAGTAGCTACGGGGTGGTGGTTACGGATGACCAGGGCAGAGTGCTCTCTTTCCAGGAGAAACCCTCGGTAGAAGAAGCAGCCAGCGACATGATCAATACTGGTATTTATATCTTTGAACCACAAATTTTTGATTATATCCCTAGCGATCAGCCCTTTGACATTGGTTCAGACTTGTTTCCCAGGCTTGCGAGTGCCGGGGCACCATTCTACGCCCTGCCGATGGAATTTGAATGGGTTGACATTGGGAAAGTGCCAGATTACTGGCAGGCAATCCGTAGTGTTCTCCAGGGGGAGGTGCGCCAAGTACAGATTCCCGGCAAGGAGGTGCGCCCAGGAGTTTTTGCCGGCCTCAACGTAGCTGCCGACTGGGACAAGATCAAGATCCAAGGCCCCGTCTATGTGGGCGGCATGACCCGCATCGAAAACGGAGCAACGATTATTGGACCGGCAATGATTGGTCCCAGCTGCCAGGTCTGCGAGGGTGCCACCATAGACAATTCAATCATTTTTGACTACTCCCGCATCGGTCCTGGGGTAAGACTTTTTGAAAAACTTGTGTTTGGCCGCTACTGCGTAGACCGCAACGGCGATCACTTTGATCTCCAGGAAGCGGCGCTTGACTGGCTGATCACCGATGCCCGTCGCCAGGATCATGTGGCGCCCTCCCCGCAACAAAAAGCCATGGCAGACCTGCTGGGAACCGACCTGGCCATCGGCCAGGCCGCATAACTATCCACCCGCGCAAGCATCCACCACTTACAACCAATAAACAATAAACAGCCGATATCCTCGTAGGCCTGAAGCTGCCAAGGATGTCTGGCCGGGGTGGCATCAAAAGTCGGTGCCTGCCAAAGTCTGCCTATTTGGCTGTAAATCCAGCCAGTTCAAGGATGGCAGGAATCCTCTCTTCTGCCTTAATCGCCATCAAATGCACCCCCTGAGCCAGGTTCCTGTAGGTCTGCACCTGTTCAGCAGCTATGGCGATCCCCTCGGCCGCAGGATCGGTAGCTGAGGCCAACCGATCGATCACCGCCTGGGGGATGTGGACGCCGGGCACCACCCGGTTAATAAAAGCGGCATTCTTGGCCGACTTGAGCAGGAACACCCCGGCCAGCACCGGCAACTGCAAAGGCGCGGCGATCTCCTCGACGAAACGCTGCAGCGCAGCGGCGTCGGTGACCATCTGGGTTTGAATGAAGCGAGCTCCAGCGGCTTTTTTACGCTCCACCCGCCGCCGCAGGCCGCTCCAACTGGGCGATTGGGGATCGGCCGCAGCCCCGGCAAACAGAGCTGTGGGGCCGTCTGGCAAGGGGCCGAGCACCGGATCCACTCCCGCATTGAACTGGGCCACCAACTGCAGCAGCCGCACCGCCTCCAGCTCGTTCACCGCTCTGGCCTGGGGCTGATCGCCAGCCCGCACCGGATCGCCGGTGAGACAGAGCAGGTTACGCAGCCCCAGGGCATGGGCCCCCAGCAGATCGGCCTGCAGGGCGATGCGATTGCGGTCGCGGCAAGCCAGCTGGAGTACAGGTTCAATCCCGGCATCCAACAGCAGGCGGCACATGGCCAGGCTGGACATGCGCATTACCGCCCGGCTGCCATCGGTGACATTCACCGCATCCACCCAGCCAGAGAGCGCCCGGGCTGCCTCCAAGGTGCGGGCAGGGTTGCCGCCGCGGGGAGGCATCACCTCGGCCGTGATCGCGAAGCGCCCCTGGTCGAGAGCCTGTTGTAGCCCCACACTCCCCCCACAGATGGGGGCATCATCAGACACCGCACTCCCTAAACTGAAGCCACCGCTCCGTCCCTGCCAGTGAACGAGCTTTCAGAGCGGGAGATCGAAATTGTCGAACTGGTGGCCCAGGGACTGACCAACCAGGAGATTGCCCACTCGCTCACGATCAGCAAGCGCACGGTGGACAACCACGTGAGCAATATCTTCACCAAGACCGGCGCCAAGAATCGGGTGGCCCTGCTGAATTGGGCCCTGGACCATGGCAAGATCTGCCGCGATGGCTTCAACTGCTGCTCCCTGGAGGGCCGGGACTGATCAAGACGAGATCAGTTCGGCAACAGGGCCAAGCGAGGCCAGAAGGGGCCGCCGGAAGGGGCCCCCCAGGGGGCTCAGGCGGGGCCTGGGGCCGATCCCAGCCCAGCCAACAACTGCTGGCGCCGCGAATCAGGCCAACTGGCCAGGGGCTGCCAGGCCAGGGCCGCGTTGCTCAATTCAGCTCTGCCTGTGATCTCCAGCCCGCACCAGGGGGGCAGCTGCAACTCGCCCTGATCAGGGGAGGCGTTTTGCAGTTCCACCTCGGCGACCACCAGCGGCGCATTGTCCGCCTCAAACACATCCAGCACCCAGTCGCCACCGGGCAGGGTGAGCCCGTAACGGCACTTGCTCAGCTGGCGGGGCGCCAGGGCCAAAAGGCTCTCGCCATCGCCGGGGGGAATTGGATACTCAAACTCGTGACGCACCAAACCATCGGCGGAGGCGTTGGTCTTGAGGGTGAGCCAAGCCCGCCCATCCCCCAGGCGCACCCGCACCGTAAAACCATCCGGCCCTGCCGTTAGGTAACCCTGGTGCAGCCGCGCCTGCCAGGCCACCTGGCTACGCCAGGCTTCGCTGGTGACCAGAAAACGGCGTTCGATCTCAAGGGCCATGGCGGGGGAATAGCTAATTTGACGCTGGATCAGCGGGGAAAAGGCTGCCTGCCCAGTGCAATTTGTGGCTGAGGGTGCGGAAGTAGGAAGGGCTATGTTCCAACACCACCATCAAGGCCATATTGGCGCTGCGCTGCACCACCACCCGATCACCTTGTCGCAAGGTAGTTGCATCTGTGCCATCTTTCCACAGTTTCACGCTGCCACTGGTTTCCCCGAGGGGGGCCACCGAGAGCCTGGAACGAGGCGGCACCACCACCGTGCGGCTGGACAGGCTGATCGGGCAGATCGGCGTAACCACTATCGCCTCCAAGCCAGGGTGGAGGATCGGCCCGCCGGCTGCCATCCCATAGCCGGTGGAGCCAGTGGGGGTGGCCAAGATCAGGCCATCGCCTCGGTACTGATCCACCACTTCGCCATCAATCTCCAGCTCCAACTCACAGATGGGAGCTGCCTCTTCGAAACAAGGCTTCAAATAAATATCATTTAGGGCGCAGTGAGTCTCATCCAGGGGTGGAGACAAGACATTCTCCTCACGACGGTGCACATTGGCATCCAACATCATCCGCCGCTCCAGGGCATAGGCGTCGTGGCGCAGACGCCACCAAAGATTGTCTGGCTGATCTCCCAGCTTTAATTGTTGGTGTTCGTGGGTGAGGAAGCCCAGATGGCCGCCTACATTGAAGCTAAGTATCGGCACGCCGTGGGCGGCCAAATGTCGAGCGGCGGCCAGCACTGTGCCATCGCCTCCCAAAACCAGGGCCAGATCGGGCAGCTCGCTCTCACTGGCCAGCAGCTCCGGGAAGGGGTTGAGATGTAAACCACTGGGGGCGATAAGCACCCGGCAGCCTTCGGCACCCAGTTGATCTGCACAGAGACTGGCCTGGCGCTCAGCTGCCTGGCTGCCACTGCGGATGATCAGCCATACCCTATCCAGGAGCATGATCTCTAACTGCGTTCAGGGGGAATCATCGCGCAGAAATCAAAAACAAGTGATTTGAATTAAAGGAATCTCTGAAAAACCCGAACCACGGCCAATCAAAAATTGATGTAGCAATGGATGCCAGCTTACTGAAGCTACGGAATCCGAGGCGACAGAATCTGAGGCTACAAAATAGGGGTTTTTCAGAGCTTCCTAAAACCCGAAACAGAATAAATTTGACCTACCAACGAAGCAGGTTGAATCGCTCCATATCTACAGTTTCCCTGTTGCGATACAGGGACAGAAGAATTGCCAGGCCAACGGCGGCCTCCGCCGCCGCAACGGTGATCACAAAGATGGTAAATACCTGACCACGGATGAGCTGACCATCTAGATAATCAGAGAAAGCCATCAGGTTGATATTCACTCCGTTGAGCATCAATTCAATGCTCATCAGCACCCGCACGGCATTGCGACTATTGATCAAACCCCAAACGCCGATGCAAAAAAGCAAAGCAGCCAGCACCAGGTAGGCCTGGAGGGGAATGGAAGTGGGCAGATTAATAGTCATCGAACAGGTTCCTGAACAGTGTTTTGGACCAGCAGAGGGGTGCGAGCCTTTTCAATCAAGCCTTGATCTACTGGTGCCCCAGTGACAATGTCGCTGCTGAATACATCACGGCGCGCCAAGACTATGGCACCGATCATCGCCATCAGCAGCAGCACAGAAGCCAGCTCAAAAGGCAGCAGATAATCGCTGAACAGGTGCTCACCAATTCTAATTGTGGCTTCCTCTCCCACAGGCGATGGGCCAGGCAGGGCCCAGGTGGTGGTGAAGGCGACGCGGATCAACAGGGCCAATAGACCGCCGCAAACCAGGCCAGAAAGCACACGCCTCAAGGGCAGCCCTGGCACAGCAGCCAAATTCTCTTTCTTGTTCACGAGCATGATCGCAAACAAGATCAATACATTCACAGCACCCACGTAAACCAGCACCTGAGCAGCAGCCACGAAGCTGGCATTGAGCAGCAGGTAGAGACCGGCCACAGACAGGAATACCCCACCCAGCAGGAAGGCGGAATAGACGATATTGGGCAGCAATACCACCCCTAATGCCCCGAGCACCAGGGTAATCGAGAGAATTGAGAAGCAGATCAGCTGGGTGAAAGAAGCGATTGTCATCAGCCTTGCTCCTTGGGGGCAGCGGTGGTGGTCGACGCAGGGGCGGCTGCCTCGTTCTTGGCCCAGCTATCCAGCAGCGCTTGGGGCAGCTGGCCGGCCCGGGGGGAGGTATCTGGTACGCCATGGGGATCCATTTCTCCCTTGGGCAGATAGGCCAACTCTCGCAGGGCAATCACCGCCGGATCACTGGTAACGCTGGTGGGCAGGCGCCCCAGGGCGATGTTGTCGTAATTGAGACTATGGCGATCAAATGCGGCCAACTCGTACTCTTCGGTCATTGAGAGGCAATTGGTTGGGCAGTACTCCACACAATTACCGCAAAAAATACACACTCCGAAATCAATGGAGTAGTTGCGCAGTTCTTTCTTCTTGGTGGCCTTGTTCATCACCCAATCCACCACGGGCAGATTGATTGGGCAGACCCGCACGCACACCTCACAGGCAATGCACTTATCAAACTCGTAGTGGATGCGTCCTCGGTAGCGCTCAGAAGGGATCAGCTTCTCGTAGGGGTACTGCACCGTGACCGGGCGGCGCCGCAGGTGGTCGAAGGTGACCGCTAGGCCCTGGGCCAGGTACTGGGACGCACCCACCGCGTCGCGGGTGTAGTCGGCAACTTTTTTGAGGAACCCAAACATGTGCTGTGAGTGAAGAGCTGGCGGGTAACGGTGATCGTGAGCACCATGATGGCTCGAATTTGAACCAAGCTGTCGGGGTCAGCCCCCGAACACAGCGGGGAAGGCCAACTTCAAGGCGGCTGTGACCAGCAGATTCACCAGGGCGATCGGCAACAGGAACTTCCAACCCAGATCGAGCAGCTGGTCGATGCGCACCCGGGGGGTGGTCCAGCGCAGCAGGATCGCCAGGAACACCAGCAGGTAGGCCTTGAGCACGGTCATCACGATGCCCACCGAGGCGGTGATCAGCTGCACCAGAGGGGCGTCGATCGGCTGGTGCAGCCATGCCGCCAACCACTCCACCGGCAGCGGGAAGCCCCAGCCACCGAGATAGAGCACCGACACCAGCAGGGCCGAGAGCACCAGGTTGATGTAGCTGCCCAGGTAGAAAAGGGCGAACTTCATGCCGGAGTACTCGGTCTGGTAGCCGGCCACCAGCTCCTCTTCTGCCTCAGGCAAGTCGAAGGGCAAGCGCTCGCACTCGGCCAGGGCACAGATCCAGAAGATCACGAAGCCCACCGGCTGGCGCCAGATATTCCAGCTGAGGATGCCCGCACCGCTCTGTTGATTAACTATGTCTACCGTGCTGAGCGAATTGCTCATCATCACCACCGCCAAAACTGCCAGGGCCAGGGGAATCTCGTAGGAGATCGATTGGGCCGCGGCCCGCAGGCCGCCCAGCAGGGAATATTTGTTGTTGGAGGCATAGCCGCTCATCAGCAGGCCAATCGGCTGGATGCTGCTGAGCGAAATCCACAGAAAGATGCCGATGCCCACGTTGCTGATCAGCAGGTGCTGACCAAAGGGCACCACCAGCCAGCTGAGGATCACCGGGATCAGCACCAGCACCGGGCCCAGGGTGAACAGCAAGCCATCGGCCCGAGCCGGGATCACGTCCTCCTTGAACAGCAGCTTGAGGCCGTCGGCGATCGGCTGCAGCACCCCCAGGGCGCCGGCGTACTCCGGGCCGATGCGTTGCTGAACCGCCGCGGAAATCTTGCGCTCCAGCCAGACATTCACCAGCACGCCAACCACTGCGGCCACGAGCACCAGCAGCATTGGCAGCGGCAACCAGAGCAGATGGGCCGCCCCTGGACTGAGGCCAAAACCCTGGAATGCGGCCTCAAAGCTGGCCTCCAGGTCGAGGCCGGGAGGCAGCGCGGCCAAAGTGGTGGCAATGGGGGCGGCCAGAAGGCAGTCGGTGGTGATCACCATGCCGGTGGGGACAGTGGGGGCAACTTAGGGCGCCAGAGCCTCAACGTGACTGCACCGGCAGCCAAGCCCGGCCGGTGCAGCCCGTGTAGATCTGGCTGGGGCGGTAGATGCGGTTGGCTCCCAGTTGTTCCTTCCAGTGGGCCAGCCAGCCGGCGGTGCGGGCGATCGCGAAGATCGGCGTAAACAGATCCTCGGTGATACCAAGCTTGCGATACACCAAGCCCGAATAGAAGTCGACGTTGGGATAGATGCCCTTGGGGCCCAGGCGCTCGGCTGCCGCCGCCTCCAGTTTGCGGGCCAAATCGTAGAGGGGATCATCCCCGAAGGTATCGAACAGCTGCTTGGCCAGCTGCTGCAGAATCACGGCCCGGGGATCCTTCACCTTGTATTCCCGGTGGCCAAAGCCCATGATCTTCTGCTTGGCGGCGATGGCCCGATCCAGCCAGGGCTCCACCTGGTCTTCGCTGCCGATCTCCTCCAACATCGCCAGCACATACTCGTTGGCGCCACCGTGGAGCGGACCCGCCAAAGTGCCCACGGCCGAGGCCACGACGGCATAGGGATCGGTGAGGGTGCTGGCGGTTACCCGGGCGCTGAAGGTGCTGGCATTGAGACTGTGCTCGGCATGCAGAATCAAGCAGGCATCGAAAATTTGCGCCGCCAGGGGATCCGGCGCCCGCTCGGTGAGCATGTATAGGAAGTTGGACGAGAAGGGCAGATCGTCCCGGGGCTGGATCGGATCTTGACCCTTGCGAATCAACTGAAATGCCGCCACCATCGTGGGGATTTTGGCAATCAGCCTCACCACCGCTTGATAGATGTATTGAGGGTCATCCAGGGCACGACGGGAATAAAACAGCCCCAGGGATGCCGCACTGCTCTGCAGCGCATCCATCGGATGCCCCGAGGCGGGAAAGCACTTCATCATGTCCCGGATGCGGAAGCTCACCCGGCGGTGCATCTGCACCTCATGCTCGAATTCCGCCAGCTGATCGGCATCGGGCAGCTCTCCCCAAATCAGCAGATAAACCGTCTCCAGGAATGTGCTGTGGGTGGCCAGGTCTTCGACGCTGTAGCCGCGATAGGTGAGTAAACCCTGTTGACCATCGATGTCGCAGATGGCCGAATGGGTGGCCGGCACCCCCTCCAGGCCGGGCCGAAACGAGAGCTCCCCCGCGCGTTGGGGGGCTGTCGGGGTCGCCGCCATAACTAAAAATGCCGCTTATGTTCTAGTCGCAAACCTAGGCCCATCCTTCGGTGCCGCAAAGGCCCTCCAGCAGGGGGGGCGCAGCCAGGAGGGCTCAGCTTGGGGGCGGGCTACAGCCAGGGGGCGGCTAATGACCAAGGTTGAGCAGCAGACGTGGGGTGAGCAGCAGCCGCAGGCTGGGCACTGGCGTGAGCACGATCAAAGCCAAGCCAGCCTTCTTCAGCTGGATGGCACCGGCGGGGGCCCCCAACAGCCGGCAGGCCAATTGGCCCAGGTCGGGCTCATGGCCCACCAACATCAGCCGCGGGCAGCGGGATGCCAACACCAGGGGCAGGGGATCGCCGCCGGGGGCCAGGGCCCCATCCAGCTCCAGCCGGGACGCCAAGCCCGCCGCCACGGCGATCTCGGCCGTCTGGCGGGCGCGGACCAGGGGACTGCTGAGCAGCCGGTCCACCCCCAGCCCCAGCCGCAGCAGCTGGACGGCCACGGCGCGGCTGCGGCTCTGCCCCACCGCCGTGAGCGCCCGCTCGCCATCGGCCTTGAGATCGGCCCTGAGATCGTCGCTGGGCTTGGCCCTTTCCGCGGCGATGCCATGCCGAAACAGGAGCAGTTCCCTGGGGCGATCCCCGGGGCTCTCCATGGCAGATGAGTCGCTGGCGATTGCGTCAAGGCCGCCCATGGCTCAACCCAAATCCAGGCGGGCCATCAGCCGCAGGCCGTCGACCTCGGGGGCCAAGGCCAGGCTGAGCCCCTGCACGGCATCGCCAAGCGGCGCACCGGCCAGGCCAGACAGCAGCCGCCAGCCACTCCACTGCTGCAACATCCGCCTCGCCTGGGGGCCATCGACGGCTAGACGGGCGGCGGCAGGCCGATCGATGGCCTGCAATTGCTTGAGGCGAGCGCGGGGCTGGCGCCGGGATTCGGCCTGTTGCCGCAGTCGATCCAAGCCATGGGCCCACCAGGCCAGATCAGCATCCACGGTGCGCACTCCCAACAGTTCCGCCTGCAGCTGGCGACCATCGCCAGCCCCCCTGCGCCCGGGGGCGGGGGCGGCCAGATGGGTCCACACCGTCGAGGGGCGGCCATCGGTCAGGGTCAAGGGCGCGGCGATCAACCCCTGGGCCGCCAGGGCCGGCTCCAGATCGCCGGGGGCGGGCTCCCCGGCGGCGGTGCCGAGCAGCCAGCCATCCCTGCCTTCCGCCCAGAGCAGGGGGCCGGAATCGGCGGCCATCACCAGGCCGGGCAGGGGGCCGCTGGCCGCACCAAGGCTGCGATCCCAGAGGGGCTGGAGCAGCCCCAGCAACTGGCGGGGATCGTTCAGCAAAGCCAGGCTGGAGGCCTCGCCGCGCAGATGGGCCAGCAACTCCGCACCCACCTCCTGGTACAAGGCTGAGGGAGCGGAGAGAGGGGCCAGGGGCGACTTGGCGACCGCGCCCCCGAGATCGACATCTTTATCAACATCACCATCAAAAGCACTATCAGCGGTGACATCAGAAGCGATATCAGCGGCCAGCTCCGCGCCGGGATCACTGGCGCCCTCTCCAGCGGGAGCACTTGCTCCATCTTCACTGGGCTCGCCAACGAGATCCCCGGGGAGATCGCCTGCGAAATCGCCAGCCAGATCGCCGGCGAGATCGGCCCCGGCCAGGGTGGCTGGAGTGACGGCGGCCCTGGCGACGGCCAGCTCCACCGCCAGGCTGGTGCCATCGGGGCGCAGGGAGGCGATCAGGCCGGTGATGCCCGCCTCGCTGCCCAGGTCCTTGGGAATACCGAGCCAGGGGGCCAGGGCCGGCGGGCGGGCCACCAACAGGGCCATGCCCCTGTCCAGATCGGCCACGCCGCGGCGGAAGGCATCGCTGGAGGCCAGGTTCAGGGCATCGATCTGGGACACATCCAGGGCCTGCTCCAGCACCCCCCGGCCGGAGGCGATCAGCACCAGGTCGTCGTCGATCAAGGCGGTGGCGATGGGTGTGGCGATAGGTGTGGCGATAGGTGTGGTCTTGGTTCCCACCAGGGCACCGCGACCGCTGATCAAGCCCATGCCGCGGTAGCGGCTGATCTGCAGGTCGGTGCCGGCCAGGCTGCGGCTCTGCCAGAAGCGCTGCAGGAATCTGCGGGCGCCCTCGCCATCGCGACTGCGCAGGCTCAACAGCCAGCCAGCGGCATCGCCCTCGACCTGATTCGAGCCGATCAAGGCGAAGCCGATCTCAGGACCGAGCCAGCTGGCCAATTCGCTGGGGTAATCGAGGCCGGCGGCCGCGAAGCCGCCATCCCTGAGCTGGGCCACGGCCTCGGCGGCGGCCCGGCGCTGGCGGGGTGCCACCACGGCCCGGGCATAGCCCAGGGGCTCCTCGCCATCGGTGAGCAGAAACAAACTCAAAGGCGCCTGGCGCGGCACGAAGCGGGCGGCCAGCGGCACCACCAGGGGGCGGTGTTGCAACTGCAATGGCGAGCGGTTGAGCACCAGCCACCAGGCGCCGCCACCGAGGCCCAACAGCCCCAGGGCCAGCGACAGTAAAACCGCCAGGAACGGACGGGCCTTCATGCGCCCCAAGCAGGATGACCCCATCCTGCCCGCTACCCCGGCTAAGCCGCCCCATGCCCAACCCCCCAGCCACCCCGATCGCCATCGGCGTCGGCGACCTGCAGGCCCGCCTGGTGGCGGGAGAAGCCATCCAACTGGTGGATGTGCGAGAAGACGCGGAACTGGCCATCGCCCGGCTGCCCCACCCGGTGGTGCATCTGCCGCTGAGCCGCTCGGCCGACTGGCTGGAGCAGCTGCACGAACTGCTGGACCCCGACCGCCCCGTGGCGGTGCTGTGCCATGCGGGGATGCGCAGCTGGCACTTCGGCTGCTGGCTGATCGAACAGCGGGGCTATGGCCAGGTGTGGAACATTCAAGGCGGCATCGAGGCCTGGAGCGTGGAGCTGGACGCCACCGTTCCTCGCTATTAGTTCCTCGCTATTAGTTCCTCGCTATTAATTCCTCGCCCTTAGAGGGGCAACCAGCTCCAGCCAAGGGCAGTGAGGCTGAGCCAGAAAACTGGATCCACGCAGCCATTTCCAGCCGCGGTTGCCGCCAAGCTGAAAATTAACTAGCACCATTACTACACTCCCCCCCTCTCTCCGCTCCCAAGACCCTCTCCCCCACCCAGGCTTCGCTCCGCTCGCCAAGCC
>JBIKVR010000134.1:0-5863 GCA_044356735.1 Prochlorococcaceae cyanobacterium
ACCGCAGGGTAACCAAAACCCCAGGACAGCCCAGACCACAAGACAGCCACAGCCGCAGTTGATTAACAGGTAGCTTCCTGGTGTAAAAAATGATCTTGCTGGATATTGAGCAAGATAGCTTTCACTCATTATTGACTCAATCAGCTAAATGATTCAATCAGCGATCCAGCCGCGACCACAGCAGGCATCCACAGAGCGCTTCAGCAATAAGTTGGGGCTGCGGCAATGGCCCAGCAAGCAGCAACTTCTGGCGGCAATGCCTGAAAGCCTCACGGAAAAGGACGTGGGCAAGGCCTGGATGAGCCTTGCATTCTCGCTGTTAACATCCCTGGCCGCCTATGCAGTTGGCTGCTTTATCCCGCTGCAATGGAGCTATGCACCCCTGTGGATTATCTATGCGGTGTTCACGGGAACATTGGCGATGGGCTGCTGGGTATTAGCCCATGAGTGCGGGCACAATGCCTTCCATCCGAACCGAGTTGTTGAGAACTGCGTTGGGTTTGTGCTGCACAGCCTGCTGCTTGTTCCTTACTTTTCCTGGCAGCGCAGCCATGCCGTGCACCATGCAAATTGCAACCATCTTGAAGCCGGAGAAACCCATGTGCCCTCGCTGCGAAACTCACCCTGGGCCATATTTAGCATAAAACTAAAGAGGTTTCTGGGGCCATCCGCCTATGCGATGGTCTCAATTGCAGTGCACATGCTGATTGGCTGGCCCCTCTATTTGCTGGTTGGAGTTACAGGAGGGCCCGATCATGGCTTTCCAACATCTCACTTCGTTGATGCGCCTCCTTTTAATAATGGAGAGCGCAAGTTATTTCCTGGCAAATGGTCTAACCTAGTGCGAGTCTCCAGCGCAGGAGTTGCCGTGATGCTGCTGATTCTAGCCGTGCTAATGATAAAAACCTCCGTGATCCGGGTGCTTTGCGTGTATGGGCTGCCATATCTGATCATCAACGCATGGCTGGTTTGCTACACCTGGCTGCAGCACACCGACCGGGCCGTCCCTCACTTTTCCGCTGATGAATGGGATTGGGCAAAGGGAGCACTGCAAACCGTCGATCGCCCCTATGGACCGATCCTTAATTTCCTGCACCACGGCATAGGCTCAACCCATGTGGCTCACCATCTCAATCCGCGCATACCGCACTACAATGCCTGGAGTGCTTCTGAGATAATTCGGGCTCAATTCCCCGAGCATATCCACCACGACCCAACACCCATCCACCGGGCGATTTGGAGGATAGCTCTCCACTGCAGTTTTGTGGCCAAAAACCGCGCCGATGGCGGCTATTATTATAGCTGAAACAGTCCTAAGAAGTTACAGATAAAGCAGCCCTGGAAAGCCGCAGCCAAAACCAGCTGCTCACTGCCGCTTAGCCAACCTGATTCGCTGAGAGAGCCTATCGCAACCTCACGGCAGCGCCAGTCACATTGGCATTGGCATTGGCATTGGCAGTGGCAGTGGCCGCAATCTCAAGGCAGTGGCAGTAGCAGCAATATCCTGGCAGTCGCAGAGCCAGTGGCAGCGGCCGGGATCTCAAGGCAACGGCAAGGTGGCCCGCTCAATAAAAGCCTCGGCGGCGGCCATCAAGCTTTGCCGCCTCTGGGGCTCGATCCGATCCAGCAGGCGCACCATCATCGAGAGCCGGGGGTTGGCCTGGAAGAAGGCCCGATGCCGATCGATGAAGCGCCAGTAGAGGCCGTCCCAGATCTCGCACCAGGGGCCTCGCTTGAAATCTCCCATTTTTAGGATGTAATTAGAACCGCAGATGTAGGGCTTAGTTGCAAATATGCCACCGTCGCTCATCTGACCCATGCCATACACATTCGGCCCCATCACCCACTCGTAAGAATCCAGATAGCGCTCCATGAACCAGCGGTGCACTGCCTGGGGCTGGATCTCGCAGAGCAGCATCAGGTTGCCGATCACCATCAGCCGCTCGATGTGGTGGTTGTAGCCCAGGCGATTCAGCCGCTCGATCGCCTTATCCAGCGGCGGCAGGCCGGTGCTGCCCTCGCTCCAGCAGGGCGCCAGTTGGCGTTGGTGATTCCAGAAGTTGCCGCTGGCCTGGCGTTCGCCGTGCAGACGGTCAATGCCGCGCACAAATTCGCGCCAGCCGATCACCTGGCGCAGGAACCCCTCCAGCGAAGCGATCGGCAGCTGCTCGCCACTGGTTTCTCGCCTGCGGCAGTGCTCAAGGCTGGCCTCGATCACCGCAGCTGGACTGAGCAGGCCGATATTGAGCAGGGGGGAGAGCAGCGAGTGCTGCAGGGTGTCGTGGTGCTGGCTGAGGGCGTCCTCATAGGGGCCGAAGTCGTCGAACCGCTCCTGCAGAAACCGCTGCAGCCAGGCGTCGGCGCCGGCCTGGTCGTAGGGAATCCAGAGCGCCCCCAGCTGGCCGGGGTGATCGGCGAAATGGCGGCCGATCAGTTCCCTCACCGCCGGCTCGTGGAAACTGGCGGCCACCACCGGCAGCGGTGGCTCCCGGTAATGCTTCGGTAGGCGTCGGCGGTTGTCGGCATCGAAACTCCAACGGCCGCCCGTGGGTGAGCCATCGGCCTCCAACAGCAACCCCAAGCGGCGGCGTTGACGCTGGTAGAAGCTGGCCATCAAGGGGCGCCGCCGCCCCTCAAACCAAACCCGGCTCTCGGCCACGGATTCGAGGAAGGCGGGGGAGGGCAGCACGGTGAGCCTCAGCTTCCGCTCCTGGCAGAAGTGCCGCAGCCTGGCCTCAAAACCCCGATCGGCAATTTCGGCCACCCGCAGCTCCTGGCCCGCACCCGACTGGCTTGCCCCCAGCTCCGCTGCCAGCTCCGCCGCAAGCCGCTGCCAGAACGACACACCCTCGGAAACCGGCAACTCGAAATAACGCACATCGATGCCCCGCTCCAGCAGCGCGTCGCGGAAGCTGCGCATTGCCACGAAGGTATGCAGCAAGCGCAGCTGGTGGTAGCGATAGGCGGAGGCCACCGCCAGGTCTTCGATCATCAGCACCCGGCTACCGCCGTGGAGCTGCAGCGGCGAGGGGCTGAACCACTCGCGGTGCAACTGATCGCCAAGGATCAGGGTTAATGCCATGGGCTCAGGGCCATCACTCAGGGCCGTCACTCAAGTCCATAGCTCATCGCCGCCACTCAAGACCATGGCTCAAGTCCACAACTTCCGGTGCGTCTCCTGCGGGTCGTATTGGCGCAGCTGCCGCTCCAGATCAAAGCGCCGGGGCGTACCCCCGAAGCTGCGGGGATCGGAGCCCACGCCAGCCAGATAGGCCCAGTTGCCGCTATTCAGGGCCGGGTGGGCATCGATCAACATCCACTCAAAAAAGCGGGCACCCCAGGTCCAGGGCAGCCGCAATTCGTTCACGAAGTGGGAGGCCACCCATTGGCGGCCCCGGTTGGAGAGGTAGCCGGTGGCCAACAATTCGCGCAGCTGGGCATCGATCAGAGGATGGCCGCAGTCGGCAAGGGTCCAGCGCCGGAATCGTTCCCGCTCGGCGTTCCCCTGGGCTAGGCCCTGGGCTGGGCGGCCCTGGATGCCGCCGGGGGCATGGAATGTCGCCCCATGGCACTGCTCAGACCATATAAAAAACTCGCGCCAGAGCAGTTCCTGCTTCATCCACTCGGCACCCTCGTCGGTTGTGTGGCCCTGGAGGGCCTGGTAGCGGAGCAGCTCCTGCCAAATTCGCCGCACCGACAAAGAACCAATGCCTAGAAATGGCGAGAACTTAGACGAGAACTGCGTACCCACCAAGCCATTGCGGCTGGCCTTGTAATTACGCAAACCATCGGAGTTGAAAAAGTAATGCTGGAGCCGC
Source organism: Prochlorococcaceae cyanobacterium (assembly GCA_044356735.1). Taxonomy (GTDB): domain Bacteria; phylum Cyanobacteriota; class Cyanobacteriia; order PCC-6307; family Cyanobiaceae; genus UBA5018. Next base: position 3,819 of record JBIKVR010000134.1, read on the forward strand.
GCCAGGGCGCTGGGCTCATCGCCGCTGAAGGGAAAAGCGCTGCGGCGGTCGCAGGGATGGGCATCTGGCACCGGATCGAAGGCTGAACCGGCTGCAGCGGCTGGTGCTGGCTGCAGCCAGGTCGCCGGCAAGTGTTGCCCGGCACCGCCCAAACCGCTCAAATCCGGCGGCGGCAGCGGTGGATCTGGAGATCGCTCCAACCGCCGCCGAAAATCCGAAAACACCCTGGGGAAATTGGCGGCCGCCAGCGGCCAGTCGGAGAAGAGCCGGCTCTCTTGGCAGCAGAACACCGCAGCGGGCCGCAGCAGCGGGCGCATCGCGGTGAGCGCCTCCTCCCTGGACTGCTGCGGAAAATGCAGCAGGGGGATGGCTTCTACGGCCAGGCGGGCCCGCAATGAGGCCAGGGCCTGGGCTTCCAGCCGCCTTTGGTGGGGCCCCCGCAGCCGTTGGCCGACCGGCCGGCTGGCCAGCACCACCAGCTGGCCGCCTCCCTGACGCTGGGCCAGGGCGACGGCTTCATGGAAGGCCGGCTGGTCATCAAGACGCAGCTGCCCCTCCAGTGCCAAAACGATGGTGTAGCCGCCTGCCATCGGTGGCGCAGGAATAGACCCCAGCCTGACAGGCCCAGTTACGAAACAGCGCCGCCCTGGCCCACGATCCAGATGTTCAGGCCTGCCTCGCGGGCGGCGGCGGCATTGGTCTGGGTTTGGGGCCTCATAGAAGGCGGCAATTCTATTGATCGAGCTGATCCTGTTGATCGAGCTGATCCACTAGGCCAAGAAGGCATTGGCGGCGGGATGGCGGAGCGAACTTGCGTATCGGCGGCAAGTTCGGCATAAGATTCCAATCAGCATAGCCAACATGCAACTAGTGGCTGGCGATAGAAGTTGAGCCAGCAGGCTGTCAGATGCATCGGTGGCCATAGGCTGGGCGTCCGCCAGGGCAGATCTGTCTATGACAGGGCTGGCCAGCACCCGCGCAACACTGGCGACAGGAAGGATCGTGATGCAACTTCAGTACCGCAAGAAACCCGTGGTGATCGAAGCGTTCCAGATGACGCACGAGCGCCACATAAACAACAGCGATTGGCCAGCATGGCTGACTAACGCCTGGAACGGAGAGCCAAACAAGGCAGGCACGCTGCAGCGCACGATGCCATTTGGCGAAAACCCAACCGACGAGCTGGAGATCGTGACCCTGGAGGGCATCCATCGCATCAACTGGGGCGACTGGATCATCCGAGGCGTGCAGGGAGAGCTATACCCCTGTAAGCCCGATATCTTTGCCGCCACCTACGAACCGGCATGACATGGCCCTCACGAATCCCGCCAATCGCTCCAGACATGCCGGCTACCCCAAGACCCAGCTGTCACAGCGTTCGTTAGCTGGTGGCCAGCAGGGGCAGGAACTGCTGGTAGAAGCGATCCTTCAGCGCCCAGGCCCGCTCCACCTGGCTGATGGCGACCTGAAGGGCGTCCTCGCTGGCAATTAGATCGGCCATGTGGCGGGCCAGTTCCTGGGAGTGGGTGAGGCCGCCCAGGAGTTGATCAGTGCCGATATCTGATTGGCGGCGATCGTGAATCATGTGGTAATAAAAAAATTCGGATCGCACTCCCAGCGCCGCCGGACCATGGGCCAAGCGTTCCGAGAGGCGCGGCCAGAGGCACTCGTACTCCACCGACACCAACACCTCGGCCCAGAAACGCAAAAAGGCAATCAAGGCCAGGTCGCTGTAGGGCTGGCCCAGGCAATTCCGCAACGCTTCTAGGCTGGCCAAACGCACCTGCTGCGTGTCAACGGATTCGCGGGTGCTGAGTATCTGCTCGCGGCTGGCGCCCAGATGCAGCAGGTCGCGAAACAGCAATTCGCAATGGGAGGCCAGTGGCATGCCGCGGGTATTGCGCGGGTATTCCTCATGCAAGATCTGCCGCACTGTGGCCTTGATTGCATCGCTCTCCAGGGCGTCGATCACAAACTCATATACATTCACGATCGACAGCGACAAAAAGCGCCGCTGCAACAACAGCGCCAGCAGGTCATCCCAG